>NZ_AUCC01000017.1 GCF_000429565.1 Arsenophonus nasoniae DSM 15247
CAATTACAGGGTGCAGGTTTAGATGTTGAACCCTTCCCACAAACCTATATGCGTTTAAGCCCTGTCGCCAAGTCAGCAGAAGTGTTTGTTAATCGTCAGAATATCCACCATAACGGCGACCCTGTTTTAACATGGGCGATCGCAAATGTAGTGATGGAAACCGATGCAAACGCCAATATTAAACCGAACAAGAAGAAATCGGCTAATAAAATCGACCCGGCCTTAGCGTTTCTGATGAGTTTTGGCACATGGCAGATAGAGCATGAGGACTTTACCTTTAGTTTGACCGATGAGCAGAAACAACGATTAGCTTCATTTGATGGTGTGTAGCGGGTTGATGGATATGAGGTATTTTGAAGATTATTTTTTATTTATCTTGTTCTCATGTTGTGTTTTGTTTATAGACTCGTTCGGTGTATTGCGTATAAATACCTATATAAATAGTAACGCTAAATTACCTTTATTTTTAACAAAAAATTATTATTTATCATTTATTTATATTTAATTGGTTAGTTCTTTTCTGATAAATCAAATAAATATTTATTTCTCAATGACTATTAGGTAAAAATCTTTTACATCAATGCTAAATTATCTATCAAAATAATTTTATCTTTCTTACTGACTAATCGATATGAGCTAATAGCTGTATAAAAGCAACAACTCAATGTTATAGGTTAATTTTCCAGCTATAAATTGAAACTAATAAATTAAATAACAGAAAATATCAAATTAACCAGAAAATACGATTCTTAAATTACTATTCATCGGAACAAAATTTAAAATAGATTTAGCAACTAAAACTAGTTAACCACTACATCTCTTTCTTACGACGATATTCTCCATCGGCGGAATATAACCATAGCCAAACTCTTTCACCATAAATGTACGGTTTCCTTCAATTTTGACTTGGATCGTTGGTGCTTCAGTTCCACCAATGCGATATTGTCCTTTACCATCATCGATATTAGGATTAGGAATATTATCAATAAATGATGTGACTAAGCCATTGGGCATAACATAATGTGAGTAAGTTTGATAAGGGCGAGCCGATGGATTGCCAAGAACTAATCCAGAGCCATTTAATGGTTCATAAGGTCCGGTCAGCTTGTTACTAACAAAACCATATACCCCATCAGGTCCATTTAAACCGTCAGCATAAGTGTACTGATGACTGACGGTAAACAAATAATATTTACCGTCTTTAAATACATAATGCGGTCGTTCAGTCTGATCATTCACCCCCACAGCAGTGACCAATGGCGGAAGTAACTGCCAGTTTTCGCCAGATTTGTCTGTTGCTACCGCAATTCCTATACAACCACACTGAAAACGCGCCCCGCCAACCTCTTCATATCCAGGCGGAATGTCCCCCATATCATCACTGGTAATAATATGTGTACCACGTTCACCGGCTACATTGGCTTCAAAAACCATATAAAGCTTACCATCGATAGGATCGATAAAAGGCCATGGATCGCGAAAATTCCAGTATTGATTTTGTTCTTCTGTCTGATAATAAAAACCATCCGCCGAGAATAGCTGGCTCACTTCGTCAAAACCGACCATTCTAACATCACTGTTCGTTGTAACAACCCGACCACAAATTTTAGCCATGCATGCACCAGGGGTTACACAGGAATAATATAACTCTATTTCACCTTTATCATTCATAAGAATCGGTGTTCCAGCCCATTCTCTACTAGTAGGTGAAACCCCTTCTTGCATCACTCGACCACCGAATTCCCAACTTTGGCCATCTCTTGAATACCAAAAGCAGATACGAGCACGACCGTGACGATCATGCCAATCACTCGTTATATCGTAGCGGCCATCTTCGTATTTAAATAAATCTGGACGTCTTTCGGCCGTTAACGTAAAAATGATTGACCATCCATTAACCGAAACAATCGTTCCATCTAACTTTCTAAGCGGCATGGTATCCCAGATAAACAACGTTTCATCCATAACCGGAAAATTATAATCAATAAGTGGCTGCGTTGTTGTTGGATCATCAATACAAACTTTAAGCACATCCGCTCTAGTCCAACGACTACTTTTAAATGCTAGGTTAGTCATTTTTCATCCTCAAAATAAATATCTTACAAAACACAATTAATAAAAAATTCAATAAAGTCATTTCTTTATTTTGTTACTTATTAAAATAATTAGTAAAGATAATTTTGATAGTTTTTAATTTGGCATTAAAGCTAATACTATTTCATTAATAGATAAAGATATGGCAAATTTTATTTGCTGATTTTAATGTTTATTTTTAATTTAAAATTTAATTAAAAAAATAAAAGTATTTTTTTAAAAATTTAAATAAAAAATTTGCCACTGTCATTGATAATGATATTTATCCTATTGCAAGCACAGCAATAACTTTTAATGCTTAACCGCAATATCCAGCGTTAAATAGTAAAAATTTTCATACCAATCTTCTAAGATATCCGAGCGGAAAAGTGTTTTAACACCAGACACCTTTAATACCTTTTTAACGGCAATGATTCTACTATCATCGTTATGGATAGCAGAATTCAACGCGTCTGTATTTTTTACGGCTAAGCAGATTTATTATCAGTTACCTCTACAGCGGCTAATAATATTGTCATCTGTTAAGGCGATTATATATTAGAGAGATAGTTATCCAATAACTGAAATGAATATCTATTTAACGAGAAAACAGCAATTATCTGTTCAGCAAAACTTTGTTCATTACCCGGTATATCCTTTGCCAATAAAGTTTCTAATGCTAACTTTATCCCAGCGGGCGGAACCTCTGTTAAACCGTCACTATAATATTCTGTATGCAATTGTAAGAAATCATCAATGCTCATTTTTTTTAACACTAATTTTGCTATATCGTGGGTCATTGATTCAATAATGTTGTCCGCTTTATTATGTTCTACTGCCCGGGCAAGGCGACTATTAACCATTGTAACGTTTTTGTAGAGTCCAAGTAATTTATTCCAAAAGTTATGATTGCGCATGTGTTGCTGATTAATTAGCCATTGTTGGGTAAAATTTAAATCACTCGCTGGCATAAATGTCTTAGGGTATGGCCGCCACCATTCGGGATTTTGCGCAATCTTTTCACTGTATGTTAGCGGGTAAGCTGTGACTTTTTTGCCTAATTCATTGGCTAAAACCTGCCCAGAAGGATACCTACCATAAGCGCCAAAGCATGATTGTAACTCGATAGCGCCGACACTTCGTAAATCAATCGTATCTTGTGTTCTTAACATTAAACCTCTAACAACATTGGCAAATTCTATTGAATCCATATAATTAATAATCGATGGTGCCCCATGTGCCCTAATCAGTAATTTATTACCTTTTAAACCAAAAATGGAATCTTTACCTAACAATGACGCTTGTCGCATCGCCAATAAGTTAACCTTACCTGCCGTTACTTGATAGGGACCAAATTTACCATCAGCCAGTTGGGTAAAATTACCACCAAAAACCAATTCCAAACGATCGGTATGCCTAATGGCAAATTTTCCATCACCCAAGCTAACCATTAATTTCTTAACAGAAAAATTATTTTCGTGAAAAGCAACTAGGCTACCTTTAGGTAATGACGCCAATTCTGAATAATGATTAATTTATTTTTGCTGAGTCAACAATTGTTGTAACGCTCTTTGATGATTAGTGGAAGAATATAGTGATTTCGCCACACTATAGAATACCAATGCTTGCTCGGAAGATAACTCACCTGATTGCTCTAATAGTTCAGCAATACATTTTGCTGAATCTGCCATCGGCTCTGAGGCTAATTTTTTAGCAACCTGCTCTATTGGTTGACCATAGCTGTATTTTGCGCCTTTGGGATAACCGGCCCAGACATTTAATCCACCGACTTCCAATGAACCAGAATGTTTTAAAATACCACCTTCAAATTGACCTAGTTGTTCTGCCGTAATAATTTTCTTGCCATCACCTAAACTGGCATCTAATAGGCTATTTTTTATACCGGCAAAACGGCCATTACCAACACTAACCATCGCATGTACTGGCCTGTCTGTATTAGTCACTGTTTTGGTAAAAACAACAAGTTGTCCTTGTTTAATTTGCAAAAGATCATCTATGGTTGTTATTTTTTGCACATCATTAAATAAATCACTATTAGGCAAAAAATCAGTATAATGTTTTGCCTTCTTTAAATTTTCTATTAATGAGCGTTCTTGTAGTTCAGTAATGATATTTGCTTGTTTTAATATATCAGCAATGTAAAGTTCAGCTGATTCATACTTTATCCCAGCCAACATATTTGAGCGAATAGCCTCCCTTATGCGATTTCTCGGCGCCAATCCTATATAACTCATAGTTTTATTAATATTCTGTGGTTGCAACGTCATCCTTGTTGTTCCTAGCGCTAAACTAGCTGTAACAGTTCGATTTATGCCATAATGGGTCAAATCATCCACAATATTATTTGGTGCAACAAATACATCTTTAGCTAATTTAGTCTTGGCATAGAGCGTCGCTGCCTTAGAAATTATCTTTTTTAAAACCACAAGAGTGACTCTACCCGCAACTTCTAAAGCCATCGCAAAGGCGGCTTGTTTTAGATAATTATTGCGCTCTTCTTCAGTATCACTATTAGCAGCCTGGCCAAGTAAAGGTAAAACAGAAATTAAACTACCATATAAAAATCCAGCTACAGGGCTCATAAAAAAAACAGGTGCTATAAATAATTTAATATATTCCAATATGATAAATATTTTATCTTCACTATGAGAAAAAACTAATACATCTATATCGGCCAGATACTTTTCTAATATATTTTCATATAAATAAGAATAATCTTTACCCTTCTTTATTAGTCTTAATTCAGCAGCAGCCATTTTATGAGCTAGCGGAAAGTGATAATTAAACCAGGCACTTATTTCTTTATTATCTTTTATTTTATTTTTCATATCACGTAATGAACTAAATTGCAGACGTTGACCGGTAATAATCGAGATCACACTAATTGGAGTATGCTCAGGATGGAGGTTTTGATAATTAATTTGGTCATTCCCAGTGCGATCCATTATTTCATGCTGTGCATAAACTAACAATGATGGGCAATTTTCGATAAGATAATAGGGTTTATTTTTATTGTTATAAACAGTAAGTAACGTATCAATATAGTGATAAAAATTATTTTTCGAATTACCATTATTTTTTAATTGTTCTATCTTATTAATATAATCATTTTGAATATCAACTGAATCTATTTCTTCGATTATTTTTTTATTATATTTATGTGGAAATTTTCTATTTAAAGAATAATTAATATAACCTAATTCTTGTGATATATATTTTCTGTCCAAACCTATAAGAATATCATATATTGTAAATTTTTTGTATTTGCTAACTGGATCAAAACTACTTAAAGATCCTAAACCTTCTTTAGTTATTTTATAATCTACTTCATCTGTTAAAGAAAGAGGTAGCACCCGATATTTAGCTTCTAAATTAGATAAAAAATTAGTTAAATATTCAGCTGAGCTTGGTATTAATTTATTAATATCATTTAATTCTTGTTCTAACTTTTGAAAATTTTTAATAAAATAATAATGTTCTTTAATATTTTCACACTCTTCTTCCAGATAATAAATTAAACCAGGTTGAAATTCAGCCGGAAATTTTAGTTTAATATGATCTCTTTTTGATAAAGGAGAATCAATTTCTTTTATATGTCGTAACATATATTCATGAATAGTGGTTGTATCAACTTGTGTTCTACCATTTTGATCTTTATAACTATAAACATACTCAGTTGATGTAATATCATCTAATGTTAATTTACCAAACACGTGTGCATCAGTTTCATAAATAGAGGCTAAAACAGATATTGCATAAATATTTAATGTTTCTATTTCTGGATTAATTTTAGCTTTACCTCTATTAAGTCTTGTTATTATTTTATTTGCTGCATTAATCATTTCATATACTTCTGCTTTTTCTGCCACAGTTTTATTTTTCCAACCGTCTACATTAAGTATAATTATATGCTGAATCAGATTTTCTTTATTAAAATGTATCGGTGTTTTTACTATACTTTTTAATTTATTTTCATATAATGCTTCTATCATATTTAAATAGTGATCAGAAACACATTTATCAGTTTGATCGATTAAACTAATAATATTATCTAATCCATAAATAAATGCTTTATTACTATCGGCGGAAAAGGAATAATGAAAATTTTTTGCAATTGTATTGCTTAACGCTTGAATAAACCGAAAAATAGGAATTGTGTTTATTGAAAAGCCTAGTGTACTTAGTTGATGAACACGAGTGGATTTTTCTGCTATCAACAATACTTTACGACAAACTTCAATATCATTTTCAATTCCAAATATTTCATTTTGTATTATTTTATATTTCTGTTCATCTGTTTTTAATACCGTTAATTGCTGTCGACAATTTTCTAGTTGTAATTTTTTGGTATCAATTTTATCTTTGACTGTAACATAATAATCCAACCCAGTTATGTTATTTAGATGTTTGATATTATTGTCAGCAGCATTAATTAAATTTAGAATATCAACAAGAATTTCGCTTGAAATTGTTTTCTTTACTTGTGTATTGCGTATATTTTCTGCGCGCTGAGCACTCCTTGCATTCATCATTTCAAAATGATCAGTGATTTCAAGCGCACTATCTGACGATATCACCGTCGTCGGTTTTTCATCTAATATATGTTTTGCTAATTTGTCTTTCTTTAGCTTATTATTACTCTCATTGTCCGTGTCTAATTTGCCAGGATTTATATTTGTAATACGACTAGAAGTTATTTCCATAAAATATCTCGATTAAACAACAAATTATTTTTAAAAATAAAATTACTTTTATAAAATAATAATTAGCAATAGAAGAATAACCGTCAGAAAACATATATTTCCTTATATTATCAAATAGTTATCTAGCAAATAGGAATAATTTATTCAATACAATTAAGCCAAATATAATATAATTATACTGGTGTAAATTTAGCTAAAACCAATAAAAACCCCCATTTTCTATCAAAAAATGGGGATAATAACACTGTATTGGTTATTAAAAAGAAAAATAAAGATATAGTTTATTTTTTTGTAGAGACGAAGAAGATTCTATTTATAAATTATAGCAATATTATCTTAATTTTTAATTTTAATAGACCGTTCAAAATAAACTGAACATATACTAACGTTTATTTTTAGTTACCATTAAACAATTTCCCATACTATAATAATCCTCCCAAAAATTAATTCTTGAATTAACAAAATAACTTTCTATAGCGATATCTAGTACCCTTGAAACTTTAATCAACCATTCAACATTAATCCTAACTTCACCTCTTTCATAGCGAGAAAGATGCTGTTGGCTAATACCTAATAAGGCTGACAGATCTGCGGCTGAAATTTGCAATTTTTGTCTTTTTTTTCTTATCATTTGTCCAATATTATAATTTATACAATCCATAATATTCACCATCAAATGAGACATTTAGCATGAAGTTATATTAACTTAAATATTAATCATAATCATGATGAGAAAATTAATAAATACTAAAATATAATATTTAAATAAAATAAAAGGCTAACTTATGATAAACAAGTTATTTTTTATAAAAAAGAGCTGTCAACTATTTATATTAACAATTCATGTAATTATTTAAACTTTTTTTAAATAAAACATAATCAATCTCATACCGTGAGATGGTACTAACTTTATTTCTCAACATATAAATGGGTTGATAATCAGGTGCTCCAACTTGCTCAATTTTGCTACAGATCATCCTTTTCTGCTTATCTTGCTGCATAAATTTATTTAAAATAATCCAAAAGGAGTTATATTCAGCTTTTGTTAAAAAAGCTAAATTTTCAGTCAATAAATCATGATGAACTTTTCTGGCATAAAAAGTATTTATACGATTGGCATCGTAATAGGTATAACTTCCGGCTAATAAATAAAGAAACATACCATTTTTATATTGATTAATTTTTATACAATCGACCATTCCCTTATACAAAACAATCGGTGTAAATTTATTGAAATTACCTTTTACCTTTGCACATTCTAGATTGTTATTTAAACCGCTAATTGGTGAAATATTCTGATCAGGAAAAGTATGGCAACCACTGATAATGCAAGAAAAAAATATGATAAGATAAATAAAAATTGTTTTACCTACCATTTATAATCCTTCCTTTTCGCTTTCTTCAGCTTTTTCATATAGTTCACGTAGTTGACTATAGAAAAGGGGATCTACGCCAGTTTTTTTATTTACCGTGCAGGAATCATGATAATTTGTAGCTTTTCCATTTTCTTTTAATCTATCATCTAATGATTTAGTTGTTTCGGTAATAGGAGATTCTATAATAGATGACATAATATTATTCATCATCGGAATTTTCATGGTTTTTTCCTAAAAGTGAAAGATTATCGATAAGTTGATCAATATTTTCGATCATTTCTTTATAAAAATATTTTTCTTGTATAGATAAATTTATATGTTCTAATATCAAGTTATGTTCAAGTCTAATCATATTATCTTTATATTTAATAAGAAAATAGTTTTCAGCATGATAATCAAAAATAATATTTTCTTGTTTGAACTCAATACAATTAACAATTTTATAGTCTAACTTTTTATATAATTCTGGCTGAATAATAATAAGTTCATCTTTCTCTAAATTATTAGAAAAACTAGCTAAACAGCTATTGATAAAATAAGCAACTAATTTTTCATCATCAATAATCTTATTTAAACATTGATTAATTTGATTTAGTACTTTTTGCTGAATTGCATGATAAATATCATCAGAATTTTTAAAATAACAGATAATATTGTCAATTATACTCTTTAACCCAGCTTTGTAGCCAATTAAAAATGCTTCTTTGCTTACTCTATCCGACTCTTTAACTGCATTTTTGACTATAGCCTCGGCATAATTTTTAGACTTTTCAGTAATTGAAAATGCTTTATTATGTTCAGTCAATATCTCTTTTTTTAATAAGACATTATCTATTATATTGAGACTATTGATATCTTTTTGCATATTGAACAGCCAATTTTAATAAATTAAATTGCGGATTTATTTTAGCGAAGTTATAATCATCATTGTCTATTCGAGGAAATAATATCGCCAATCTTTTCATTACTGTATCTGACAAATAATCTTGATATATATATATTTCTTTTCTGGCCAATAACCATAAATCAATATCAGAAAAATTGTTTTTTGCGACAAACACGAAATCATCAATAATATTTAACTCACAAAAATTTCTTATACTTTCATCTAATTTTACTATTTTTCCACTGCGAAATAATAGTGAACGATAGCGTAAACAAGCTAACATAAAGGAAACTTCCAATATTACATTCCAATTTTTTATAATATATCTTTCGATATGGTTGCAATTAAAAGTGCTATCAATCGGCAGGGAATAAAAATTTATTACTACACTATTAAAAATCGACCGACAAGCTTTATTATTAAAAATTGCAGGAAGAGAAAAATGATCGCTATGCATCCAAGATATCGGATCATATAAGAAAAAATTAATTGTATCACTAGACATCATAACCATTTATTTATTACTTCTATCTTTTAGAATAAGTTTTTCTTTAATGAAATTTGTCATAGAATTATTATTCATAGTAAGTAATGCTGGTACCTTTCTATTTTTATTTATCAAGAAAAATAGAAAACAGATAATTAAGATAATAAAAATATTAGCAAAAAATAACCATATAAAACTAGAGGTTGTACCCTGATGATTGGATATTGATTTTAATCGATTTATCTGTTCCATTTCTGTGGTAACTACAGAAATATCATCATAACTTACGCCATTTACACTATTTTTTAAAAATCTTTTTATATCGTTAATTAATAGGTTTACATCCTTGATCGTATCATTATATTTAATTAATGCCGAGACATGATATTTGTGCTCTTTTTTATTTTCAAGACTATTTAACTCATAGCTAATATGCACATGAGCCGTTACGATGCCTTCAATAGAATGTAAAGATTGTGCCAACCTCTGTTCAATACCTGAATAGAGGCGTGCTTTTTCAGCTAACGGTGATGATACTAAGCTATCAGACGGAAACATTTGCGCAATTTCTAATCTGGGTTTACGTGGTAAACCGTAACGATTAATCAAATCTACCGCCGGAATAAAATCTTCTTTTTCAATATAAATAATATAACCCGATTTTGCGCTCTCTTTTTTATAAGCATCAATATTATTTTGTTGTAATAAAGCTATCACTTCATTAGCTTGATTTTGATCCAAATTTTTAAGTAATTCCTGTTGATTACAACCGGTTAATAACAGCAATAACAAAATTAAGTTGAGATAAAATTTTTTCATACTAGGTTTTTAATAATGTTTCAACCGCGGTTACTCCTTTGCGAGAGAGCGTTTGTAACAGAGAAAGGCGTAAATTATAATCTGCCGTCCTTTGTTGAAGATAACTTAAACACTTTGGATCCGAATAATTTGCTGGGTTATTTGCTATATTCAATATTTGTTCGTATTCCATTTTGGTTGTATGAGATAGCCTAGCAAAATGCGCTATTAAATAATTATCTAAGCCGTCCAAACCAGGATGTAACTTAACAATATCAGTAATATGATTACTAACAAAAGAATTAATAATTTTTGTTATCATAAATCACTCTTAATAAAAAAATATTTTTCCATTAATTTTAACGGAAATTGGAAATAATATTGTTATCAACATCTTTAAGCGCTTTTATTACGTTAGATTGGAGATTACGATACAGAGTATATTCAGAAAGTAGAGATTGATATTTAGCTAACAGCATCGGATTTGATGGATCCTTAGTTAATTCACCTAAGGTGTTATTAAGAGCGGTATTCATTTCTTTCACACCATTATCAAAGCTTGCCGCTGTTTTAACCAGATAACCACCAACAGACTGTGTTGCATCAAATTTCTCTTGTTTGTGACCAGTATTAGCTTTATTAACGTTGCTACTGCCAATTGTTGCCGCCATATAAACCTCCTGTTAATTTTTATTAAAATAATAGTGAAATGGAGAAGTACGTATATAATTTTTACTACCATACCTAAAAGATTTATCTTGTAGCCAGTCACTATTTAACTCAATAGTAAAATAAATATAATTTTTTCCCCAATTTTGATAAAAATTATTAATAAATAGTTTTATTGACTGTATTTCCTGATCACTTAAATTATCTAAGATAAAAAAAGTAATACTATTTTTAGAGACAATTTTTTTATAATTTATTTTTAGTTTTTTAATTCCATTTTCTGAAATATTTTCAATATACTTATCGCTGATCGACTTAAAAACTACATTTTTTATAAATAAAAAATCTTTTTTTAATTTTTTGATCAGATAAGATTTTTCTTTATCTGTTAAGCTTGCCCTTTCTTTACTAAGTGATAGGACTGGCTGCTCAGCTTTATCCAGCTCAATAGCATGAAAATAAACTAGCGGAAAATTTTTTCTTAACCAGCTAGAAAGAGCTCTTATTTGCTTTTTTTTTGACAATACTTTCACTTGACTAGCATCATCGCTATTATTTAATAACTTTATAGCATGATATACATAACGTTCTTTGTTTGCTAACAGATATATAATGTTATCCTGCCCATAACTTATTCGATAATGTTCTAAATCATTACGCAATAAAACAGAAAGCTTAGATATTTTTCTTTGTTCACTAGTAAAATAAAAATAAGCGCAAATACCTATCACTAATGATATCAATAAAAAAAATAATGTAATGGCTAAATAATTTTTCTTGACTGGAGAAAATCTCTCTGCCGTTATATCAATAATCGGGTAACGGTAATGTAAAACCTCTTCACTAAAGCTATCACCTATGTTACGAATCGCAAATGAAAGGTCGTTAACATGGTTTATTTCATTCAAGATAATACTTTTTTCATTATTTACATTTTCATTACTGATTTCCCTAACAATAATATTACCATTAGCATTTAATGTATTATTTTCAATAATTATTTCAAAACTATATTCACGATCAATATAAGGAATATAAATAAGGTTATTTGGATATGAGGTTCCCTTATGTATCGTCTCAATAGTGTTATCATTTGTGACCATAAAAACAGTATGAAGATTATCAAGCAAAAATTCACACCCAGCTAGTTTTCCATTTAGGATCCTAAAAACAAGTTGTTTATCTTTATTCATCTCCATACAGTTAATACTTATCTAATTATTACTTTTGACTACAATACATTTTTTTACAAAAAAAAGCATAATCAGATAATCATCAAATTATAATGATAATTAGCAAATAAAAAAATAAACCATGTAATATTTACTAATGTAATTAATTTTTTTTATTTAAAACTAATTCAGATAAACCTAAAAAATTATAGATATCACCAACAGTTTCTATATTTTCAATATCTTTACGGGTGAAATTTATCTGATAATAATTTTCTAGCTCAATAAATAAATCTATTAACATTAAAGAATCAGCCATACAATCATATATTAAATGCATTTCTGCTGAAATTTCTGCAATGGATAAATTGAAACTTTTTGCAATAATATTATTTATCATTTTAAAACCTAAATTATCTATGTATTATATTATCTCAACGTAGATAGTAAAAAAATTTATTAAAAATAATATAGTACTATATTATAAAACAGAGCACTATTTTATTAAATTTGATATTTTTAAATTATAATTATTAAGCAAATAAATTGTTTTATTTATAAAATAAAATTTTAACTACATTTTTACTAATATAACTTTAATTATTTATATAATTCAACAATAACAATTGACAAATTAAGTATTTTTGGGATTATATTCCGGTTGAAATTCTAATCGATACTCTGGCTTCCATCCCATAATATATTTAACATTTTGAAAATTAGTTGCCAATGTTTCAAGCGGAGCACTCGCTTCATCTGATAGTTGTTGAAAAATACCTTTATTATTTTCAATTGATTGGGTACAAAAATTATCATTATGGTGATTTTGTGTAATATCACTAGCAGCGGCTGCTTCTATACCATATTTGTTTGAAAAATTTAATGAATTAAAAGCAATAAATTCACAATTAACTATATTATTAAAGCGCATTAAAATATCTGCTTCATTATTGATAGTTAGCATTCTTTTATCATAAAAAATATTAAATCCTGCTGAAAAAAGCTGTCCATTTTCTATTTCACTATCAATTATTCTATGCTCTATACCATATTGCTTAAAATGAGCATATAATTCTGTTAATGCAAGCTCTTTGATATAATCAGCAAATGATAATCCATTTTTATTTATAGTTTCGCTATATCTAGTTAATAAATATTTAGCCATTTTTTGGAATTTAAGCGTATCTTTTACGTAGCTAGTGGTTGTGCCATTTAATATGCTTATATCACATTTATAATCTACTACTTTTTTAAAAAAATCATTAAATTCTTCATATATTTTCTTTTTATTATTCTTAACTAAATTTGATGTTAATATAAAATTATTTAACGCAATAAAAATATAGAGATATTCTTTTTGTTTTTTGTTTAGTTGGTTAAAAGAATGTTTTTTGAATATCTCCATGCACCGATTTAAAATTAACTGACTGCTCTTTTCTAATCGATCTAATTGACGATCAAAACTCATCACTATTGCTGTTTTTTGATCTGGCATTTTAATCTTAGCTTCATATATACGTTCACTTAATGAAACAGTATCACTCTTATCAATATTACTATCAATTCTATGGTTAACCACTATATTAGGTTGTTTAGGATACACAATACCCGCTATCGAATCTTTATTACTATTACTAACTTTCAGGATCTTACTTACGTACACATTTGATGTATCTTCAGGATAATTAGTTGGATCTATGGGCTGACTAAAATTTGCGGTTAAACTAGCTTTACTAATACAAGATGGATTAGGCATAACTCCTCTCCAATTATTAAATAGTAAGAAATGATTTATTCGATTCTTGTAATTCCCTAATTGTATTGGTCAATATTTTAATAACATTATCGTAAATAGCATTCGCATTTGAATATTTCTGCGTCACCGTTTGTGAAATGGTTTGTGCTTCTGTTTTAAATTGGTCGAAACCAGATTGCCATGCCGCCCACCGTGCTGAATTATATTTAACATCTGATAAAAATTTTTTTTCACCTTTTTTATCGCTAACCTTTGGAAACTGGTTGATTATTTCATCAATAAAGCTTATATCCATTTTAAGATAAATATTTTTTCCGTCATCAAAGATGCATTTTTTGTTATTCAAACCAAGCTGTCTAAACCATGCCTCCGCCTCACCTTGATTTTTTAGATAACCTTCAGCGGGTACCAGCCTTCTATCTTTATATTTGTCTTTTAGCGCTATAAGCTTATCAATTATCTTTTTTGTTTCATCAAACTTAAATTCAATCGTATCTTTATCAGTTTTAATAGCATCTTTAAATGAGGCAAGTATTTCATTAAGTTCTCTTAGCGCATCCGCATAAGATTTAGCGCTATCCTGAAAAACTTTTAAATAATCTTTATTAATATTAGTAATACTTTCATATAAGCTTATAGCGATTTCTCGGCTTGATTTAATCTGAGAAGCATTAGTATTATTAAATAATGAATTTTTGGCACCAGGTATATTTTCTTCTGTATATTTATCTATTGCACTACGCATTTTTCTAATTTTTCTAGCAGTCACTTCTCTGTTTTTTCCCTCATAATCAAGGATATCCAAATACGATGCTATTTCCTGACTTTCTATTTGTTGGCCACCACGCAGGGCGTCTGCAAATGACAACAAACGTTCATTATTATTTATCTTTTCTGCCTGCTGATTTGCTTTTTCACTCCCTGCCGGAGTTTCCATTGCCTGAATTAACTTTTTATTTTTCCTAACTAAATCTTCATTACGGTTACGCAAATATTCTAGTTGATTTAATTCAACATCCTGATTAGCAATAACCGTTTTGCTATGACTTGCTTGGGAATAATGACTATTTGTATTATCACCATTATCATCATTTTTATAAAAAAATGATGCCTTATTTAAAACGGGATTATTAATTTCCATTTTCATACCTGTAAGGAGCTTGACTAAAAATTCTAATCAGGGCGCTTAATATTCGCCTTAAATTTCAGTCGTATTAGTCTAGCAGATTACTTTTTATCTCAAATGTCAGAAACATATTATCCAATAATAGATCGACAAGTTTGCGCTCTACGTTGACATTCTTCCGAGAGCGACATTAATATTTGTTTTAATAATGCTTGAAATTCATCTTGGGCTTTTTTAGAGATTTGCGCTATGTCACTAAAGGCACGTTCTTTTGCCAAATCAACCTGCGATTGCGCTGATTTTTCTGCCTGCACTGTTGCATTCTGCTGTCCGGCCATCTGGCCTACCACGGCTGAATTTTGATTTAGCGCATTTGCCGCCACTAAACCTTTTTGCGCCTGATTTTGCGTTTCTCGTCCAGTTAACTGAAACATCTGTGCTTGGGTTTGAGATTCCTGTGATTGAGCCATAAAAACTGCTGCCGTGTCATTATCTGTACCGGCACGAGATGCATTGTAGGCCGCATTTCGCTGCTCTATTGCATCTGCATTTAATTTAACGGCTTGAGTATCATGAAGTTTCAATGACGAATTTTGTTTAGATAAACTTTTAATTGACCCAAAAGTACCAAGACCAGCCATGGTAATGGAAACCCCTGCTGTTATCATTGCTTGTTTTTTCCCTTCCTGCGCCGCTTCAACCATATTATTAGCACTTGATTTAATTGAATCATAGGCGATCTTTACCTCCATATTGGCTAAATGACGACGCGTTTCTAACTGAGTTAAAGCCGCCATCAACATTGCCTGAATTAATTTATCCAGGTTACCGGTATAGCCATTAGCCAATCGGGTGATCTCAAAATGATTGCTATCATTTATGTTATCATCAATGTTGATAAGCCCTTCTTTATCTTTAACTGATTGCAAAAAGTTAAATAATTCTGAGCGATTTTCAACCTTAGCGAGTAAGCTTTCAACAGCGTCTTTTACATCACTAGCTAAATCTTTTCCACCAATCTTGACAGGTTTTCGTAATACAGGTTTTACTAATTCATCGTCTGTTATATTTATATTATTTATTATATTTTTTATATTAGCTGCTGTTGGCGCAGATCCAGCTAAAGAAGGTTTTTCCGTATTAGAAATACTCTCTACATCATCAATATTAGGATTAGTTGGGTATGAGATAGCTTTATTATCAGAATTACTTATTGCTGTCATATTTTCCTCTTTAATTTAAGCACGCAAAGACTTACTGATATATTTACTAGTATCATTTTGAGCAGTAATTATCTCTGTTATATCAGAAAATAATTTCATGATGCCCTCTTGCTGATGTTTATAAGTTGTAAATAAATGCTGTGAATCATCCATTAAACGGTCAATTTCATAGCGATCAAACAACATATCAGCATTGATATTGGCTTTCTGTAACTCAGCATTGGCAACATTAATTCTCAATCCTCCTTGTGTTGCTGTATTGCTAAACATGATCGCTTGATTAGCCATAGCTAATCGATTGCCAGTAATTCTCATCAAACGATAAATTTCTTCTGGCGTACTTAACTTCATATTTTTAAATACTGACTCATTAACGTGTTGAGTTGCTTTTTCCATCATCGCTGAAATCTTACTGGCAACTTGTTCTAATTTTTTTGTAAATTCATTAATTATTTTTTTTATCGCCACTGATGTTTGATTACTCATATTTCTTACTGCATTGGGAATAATTTTCTTTATTACCTGAGTAATAGCTTGTTTAGCGACTTGCATAATGGAGTTGATAAAAGTTTGTGACATTTTTTCAAAAAGAAATTTTGCCGCCGATTTTGCCACATAAGCTAAAGCAATAATTGCCGCAACCGCGATCGCCGCAGTTGCAATGGCTTTGACCATTGATGATAAATCAGTGCCAGCGGCCTTATCGATCTCTTTTAATAAATTACCAAGTGGCGTATATTCCAATATCGCATCGACAACTTTACCTATCATCTCCATTAATGGCATAAAAACATGCTCCATTAACGGACTCATGATCCTATCGGTTAATGATCGACCTGTCGCTTTTTCGGCAATAAAATCTGCTGCTAATAACGCTACACCAACCGCCATTAAAGCAATACCAGCGCCGCCAAATAACGCAGCCGCTGCACCAATAGCCATAACCAAACCACCCAAAATTTGTCCGACACATTTGGCTATTTTTTGCGTTTCTTCAGCTTTTTGTACCTGTTGTTCATATTCTTCCGCTTTGCGTTTCAGTTCATTTTGATTCGCCGTCGCTCGTTTACGATTGATCTCAAGATCATCCTTTAATTTATCAACAGTACTATTACCAATAGTAATAATTAATGTTGTTAAAATTTCTAACAACTTAGCTGTGTTTGACAGAGCTTCTTCAATATGCTGTTCAATAGGTTTATCGCTTTCTATTTCATTTGCTTTAAATTCACGCAATTTATTTAGTGCATCATCAAGTAAATCAGCACATTGCGCTACATTATTAATAGCAGCTTCACACTCATTTGATTTCATCTCAAATAAGTTATTTAATTCAATTAATTCATTTTCTTTTTGGTTAACAAAATTAGCAAGCCCATTTATTTCTTCTTCTAATTTTTTTTCTAATAAGAAACTATTATCAGTAAGATTTTCTGTTATATTTTCTGTTATATTTTCTGTTATATTTTTATAATCTAGCTGCTTGCTATCCAGTTCATTTTTTTTAGCGCTAACTTCATCCTCAAGTGTTTGTTTACAAGATTTTAGTTCTTGTAGTTTTATCATCATGTTATTTAAACACACTAATTGTTGTTGATATTCATGATTCAGCTGGTCAATTTCACTTGATAATTGATTAGCATTTTCAGTCTTAGCTTTTAATTTAATGTTAAACATTTCAATTCTTAGTTTTAAATTTTCCCCTTGAAGATCAATAGTAATTTTTTGCATTTCAGCCAAGATAAATAATAAGTTACCTTTTCCTGACAGTGAAGAATTTGGCTTTCTAATTTGTGGCATATCGATTAAGCTGTTAGAAACCTCATTATTAGGATCTGATTTTAGAATTAGCTCTAACTTAGCTTTATTATTTAATTGAGTTCTTTCTTTGGGAGAAATAGTTATTTTATTTTTAATAACGCTAGCAATTTCATTAAAATGATCATCACTGACATTTTCATTATTAAAATTATTAGAAAAATTTTTCCTTATATTTAATGTGTCTATCTCTCCCATATAATAACTCCTAATTATATATATGTTATTATGAAGTTGAACTTTCCGTTTTCACTTCTGATTCTGATAATCTCGTTTCTTTAATAACTTTTCGATAAACTTCAGCTTTTTTTACTAACTTAGCATCCGTACTTTCATTACAAACCAAATCAAAACAATAAAGGGCTTTAGCAATATCACCCATTTGTAAATGGCATTGGCCTGAATAAAAAACAGGACAATGATTATCTTTTGCCATTACATAAGATAAAGCATAAATATCACAAGCTTTGGCATAATCCTTTTTAAGCTGATAGACAACGCCTAACCCAATGAAATAATCCGCATTTTTTAAATCGTACATACATAGAAATTTAAAAAACTTTTCGGCTTCATCTAGCCTACCTTGTTGATAAAATTCATAAGCATGCGCGTAAATATTCTCTATAACATTTTCATCTATTTCATAGATATCTTTTAGTGTTGCACCCGTATTCATAACTGTCAGAATAGTTTCCTCAAGCCCAAAACTATCTTGTTCATTCTGAGTAAGAGATATATTTTCATTATTACAGGGCATAGTAAATCTCCTGAATTGCTATTAGCATTCATTTTCATAATTAAAACAGATAAATAAATCATGTTCACATAAATAACGCTCATACAAAAAGTAATTCTTTATGTGATTTAGTTATCCCACTCATTTTCAACTTTTTGCAACCAACTTAGAATTTTAATTACTTCACCAATTTCCTCTAAATTAATAAAAGAATAAAGTTGGTGTGTATTATATATTCGACGTGCTAATACAATATTCTCTATCACCGGTACGCCCTCTTTTTCAGCATAAGCACGTGCAGCCAGTGCTCGTTGATTGGTTTCCAATACCGAAACCATTGGTATTGCAACTATTTGTGGATTTAAATAGATACCAATAATAATATGTGTTGGATTAGCGATCATAAATTTGGAACTCTCAATATCACTTTTTACTTGTTCGGATAAAATCTCAACATGCAATTCTTTTCTTTTTGATTTTATTTCAGGATTTCCTTCCTGTTCTTTATATTCACGCTTAACTTCATTTTTATCCATCTTTAAATCTTTAATGTGAATAAAATATTCTGCAACTGCATCTAAAATTAAAATAATGAAAGATGATAATAATAAAATAATAATAAAATTACTAACTAACTCTTTCCAAACTATGAAAACACTTTCAATATTTAAATAAATTTGAGAAAAAATAATTTTTTTATTATTATTCCAATAAATATATGTAACAATAAAAAATATTATAATAAATAAAAATGTTTTAATGAAATCTTTTATAGTTCTAATACTAAATATCTTTTTAACCCCATTAATAGGATTTAAATTATTAAAATCAAATTTTAATACTTTAGTTGCAATTTTAAATCCTGTCTGTGCCATTGTTGTGAGCATAATAATTAATATACATAAAAAAAGAAAAGGTAAAAAAATCTTTAACGCCGTAAAAAAAAGAACAAAAGTATAATTTAGTGGTGTGATACTATGATTATTTTTTAATGTATTTGCCCAAATTTCTATTATAGTTGTAAAATTAATATAATTCGTCAAATATAAACAACCTAAAAAAATAAGGCAACTAATAACCAAGTCTTTGCTTTTAAAACTTTTTCCTTTTTGCGCTGCATCTTTTAATTTCTTAGGTGTTGGTTTCTCTGTTTTGTTTGCTGACATAGCTTTCCATTAGATACTGTTTTGCATTAGTTTAAAAGATATTTCCTGCATGATTAATACCGTTTCACTAAACGATGAAGAAAAATAAATCATCAATATAGTAAAACAAATTAGACTTTTAACAGTTAAAGCAATAGAAAAGGGATTTAATTGTGGAGCATATCGACCAAGCAGTCCAAGCATAATTTCAGTGACCAGAAAAATAATAATTAATGGACTCGCTAACATTACTGCTTTTGAAATTGCATAAGAAATAAAAGTTAAGATATTTGAAATTGATGGAAATTTCATTGAAAAAGGTAGCCACAAACGATAACTATGATGATAAATTTCTAAAGTTGTTATCACTCCATCATTAGCTAAAAATAGTGTCACCGCAAATAAATTAAAAAAATTAGCCAGTTCGGATGTATCTACACCATTAATAGGATCAATACTACTACTTAATGTCGCTCCTCTTTGATTATCAATAATATTTCCGGTTATTTGTAAAACACAAAAAGGTAAAGAAATAAAAAGAGCAATCATTAATCCAATAATAACTTCTTTTAACAAGATAACTAAATAACCCATCGATTCTAATTGAGGTAACTCATATGCATCATATGGCCATACCCCCATAGCAATAAATAATGAAAGAGGAAATTTTATTGTGGGAGATAGAATATTGTTAGATAAAAATGGAATAATAGAAAATATTGGAAAAATACGCGATGCTATGATCACTAAATGAGATAAAAAATTATAAATATTAAAATAAAAATTGGTATCTATATGCATAATATTACATCACGATAGAGCTAATTTAATAACTTCATGCGCATAACTTAAAAGAACTTCGCTATACCAACCTGATAGTAAATATAAACACCCCATTACACCAATTAACTTTAATCCAAAAGGCAAAGTTTGCTCTTGTAGTTGAGTTACCGTCTGAAAAAGTCCAACTAACAACCCAATTATTGTTGCAACTATGACGGGTAATAATGAAAATATTAATATTAAATATAATGCTTTATTACTTGCAAAAATAATATTACTCATAATTTTTATACATTATCCTGCTGCTAGTTCAATATACTGAGTTATTAATCCTTTTGACAACAAGCTCCATCCATCTAAACATATAAATAAAATTAACTTTATGGGAACAGATATTGTTACCGGACTCATCATCATCATTCCAAGCGATAATAAAATACTTGAAATAAGTAAATCGATAACAACAAAAGGCAAATATAAATAAAATCCGATAGTAAAGGCGTTTTTTATTTCACTTAAAGCATATGCTGGAAGTAATGAAACAATAGAACTATCATTACCATTTTCATATTGATTATCATTTCCATCATCCGATTTTTGATGTAATTTATCAAAAAATGAGACTAAATCTTTATCTGAATATTTTATTAAATAATTTTTATATCCACTTAGGCCAGAATTTACTGAATTAATAATAGAATCAATATCTTTATAATCTATATTCACCTTATTAAATTCTTGATAACTGGTTTTTACTATTGGTAGTAAGACAAAAAATGACAACATTAATGCTATACCATTTAACACCATGTTAGAAGGAATTTGCTGTAGTCCTAAAGCATTCCTTGCCATAATAAAAACAATAGAAAATTTTATATAGCATGTTCCCGTCGCTATAATAAATGGTAATAAAGTAGAAAACGCCAATAGGGTAATCAGAGAAATATCATTATTCATAATTTCTATTTTTACTCTCTATATTAGTAATTGTTTATTTTTCGTTATGAAACAAATGAGTGATCTCTACACCTAATCTATCTTCAATCCATATTATATTTCCTTTTGCAATTAAAACTCCATTAGCAACAATTTTAACATTATTTTCTGCTGCTAAGTCACATGGTAATACTTTACCTTGAAAAATATTTTCTAATTCCAATAAAGGAATTTTTCTTTTTTGTAAAATATATTCAAGGGTAATAGGAATATCATCTTTAGATCTTATTTTATCGCCAGGCTCAATTAGAATATTATCCTCACTGATTGTATCATCAATACTTTCATCATAAAAATTAGTATTTACCATATAAACACCATTATCGTTAGTAAAATGACCAATAACTTTGTTCTGAATAACCACATCATACGTTTGCTGATTTACAAATAAAATATCACCCACATTAATCTTATTTAAAGTTGATGCAGTTATATTACTGAAACCCATTCTGAAAATTAATTCCACTGGAATATGATCACATTTATATTTTTCTAATTTACTTACATGATTCAAGTTATTATCAATATCATGGATCCATATATTACCATAATCTGTCCTAAGCATAGCTATAATATTTTTATAATCGCTATCATTACAACTAACTTTTCCATTACTATATATAGCATTAAATTCTAATTCAAAAGGTAAAAGTTTATTTATTGTATGGCTATTTAAAAAAAGAGCTTCTAATTCTTCAAATTTCCAGGCATACATAGATAAACCGTTTAAATCTGGTTTTATTAATTCTAACCATTGACTTAAATCTATGATCCCTTTCCAATTTTTATTAGTAAAAAAGGATAATAAAAATTCTCCATTTGGTAATGGAAATTTCTTTTGACTAATTCCTTTTTTTTGCCAAGAAATTAACAATTGTTTAAAATTAATTTCCTTGTAGCTTTTTATAGGAAAATAATTTTTTATCATTCTTCATCCTCGGAAACTATTCGATACTTATCACTTTTTTCATTATATTCATCTTTATTATCTTGTTTTATAATGAAAAAATTTTTTTCACAACTATTATTACTATTTAAATAGTTATGAATTCTATTATCAACTAATGAATCTGAAGGACAAAAGCTAAATAATGGATAATGCTGTAAATTCTTATTTATACTTATATCCACATAATGTGTTTTTCCCCATTTTTTAAAATAATATTTTAACTCTCTATTTTCATTACTATTAATAAAGCTATTTTTTATATTTTTATTTTTTAGTGAATTTTCAAATAAGGGTAACTCTATATTTTTATTAAACTTTTTTTTAGACAACAAAAATGGAGTATGATAATCGTAATCATTACTACTTTTATAACTTACTGGTATTGTTTCATAACTGGCTGTTAAATTCATTTCTTGATTGTAAAATAAATTATTTATGCTACATTTTTTGTTCTGTCCACGAGATCCTAAATCAATAGTGTCAACTAAAGTCGTTATATAACTAGCATCAACTGGATTACTGATACTTAATTTATTGCTAGTATTTTCTTTTTTTACAAGGCTATGTTCATGTTTTATAAAGTGTATTTGGCTGGATATTTTATCAGTGGAAATATAATTTTTATGATTGTTAAATTTATCATTCTTTATCTCCTCTCCATTTGCAAAATCTTTAAATATTGAGTGATTACTTGTTATAATATTTTTTATATTAGCTTCAGATAACTTTAAAGACATATCATAACTTTGATTATCTACTATTACACTATCTTTTTCTTCATTTTTTATTAAGAAATTAATTTCATCAATATTTCTAGGATAATCAACTTCTTCAATTTCATCTTTATATTTACCATCATAAAAAAAAGCATTATCATTTGATAAATCAAAATCATTAGTTTTTGTTAAATCAATTTCAGATAATGATTTATTATTTTTTATATTCTCTTTAATAATATCATCTAATGAGCATGTTCTATTTTGCTTTGATTGCATATTATGAATTTTTATTGAGCTTACTTTTAGCATAAAGAACTTCCTCTATTTCATTTTCTTCAATAAGATATTTCCTTTGAATAATTTTAATCATTTCTTTTTTTAACAAAAAAATATACTTTTCACTTTTCATGTGTAAAATTTTTTTAATATTTAATTTTTCTTTTTTTTCTATAATAATAGCCTGATGGGCAGCTTCTTTTTTTGCTTTCTCCAGTTTTAAATCGATTAATTTATGATTAAATACAGCTTGTTTTCTTTTTATTGCTAATAACTCATCTTTTGATAAAAATCCCACATTATTAATATCTGCCAATAAGCTATTTATAAATAAGATTTCTTTATTAATTTCATTTATTTCATCTTCTATTATCATTATCTTGTTATCTAATTTTTGTATTAAAATATCGTTCTGATTTATTTTTTGACATATTAGCGCATGCCTTTTTTTTACATTACGATAAAATCTCATACATCTCCTGTTTTATTGATTCAAAAGATTTTTTTTCATCAGGAGATTGCATAAGCCAATTATTTATTTTGTTATATTTATATAACATTTCATCATTTTCACGGTTTTCACCTTCTTTATATTCGCCTAAATCGATAAATATTTTCAATTCTTCAATTTTACTTAAGATTTTTTTTACTTGAGCGACATGACTCAAATGTTTCTGATCACATATTTGAGAAGCTACACGACTTATACTTTGTAAAATACTAATAGCAGGATAATGACTCTTTTCTGCCAACTTACGATTTAGATAAATATGTCCATCAAGAATAGAACGGATCTCTTCTGCAATCGGATCTGGCTCGTCATCATTTTCTAATAATATAGTATAAAATGCTGTTATTCCCCCTTTTTGTGTAAGCCCCGGCCGTTCCAATAATTTTGGTAATGCTTCAAATACAGATGCTGGATATCCTCGTCTAGCGGGTGGTTCTCCCGCAGCCAATGCTACGTCGCGTAATGCCCTTGAATAACGGGTTATTGAATCTAAAAAAAGTACTACGTTACTTCCAGCATCGCGAAAATATTCAGCAATTGTTGTGGCAACCAGCGCAGCATTTACCCGATCGATTGAAGAGTAATCAGAAGTTGCATAAACAATAACGCATTTATCGATATGACCAGTTTGTTTCAATGTATCAACAAATTCAGTCAGCTCACGCCCCCGCTCACCTATTAATGCGATAACAAAAATATCTGCACTGGCATGCTGTATCATCATATGTATCAGTGAAGTTTTTCCACATCCAGCAGAAGCAAAAATACCCAATCGTTGACCAATACCACAGGTAATTAGCCCATCAATCGCTTTAATACCCGTTACAAAGGGATGTTGTATTGGTTTTCTTTGCAAATAATTTGGTGGACTTTGGTTGATGCCACGCTTTTCATTAGTTAATAAGCCACGGTTTTCTTTAAAACGTTCAGCAATGTGTCCCATTGAATTAATGACACAACCTAATAAATTTGGTGAAAGTTTTATGGTAAAATGTTCTTTTGATGGAATAATGACACTCTCTTTTGAGATCCCTATCGATTCACCTATTAGCCCTAGTATTACAGTCTCTTTGCGAAAACCCAGCACTTGTGCCTTGGCAATAATTTTTGTATCCCGCCAGTTTTTATGAATATGGCAAATTTCACCAATTTCACAATCAGCAATATTGGCCTCAATCATTGTTCCTAATAGAGACTGAATCTTATATATTCTATGGCTTAAGGTGAGTTGATTCATTAATGCAGCATCTCTGAGTAATTATTTATTAAGTGAAAAAATTCCTCCAATGCCGCAGAAAAGCCTGCTCCATCGGCTAAATATGCTGGTGATACAACGCCAGCCAAATTAATATATCTATTACGAGAAATTAATTGTAACTGTTTTGTCACGGTAAACTGACATTCTTCCATTAATTTTTTTAATATTTTTTCGCTTAATTGATAAATCACATTACTTTCCTCTTCGCACAGAGGGCTCCACAACCATACATAATCATCATCAATGCTTATATTGATATCTAAGGAATTACTAAATTCTAATGTAATCGTAGAATGTCCATCAAAATCAGAAATTAAATTTTTATCACAACCACTATGTACCAGTGCATCACGAACTAATAAGGCAATATCAATATGCATACTCTCTCCATTTAGCTTTAAATCGTTCTTAATACATTTACGGAAACCGTTTCTGTTAATTCACCAAAAGAAATAACATCTACATTGTTAAATTTATTTTCAACAAATTTTTTTAAAAATCTTCTAATATCAACTGAACATAGAATTACGAAATCATTATAAGAGAAAGGCAGACTATTTAATGCTATTGAGATTTTATCTAATAAATATTCAGACTCTTTAGGTTCTAAATTCAAAAATGCACCAGCCGAGGTATTCCTAATATTACCTCGAATAACCTCTTCATTTTCATTTGATAATAAAATAACGTTTAAATTATTTCCTCGCGAAAATTTATGACAAATATATCTTCCCAATGCACTACGGATATGTTCCACAAGTAAGATAACATCTTTCTCCTTTGGTGCCCATTGTGCAATAGTTTCCATAATTAACTTCATATTTTTTATTGATATTTTTTCATTAATTAGCCGTTGTAATATCTCAGCTATTCTTTGAATAGTTGCATGTCTTACGACTTCTTTAATAAGATCTGGATATCTTTCTTCTAAATTATCAATTTCTTGCTTAGCTTCTTGTATACCAAAATATTCGTGTACATAACGAGTGAGTATATTGGCTATGTTAAAATAAATTTCATCTATATAATGACGACATAAATAACCTATTTCTTTTATTTTTTCATAATCCGTTTCATTTATCCAAAAATCATTATTAATAGTCATCTTTTCGATCCCAAGATGTTCAATTTCATCTGTTTTATTAATAAGACGATATCCATCACATCTAACATAGAATTGATCTGCTTTTATTTCATTAATCAATAACAACATAGTATTTTCTTCTAAATTATCAGAATCGCTTATTATTATATCAGGTAAATTTATTCCATATTCTAAATAAAAATTATTCTTTAATTTGGCAGAAATATTTTCTTTCTTTAATTTTTCAATTACGCTTTTATTAACAACCAAAATTAAAGGGATCGTTTCATTTGTTTTTTTATTGATTACTCCTTGATTATCTATTTCCAAATCCGTTATTTCATTCTTTGTAATTAATGTTGTATCTTCTTTCTTTGGTTTATTTTTTTTAAATTGAAGATAATAGATACTAGCCAATATTGCCGAAATCAATAAAAAAACAATAAAAGGAAAACCAGGTAAACTACCAATACTCAGTGCAATAATTGCTGAAATAATCAAAATTAAAGGATTAGTCAATAATTGGTTAATTATCGTTCTGCCTAAGTTTTCATTATCACCATTAACTCTGGTAACCACAAAACCTGCCGCAATCGCTATTAATAAAGCAGGTATCTGTGCAACTAATCCATCACCTACCGTCAAAATCGTATATGTAGCCAAAGCATGCGAAAAATCCATATGATGCTGACTAATACCAACACTAATACCACCGATAAAATTTATGAAGATAATAATAATACTAGCAATTGCATCACCTTTGATAAATTTCATTGCACCATCAAAGGATCCATAAAGCTGACTTTCCCGTTCGACCACACTACGGCGACGTTTAGCTTCTTCCGCATCAATAATACTAGAGCGTAAATCAGCATCAATACTCATTTGTTTGCCTGGCATACCATCAAGAGAAAATCGAGCAGCAACTTCGGCAACACGTTCTGAACCCTTAGTAATAACCATAAACTGTACAATAGTCACTATGGCAAAAATGACAAACCCGACAACTAAATTATCAGCAATAACAAATTGTCCAAATACAGCGACAATCTCCCCTGCATCAGCTTCACTTAATATTAATCGGCTTGTACTGACGGTTAACGATAATCTAAATAATGTTGTTATCAATAAAATAGCAGGAAATGATGAAAAATTTAGTATTCTATTTACATAAAAGGAAGATAAAAATACTAGTGCAGATAAAATAATATTTAATGCGATTAAAAAATCAACTAAATAGGTAGGTAAAGGAATTACCAACATTGAAATGATGATGAAAACTAAAACTAATACAAACAGTTCTGAATGTCTTTTTATTTCATTTAGAAAATTATTCATATTTACTCAATTATTATAGTGATTTATACTATCTTATATGAAAAAAAGTATTTAATTTATCTATCAACTGATCTTTTATTATTTCTTTATCATTTTCATTAATAAAAATATATAGTGGTAATTTTTTCACTAAATTATATATTAATTGAGTTATTTTTCCTTTATCTTCATTGCTACTATCTACTTTTAATAATAAATCTAGAAAATCCCCTGTTGCATTAGGTTCCTCAAGTGCGCCAATAAAAAATAATGCTATATTCAACTCGTGAAAGAGAATTGCTTTACTTTTATAGTAGTTAATTAAAGATTCAACAAAAAATTCATCACATGATTTTATTGTCTTTATCTGATTTAATCTTGACAATAGATTACCAAATTCTATTCGACTACAACTGGGATCATTGGAATTAATATCAGTAATAGTTGCATTTTCAATGAACTGTAAAATTATTTTTCGATTTTGTGTTCCATAAGTTGAAATCCAGCTAGCATAAATTTTTATCTCAGACAAATCTGTTTCAATAAATTGTCTATAACTTTCACGCAATAAATAAGGTTTAACATCTATTTTAGAGCTAAATATACGTGCTTTAAGTGCAACATTAATCCCTGATTTTAATCGTTTTTTATTGGTAGTTTGTTCTACATAACTTAATACATCTATAATTTTTTTTCTATTTTTTTCATGTAGATTATTACGCTTAATTAATGCCCGTAATACAATCACTAAATCACTATCATCAGTTATTAACTTTCTAAGCTGTCCTACTAAATGTTTTGTAATAAGATCGGCTTTTGATAAAATATTTACTACTTTATCTATTTTTTGATCGATTTCATCATCTAAAACATTGTCAAATTCATTATAATTTTCTGTTTCACTTTTTCTAACTAATTCTCTTCGCTGTCTAATTTGTGTTAGTAATAGTACTTTCCCTTGTTCATTACCTAATTTTTTTCTTTTTTGATTATATTGATACCTTTCTTCTACTTCAGTCTCACTTTCAGCATCGAATCTCTCCTGCCGATCTATTTTTTCCCGATCATTCACTTTGTCCATAATTAATTTTTGCTTATGGCGCTGCATGAGCTGCACCATATTATAAGAATTATTTATGTTATTACTCATCAATGATTACTCAGAAAATTTGACATCCAGTCTTCTAATTTATTATCAAATTTATCTTCTTTTACTTTTTTAGCAATATTTTCCGCACTAGTACTTAAAGGATTAATAATCTCTCTAGGCTGTATAAGAAATACTCTAACTAAACTATCTTTTTTTTCAATATTATAACGAAATAGACTACCTAAATAAGGGATATCACCAAGTAAGGGTATTTTTTCTTCTATATTTCTATGTTCGTCACGCGTATAACCACCAATTAACAGACTTTTATTCTGGGGAACTCTAGCTATAGTACTAATATTTGTTCGACCTATTTCTGGTAAATGATCGGTTATTTGCCCTGCGCGGCTACCATCTTCAACAGTAATCATCATTTCTATTTGATTATTAATAGTAAACCTAGGTAATACACTAATCGCGGTACCATAAGTAACATTTTTTAAATCTGTCGCTCTTTCACCAATCAATTTGGTATAAAAAGTTCGATTATTATCAAATATTGCTGGAATATTTTCTTGTGTTAGCACCATTGGTCTAGAAACAATATTTGCTTTATCATTCCTTGTTAAGGCAAATATAGCTGTCATAAAACTGGCTCCATCAATAGTGCTTGTTCCTGCATTTAGTGATACACCTAATTTTTGCCCAATTTTAGCGCCACCACTCCATTTTATACCGAGCTGGTCAAGTGCTTTTTTTTCTATATCAATAATCCATACCGATAGTTCTATATGCCTCTTGGTTATATCTAACTGTTCTACAATTTTTCGTAGATAATTTACTTGCTCTTTATTACCTTTTATTAATAAGCTATTATTTCCAGGATTAGATATAATAGAAACTAAGCCTTTATTTAACGGTGAATTTTCTATTAGAGATGAATTGTTGCTCTGATTAACTAATTCATCTTGATTTTTTTTTTGTATATGATTTTTTAATTTTGAAATATTATTACTCGATGCATCCATCAATTTATTTATTATTGATGCCATTCCTGGAATAATAATATCATTAAACCTATATTGATAATGACGATCTTCTACAAATGTATTATATAATGGCACAATTGCTATTTTTTCTCGGCCATCAAATTCTGTCGTAGTTTCATCCAAAAACTGCGTAGTATTAATTATTGTTTCAATATAGACTGGTGGTCCAGATATATAAAATAAACGATTGTTACTCCCAGAACGTAATGGATAACGTTCATCATATAAACCTGAATCTTTTAAAAAATTTTTTATCTCTTGAATTGTTGTATTATTTAAAGTAATAACGGTATTACGCATTTCAATCGCATCACAAATATATATTACTTGGCCATTATCGTACCACATCAAGTTAAGTTGCTGAGTAATATCTCTTAAGGTATCAAGTGGATATTTAAGATCAAAATCGCCGGTTATTTTCTTTTTTATTGCAAGCTGACTAACTATAATTGGTTTATTAATAACCGAAGATAGAGCATCAAAAACACCACGTATGGTTTCATTTTTAGCAATATAACCTGATTCAATTGTTTGCTCTGATACAGCTTTAGAACTTGACAATAATATGAAATTTAAAAACATAAAAAAAATTAATATACTGCTATCTTTTCTTATCTGTAATCTCTTCATCGGTGACACTAGGTCCTTTCTTTTGATAGTATCTCTTTAACCGGCTTGGACTTATCCCCAAAAAACTCTTCACTTCATCAGAAAAATGAGACAAATTGGAATAACCATATTTAAAAGCTATTTGTGTGATATTCTGATTTTTATCATTCAGATCTAATAACGCATTAACTAACCGCCATTTTTTTAACTCAGTTTTAGGAGAATTACCTAATGCATTTCCTGCTAGCTTCCTAAAATAAGATACAGATAATCCATATTTTATACTCATTTTCTGTAATTTTTGATTTCCTTCCAACAACGATTCTTCAAGCAGAAAACGAACTATACGATATTCTTCATTTTGGCGTAATAAAGAAGAAAACCTTTCTGCCTTTTTCTCTTTATTAATTTGTTGACTCAAAAACCAATATTCAAGATTTTTTTGTTTTTTATAAGTATCAAAATTAAAATTAATAAAAGCAGAAAGATAATTATTTTTGAAATTATGAATTTGATTATTTGCTTTATCAATAAAAGCCTGCATTTTAGCTAAATGTAAGATATTTTCTTTTTTTAACCTGATTTCACCTGATAAAACATCTATTTTTGAAGGTAAAATCATCATGATCCCACTCTCTCCAATATCAAAACAGCAAATTTCTTGATTTTTTTTTGAACTAATGCGAAGTTCTGTTTTAGTTACTGCAGTAATATAATAAAGAACTGGATTTTCTAATAGAATTTCGTCATATTTTAACCACATAGATTCACTCTGCCGCAAAACTTGCTCCTTAACATGAAACCAGCTTCTAGCAAAAAACACGATCCCATTAAACCTTAAAATAAGACAAAGATCACAACCAAATTATGACGAAATCATGACTATTTACATTTAATGTTCAATGTTAAGCGCTGAAAACTATCCTTTATTGAATTTGAAGAACAAATACCCTCTTTAAATACAGGTAATATTCTGCCAATACTTTGCATATAATGCCCACTTTGCCGCTTATCGTGGTTAGGAATTTCGTACAGATAATCATTCCTTGCGCCTGAATCAATAAGTTTTACATCACCATTAAAGCAATATCCTCTACCATAAATGGTTATAATCAAATTTTCCTGTTTAAATAATTTTCGTAAGGAATATATGCAACGAACAACAGATTCATCTTTTACTTCTCCACCTTGCCAAACATAAGCAACGATATCATCTTTCTTTATAATCTTTTTACTATTAGCCACTAAACAACTTAATGCCCTTAATTCTTTGGGTGGAATTGCAATAATCTCTCCATTTTTCATCAGCATTTCATTGCAATGTAATCGATAATCTAAAAATTGAAAAACTAAATCTCGATGTATCATAATAAGCATCCTCTCTACGACTCTATTTAATAGTCTAATTAATAGCCATCCTTGAAAATGGCATCCATAATAAAATTGCACTATACTATCTATTATTCTACAGATTTTTTATTATTTATATTAAATAAAATGATTGAAGGTTAAACAACTCTTACCACTAATATGAATAAATTTAAATTTTTTAATTCCATTACTTAACTCCGCTGATGAAACAAGCATCAGTATGATTTTTAAATAATAAAATATATAAGAAGTATAATAATATATTATAATAGTTCTCTATTACAAGAAAAGATTAAAGTCATATTACCTCAATTATGCAATTTGTTTTTATCGATCCGTTTTGCATTATTGATAGCCTAAAACTATCAAAAAACAAACATATTGATAACCAATTGATAACAAAGAATATTATTATATCGCTTATTTATTTATCAAAAAATAAACATAAATAATATTTATTTAATTTTAAATCAATATTTTATTCCTTAAATTAACTAAAATTAAACATTTTATTATCTAATAATAAATTTTTTTGCAGATTTACAATAAAATATTCTTTTTTGATATTTTATTTGATAATAAATTTATTTTGGTCTAAATATTTTTATCATATAAAATCTATTGTTATAAATTTATTATTATTTGCACGCAACATTAATCTAATGACTAACACAGTAATTTATTAAATATTTTTAATGATATTTCAATCTATTTATGTTTATTTTTTAGACAAAATGAATATAAGATGCTTTTATTCATTCCAATACAAAATTATACCAATAAATTTATATCTGATATATGCTACAGCTTTTCGTTTACGACTAATTAATTCAATATCTTTTAAGATGCTAATTCCCATTATCAATTATTTTTTCTTCTGTATAAAACTAAACTAAATTTTAATAACTAATATTTCGAGCACTATATATAGCTAAGATACTCTTTATCCTTTTTGACTATTTACCAAACAACGACTTTCCTACTAGTCGAATTGGTAATTTTACTTTTTAAGGTGTTTTTTAATTTTCTTCAACCACGTATTAATTATGATACTTATCTTTATCAATTATAATTGATAGATTTTAATACTAAAATAATGCTAAAACTTGACTATTTTATCTAATACAACAAATGGAAATTAATTTAATATTATCGATAAAAAACTTTATCCTGTAAAATTAAACTGACATTATGATTATCTATCATATAAATATTAATCTAACAATATTTTATTTTTGTTATAAATATTTAATTGTTTTTTTATATATAAAAATTAATAGTAAAACCTAATAAAACAAAAAAAGATTATTTTTAAAAATACAAATAATTAACACGAATATTACTAAAACTATATTTCTCTCTAATTTTATAATATTCCTTTTTTTCAGCTATATCGTTATAAACATCACATCTTCAGTTAGTTAATGATCCAAAATAGCAAATAAAATAATAATTATAAAACTTTTATTTTTTATGAAATACGAGCATTACGTTTAGCGTATTGATTTATACTGTCATATAAATATATCAAGCAATGACTTTCATTTGACACGAATCTATTGTAATTCTATCTATTTATACAACTATACTTATTGTCATATAATGAATTAACACTGATTAGAAAAAATATAAGGATTATAATGGCAAAATTTTCAACTATTTTAATTCATGAAGGGAAACAGCTTGATAAAGCTAATAATGCTATTTTCCCCACTATCACCACAGCAAGTAGTTTTATTCAACAAAATGTTGATATAAATGGTGAATATAGCTATTCACGAATTAAAAATCCAACGCGTTATGCTTACGAAACATTACTTGCCGACATTGAAAAGGGTATTTATGCCACCGCTACTGCTTCTGGTGTCGCAGCAACATTACTAGTATTAAATTTACTACCAAAAAACTCGCATATTATTGCCATGCGAGGTGTCTATGGTGGCACTTACCGCATATTTGAAAAACTCATAAAAGAAACAAGTGGTCATAAAGTCGATTATATTGATCTCAATAATCTGCAACTAGTTAAAGAGCATTTACACAATAATACTCGACTGATTTGGATAGAAAGCCCAACTAATCCGCTATTAGAACTTGTTGATATCGGTAAAATTTGTCAGCTAGCAAAAGAAAATAATATCTTAACTTGTGTCGATAATACCTTTGCTACTGCCTGGAATCAAAAACCCCTGGTATTAGGCGCTGATATTGTCATGTTGTCTAGCAGTAAATACATAGGCGGTCACTCAGACTTAATCGGTGGTGCTGTCATCACTAATCAATCCACAATTGCCGATAAAATTGATGTTCTTAAAACAACCATCGGTGCTATTGCTTCTCCTTTCGATGCTTATCTAGCATTAAGGGGATTAAAAACTTTAGATCTTCGCATGACAAGACAATGCGCTAATGCACTGGCAATAGCCGAATTTTTAAATAATCATCGTAATATCAAAAATATATACTATCCAGGACTACCAGATAATCCGCAGTACTCTATTTGTCAGACACAAATGAAAACAGGTGGCGCTGTTGTTACAATTAACATTAATGGCAATCGAGAAAATGTAAAAAATATTATCGATAAATTGCAATATTTTGTTCTGGCCGAATCATTAGGTGGGGTCGAAAGCATGGTAAATCATTCAGCAACTATGTCCCACTCCGCTATGACGGAAGAAGAAAGAGTCAAAATGGGCATTTACGATACAACCTTACGTTTATCTGTCGGGATAGAAGATATTGATGATCTACTTAACGATTTAGAGCAAGCACTGAATTTTTAATACCCAGCTAGAGAAAAGGTATCGCAATGAATGACTACGGGATCTGGACAGTAATTACGCCACTTATCACTATTATACTCGCGATAATGACACGCCAAGTTATCTTATCGTTACTGATAGGTATTTTAGTTGGTTATACCGTTATTAACGATCACAATATTTTGTTGGGTATTCAAGCGACACTGACCGGAATTATTGCTACTTTTGCCTCCCCCGGCAATACACAAACAATTATTTTTATTTTATTAATTGGCGGAATTATGCGGTTAATTAGCGTCACCGGAGGGGTGAGAAGTTTAGTGTATTTACTAACCAATAAAACGCGTTTAATAAAAAATAAAAAAGCAATCCAACTACTAGCCATGTTTATTTCAATAATCATTTTTATTGAAAGTTCGATTAATCAATTAGTCGCTGGCGCTTCTACTAAAAATATTGCCCGCTATTATGGGGTTTCCGCAGAGAAAATGGCCTATATTATTCAAACGTCGGGTGTCTCGGTATGTTCTTCTGTTATGATCAATGGTTGGGGAGCTGCTATGATGGGGGTGATTGGCGTACAAATCTCTAAAGGTTTTATTTCAGGCGAACCATTTGAAATTCTGGCTACCGCTATGCCATATAATATTATGGCTTGGTTATCATTAGCCTCAGTACTATTTTATATCCTTACCGATTACGCCTGAGGTCCGATGAAAATAGCGGAACAAAAAGCGATTGCCAATCAACATGGAACTCATCAACCATCTGCCATTGCTGATGAAGACGTCATTGATCATCCAGCGACTCATACTGTATTGAACTTTTTTATTCCTATTCTGGCAACGGTTTTAATGGTACCTATCGCTCTTTATATTACCGGTCATGGCGAATTTACCAAAGGCAGTGGCTCAACCTCTGTTTACTGGGCGGTGATGTTTGGTACTTTAGTCTCATTTATCTGGTTTTTAGCCCGCCGCATTTTGACGATCGAAAGTTTTTTTAAGGAAGTTTATATCGGTTACGCCAGTATGATCAAAATCAGCTCAGTCATGATTTTAGCTTTTTTAATGGGCAATGTTTCTGCCGATCTTAATACTGGTGCTTACATTGCACAAATTTCCAGTGGCTTATTGCCGGCAGGGTTTTCGGTAGCTTTTATTTTCTTAATCAGCGCCATTATGTCGTTAGCAACCGGCACTTCATGGGGAACTTTTGCTATCATGATCCCTATTGGGGTACAATTAGCGCTTTCCGTCAACATGCCTACCGAATTAATGATCGGCGCAGCGATTACCGGTTCGATTTTTGGTGATATGACTTCCCCAATCTCTAGCGACGCCATTGTTGCTTCAATGGCAACCGATTGTGATCATATTGAACATATCAGAACACAGATGCCTTATGCCATTGTTACCGCAATAATCGTGCTAATTATTTATCTTTATTTAGGATTCAGCCAATAAATCAAAATAGCATGTATAGAAAAAAGCCCTCTCAATAAAGATGTAAGATGAATTAATAACATTTATAATAGGCAGCAAATATTAAAATAATACGATTAATTATATTCCTGTAGCAGTAGCAAGGAGAATGTGTGCAACATCAGCAAACTATTCGCCGTTTAAGGCGATTACGTCAAACAGAAACAGTTCGCAATTTATTTAAAGAAACCACTTTAACGCTAAATGATCTTATTTTGCCCATTTTTGTTGAAGAAGAAATTAACGATTATCAGCCGATTGCAAGTATGCCTGGGATTTTTCGTATCCCAGAACACAAGCTACCCTATGAAATCGAACGGATTGCTAAAGCTGGGCTCAAATCAGTAATGTTATTTGGTATTTCCCATCATCTTGACGAAATAGGTAGCGATACCTGGCAAGAAAAAGGTTTAGTTGCTCGCATGTCAAAGGCATGTAAGGATACTGTGCCTGAAATGTTAATTATGTCAGATACCTGTTTCTGTGAATATACCTCTCACGGCCATTGCGGAGTTCTAGGTAGAAATGGCGTGGATAATGATGCAACATTACTAAATCTCGGTAGACAAGCAGTCACTGCGGCCAATGCTGGTGCTGATTTTATTGCCCCTTCTGCCGCAATGGATGGGCAAGTCAGCGCCATTCGTGATGCATTGGATAAAGCAGGTTTTACGGCTACCGGTATTATGTCCTATTCAACCAAATTTGCTTCCACCCTTTATGGCCCTTTTCGTGAAGCGGCAGGCTCTTGCTTAATTGGGGATCGTAAAAGTTACCAAATGGATCCAATGAACCGTCATGAAGCAATTAGAGAATCATTGATAGACGAACAAGAAGGCGCTGATGTTTTAATGATAAAACCGGCTGGCGCTTATCTGGATATTATTCGCGATATTCGTGAACGCACTCAATTACCACTAGCAGCTTATCAAGTCAGTGGCGAATTTGCTCAAATTAAATTTGCTGCTAAAGCGGGCGCGATTAATGAAATCGATGTTGCGCTAGAAACATTAGGAGCCATCAAGCGTGCCGGCGCTAATCTGATTTTGAGCTATTTTGCGTTAGATTTAGCAGAAAAAAAACACCTTTAAGCAATCTATGTTGGCAAAAAAAGTTAGACGCTAGCGATTCTGGATCAATTGGTAAACCAACATACCAAAATAAGTTACGAGTAGTGTACTTACCACATGAATTAAGATTTCCAAAAATCCGTGATAGTAGCGCTGTTGCTGAAAGGAAAGCATAACTTCCAATGAAAAGGTAGAAAAAGTTGACAACCCGCCACAAAAACCAGTCATTACCATCAATCGCCATTCAGGAGATAGCGTATAATGGTTAGCAAAATAAGCAAAAGCAATACCTAATATAAAACTAGCAATCACATTTGAGAGATAAGTCCCTAATGGTAAAAGTGCAATTAATGGATTTAATTTCGTTGACAAAAGCCAGCGTAAGATACCACCAAGGGCAGAACCTATTGAGATCGCCAAAAAGATTTTAATCATAAATTATTTTCATCCAATAAAAGACTTGATCATCAATATTTTGTGCTATTTTTGCTACAGCAGCAACCGCATTGATATAACAAATAATTAATATTAAATAATACAATAATAATTTGTAATTTTATCCAAGCTGGAAATTATGCCTACCCTACTGCCAAAGTTCACCTCTTTTTTGGTCACATTCATGATAAATTAGAGTGACTTAACGCGTTTACCTTAATATTGTTCTAGCCACTAAGCTGGCGGAAAAATTAGCCTGTAGCGTGAATGATCTGCCGCTATCACTGGTTTTTTCCTGGTTTGAACAAAAAGCGATTGCTATTCTTCTCAGCTTGCTATCACTTGGTATAACGAATATGGTCCTTGGCCCAACGACACCCGCTTTTTTGACTCCAGATTTGCTCGCTATCTTGCAGGAAAATAGGGGTTAAGAAAAATCACTAATGTGGAACAGGATATACAGTAATTGCTGTGTGCTTGATAATAAGAGCTCTCAATAGCAATATTAGCATATGGTTGATAAATGCCCGAGCACATAAATTAAAAAATGTCAGATGTGGCTGGGAGCTGCTACTTTTATTGGCATTGTTGTAAGATTAAGGCGCTGATAATCTTGCTTACGATTTAATCAATGGTACGCAGTATATTTGTTTTAAAGGTCGACACTTTACTTGCAACATTATTCTTTGGGAGGTACGCTGTTACTGCCAATATAGCATCATCTATCACGAATTGCCGAAGTTGCAGGCACTGCGTAAAACGTTGGCAGAACGAATTTACTATAACCATTCCTCAAATAAAGTAGCTCTGATGAACCGAGTTTTTAAAAATGTAATTCTCTGTTATTGTACAAGAGCTTTACCATATTCATGTTTGCAACAGTGCTCTTTTTATTAATAAACCTATTTTATTTAAATCACTATTATTATGTATAATATTCTTTCTATTTTATTTTTATTATCCTCTCTATTTAAAGAAAAAACTTTCTAAACAAACCAATTAAAATTATAAATATTAAATTTAAGCTCACTAAATTAATTCAATAAGGCGTGTATTTAATGCCTTCGCCAAAGCGAATAAATAATGATAAGATGGAAACGGTTATAACAAAAATCATTTAATTAAAGTAATGCAAAAATAGTAATACTTTAAAATAAATAATGAAATTAGGTAAAACTCTACCCATTAATTTTTCTCTATTAATTAATAATCAATTTAGGTTTGTCGCAACAGAATATCAGCAAACTATCAATAAGTTACCATTCGGCACATATATATAATTAATAAGCTAAAACTATTCTTTTTAAGGATAAAAACAGATGAAATTAATCTATAAACTAATACCTTTTCTTATAGTAAACATAGCATGGGCTTATGACATACAACCCGACTATGTCGCAGATAATAATGTTCATTTTGCTGGCACCGCAACGATAAAATCAAATATGCCTATCGGTAGCAGAATTACTGGACCTATTGAAGGACAGATGAGCACTAAAGTCCATGGCCGCTGTTCAAAAAATAATATTCGTATATTAGCAAGAATAAGTGATTATAATAGCTATGTAGATACTTATAATGGCAAGAAAGTTTATGCTACTGGAACGCCAGGTATAGGTTATGCAATAAACGATCATCAACATAATACAGCTGATCTCGATAGTTGGTTTATGTGGGGAATGTTAAAAAATAACACCGACTATGTAACTGGTAAAATGGGAGGATACGTAGGCGTTAGTTTTTATAAAACCGGTAATATTCAACCAAATGCCACCATTACAAATTTAAATTTGGCAAAATTTTACTTACGCTGTCTTGGTGGTAACCCAGGGTCACGTCGTCTTATGGCTAGCTTAAAATTTGTTGGTAAACTAACAATAAAAGTCGAGCAAGATAATAACCGTGGTTCGAATAATAGCGGTTGGAATAATGACGGACGAGGCGGTAACAATAACAATAACAATAACAATAACAATAACAATAACAATAACAATAACAATAACAATAACAATAACAATAACAATAACAATAACAATAACAATAACAATAACAATAACAATAACAATAACAATAACAATGATACCAAAATTTGGGCGACTCATTAATAAATAAAATAATGATAAAAACTATTTTATAAAAATAATTTTCCGTGGAGTTTTAACCATAACTCCACTGTTGTTATTAATTTTTTATTTATATATTTTCCTCTGTTCAATGACTTTGAATTTTAAAAAATAAAAATCTTATCTCTTACGAATAACTAAATTAGTGCCATTTATTGCTATTAAGCAGTAATAAATGTATTACATAAATATTTAGACTATAAAATATAACACTAAACATATTTTTTAATGAATAACTCAATTAGTAATATTCCTCCGGCAATATTCCAGTAAGACTTTATAATAGTTATTTTAATTTGTAACCCAATGTTGGTATTTTATATTTTATTAAATTCTGCATCCCTATCGTCATCTTAAAGAAATTCAGGAAAAATAGCTAAATTTAAAAAGATTTTTTTAAGCGAAAAAAAATGAAAACACTAAAAAACTCCAGTAGATGTTGCGAGCAGAGGCTATCGCTACTTTTTCAATTAATATAATCTATCGCATTAATAATTATCGAACGTAATGACTTAAAATATTAAATTTAAGCTATTAATACAACTAGTTTACTAAATTAATTCAATAAAGCGTGTATTTAATGCCTTCGTCAAAGCAGATAAATGATGATAAGGTGGAAACGGATATAACAAAAAACATTTAATTAAAACAATGCAAAATAGCAATACTTTAAAATAAATAATCAAATTAGGTAAAAACTCTATCTATTAATTTCTCTCTATTAATTATCAATTCAAGCTTTTTACAACAGAATATCAGCAAACTATTAATAAGTTACTACATAACATAAATATAAAATTAATACACTAAAACTTTTTTTGAGGATAAAACCAATGAAATTAATATATAAACTAATACCTTTGCTTATGGTAAACATAGCATGGGCTAATGATATAATACCCGACCATATTGGAGACAATTATGTCCATTTCGCTGGCGCAGCGACGATAAAAGCAAATATGCCTATCGGTAGCAGAATTATCGGTCCTCTTGAAGGACAGATGAGCACTAAAGTTCATGGCAGCTGCCCAAGAAACAATATTCGTATATTAGTAAGAACAAGTGATTATAATAGCTATGTCGATACTTATAATGGTAACAAAGTTTATGCTACTGGAACGCCAGGAATTGGTTATGCAATAAACGATTATCAACTAAATACAGCCGATCGCGATCGTTGGTTTATGTGGGGAATGGTAAGAAATAACACTGAATTTGTAGCTGGCCAAATGGGTGCCTATGCAGGCGTTAGTTTTTATAAAACCGGTGATATTCAACCTGATGCCACCATCACAAATTTTAATCTGGCAAAATTTTATTTACGCTGTCTTGGTGGTAATCCAGGGCCAAGTCGTCTGATGGCTACCTTAAAATTTGTTGGCCGACTAACAATGAAAGTCGAGCAAGATAATAATAGTGGTTCGAACAACGGTGGCTGGAATAATAGCGGACAAAGCGGTAATGGCAACAATGGCGGTTCGAATAACGGTGGCTGGAATAATGGCGGACAAGGCGGTAATGGCAACAATGGCGGTTCCAACAACAGCGGCTGGAATAATGGCGGACAAGGTGGTAATGGCAACAATGGCGGTTCGAACAATGGCGGACAAGGTGGTAATAACAACAATGGTGGTTCGAACAGTAGCGGACAAGGTGGTAATAACAACAATGGTGGTTCGAACAATGACGGACAAAGAGACAATAATCCAAATAACAATAACAACAACAATAGTAATAGCAATAATAGCAACATTTGGCCGACTCATTAATAAATAAAATAATGATAAAAACTATTTAATAAAAATAATACATAAATAATCAATAAACTTTATACGTATAAAAAAACTATTTTATAAAATAGTTTTCAGTGGAGTTTTCACTATAACTCCACTGCTATTATTGATTATTTTATATATTTTTCTCAAATCGAAGCACTGGCTGCTGTTATTATTACTGTACTTTTCATCTTTATTATTAAAACCCAAAATAATTGGCTATCTTGTTAATCAAAATAAAATTTCATTTAATAATACTTCTTTATAACTGCAAGTCTAGCAACATATTTTCAACAATCACTTAAGAGCAATAATATTTTTGTTGCAATTATCTGTATTTCGTTTAATGTTCAAAAATTATCAGTCACCCAAAAATCTGATAATGAAAATAATACACAACACCTTACGTTTGAAAAACAAAATTGATGAGCATAAATTATATGTTTAATTCTTCACCAAGTAAAAAAAATAACTTGGTAGCCTTTATCTGGTTACTTGTATTTTTTCTCTATTTTTCTACAGTTATTCAGATCATTGTAGTAACAACCGGTCAAAGTAATACTATTGGTCTAAGAGATTCTCTTTTATACAGTACTGTTTGGCTTATTCCAGCACTGTTTTTTTCTCGCCATATTAAATTGGTTACCGCTATTATAGGCATTATTCTCTGGCTATCCTCTGCGATCGCGTTGGCCTATTATATAGTTTATGGCCAACAATTTTCACAAAGTGTCATGTTTATCATGTTTGAAACAAACACACATGAAGCTAGTGAATTCTTAACACAATATTTAAGTATTAAAGTTATCGCAACCCTATTGGTTTATACGCTAATCGCTATTTTTTTATGGACACGCATAAAACCTGTTCATATATCCGTTTCTGCTAAATTTTTATTGTCAACAATTATTATTGGTATTCTTTTTGGCGCACCTTTTTACAAAAAAGTTATCAAATCCAACGGTGATCTCGATGATCTAATGCCATATCTAAATGCAAGAATGGCTTATGCTGCTCCTTGGCAATTTATCAGTGGTTATTTTCTCTATCAGAATCAGCTTACGAATATGGAGGCTATTTTAACCAACAATGCTAAAATTCCTCCGTTAAAAAATTTAATTGATAACAATGGTGCTACGCCAAGAACATTAGTGTTGATTATCGGTGAGTCGACCAGCCGAGGCCGCATGAGTTTATATGGCTATGGCCGTAAAACAACACCACAACTAGATGCATTAGCAGAACAATACCCTGATAATTTAAAAGTATTCACCGACGTGGTTACTTCACGCCCTTATACTATCGAAGTGTTACAACAAGCATTAACTTTCGCCGATCAATTACAACCCGAACTTTATAAAACGCATCCCTCCCTAATGAATATGATGAAGCAAGCGGGTTATAAAACTTTCTGGATCACCAATCAACAGACTATAACTCAGCGTAATACGATGTTAACTGCGTTTTCACGTCAGACCGATAAACAATATTATCTGAACAACGATATGGCGCAAAGTTCACGGCAATATGATACATCGGTGCTAACTCCATTCCAGGAGGTATTAAAAGATCCCGCAGAGAAAAAATTTATTGTTGTCCATTTACTTGGCACTCATATGAAATATGCCTATCGCTATCCAAAAAATGAGGGGATATTTGATAATAAAACAGATACTATGCCGGCTAATCTTAGCAAAAGTGAACAAGCCGATTATAACGACTATGATAGTGCACAACACTTCAACGATAAGGTAGTGGCAATGCTAATTAAAGATTTTGCTGCATCTAATGAAAACGGTTTTTTAGTCTATTTTTCTGATCATGGAGAAGAAGTTTTTGACACACCGCCACATCATATATTAGGTCGTAATGAAGCAGCTCCAACGCGCCCTATGTATGAGATCCCTTTTATTATCTGGCAATCACCGCAATGGATTAATACTCACCACCACCATTTAGATAACATGGTAAATAGGCCTTATAGTATTATGCATTTGATCCACACTTGGTCAGATTTAGCCGGTCTTAAGTATGATGGATTTGATGCCAGCAAAAGCGTCGTCAATAAAGATTTTCAGCCTACTCTCCGTTACATTGGCAATCCTTATAATAAACAACAACCACTAAAAACTTATGATCAACTAAAAAAATAATCCTTTCATTTATTCCCCTGGTTAATTCTCAGGGGATAAAACCACTAATCTTAAGATTTAAAGACAAAAATCATACCCCATAAGCAAATTTAAACTGACTGATCTTCAAACAAGATTATAGTGGCGTACTTTTATTTAAGATATCAATTAAATGATAACTAAAAAGCTAAATTATTAGTTAATAATGGCAAAAATAGCCGAATACCTGCTATTACTAGAACATTTTATTAATTAAATAAACTAATAATATCAGCTCGTTAAGTCACAAAATTTAAAATTATTCATTAAATTATATGGTTTGTTCACTTTAATGCTGTTATGGTTATCATTCTACACAGTAGGATTGCATACAAAATGAAATACTAATGTGTTTAGTGCTTAATGGTATCAATTATTTTTTGACATATAATTTAACACTTAATTAAATAAAAATAATCAATATAAACATACGCTTAACTTGATACTAACCATGTATCTATACCAGGATATTGTATCAATTTCGATAAAAATATAATCAATATTATTTCTCATTTTAAATACATTTATTTAACAAAATTAAAAATAAAGGATGCCTTAGATAATTACACTGAAATACTAATTCAGGGCTTGTTAAATAATATGAGATCTAATATCAGCCTGACAAAAACGGAATCATTATGAAATCGAAAAGTTTAACTACTTGGATTATTATAGGCCTGATCACCGGGATAATCGTTGGATTTGCATTAAATTCACTTACCAGTACAGAAGTAACAACCAGCTACGCTAAAAATATTTCTATCATTACAGATATCTTTTTGCGTTTGATTAAAATGATCATTGCACCATTGATTATTTCAACACTGATCGTCGGGATCGCCAAAATGGGTGATGCCAAAACGTTGGGACGTGTTTTCTCAAAAACGTTGTTACTGTTCATGGTCGCATCTTTCATTTCAATTACCGTTGGTCTGGTTATTGTTAATATTCTCGCACCCGGAGTAGGTATCAATTTCGTGGCAAATACTAGTTCAGCGGTGACAAATATCGAACCCACGACCTTTTCTTTCCACAATTTTATTGCCCATGCTATACCCACCAGCATCATTGATGCAATGTCGCGCAATGAGATTTTACAGATTGTAATTTTCTCAATTTTTATGGGATGTAGCTTATCTGCTATAGGTAAAAAAGGTGAACCAATTATTAAAATTCTAGATTCACTGGTTTACGTAATGTTAAAACTAACAAGCTACGTTATGCTGTTTGCCCCCATTACCGTTTTTGCCGCTATCTCAGCCATGATTGCTGAACGCGGATTAAGTGTACTGATTAGTACTAGCATTTTTATGGGAGAATTTTACTTTACTTTAGCGTTACTTTGGTTGATCTTAATTGGGGTATCGGTGTTAATCGTTGGCCGATGTATTTTACGCTTAGTCAAAAACATCATGCAACCCGCCTTACTGGCTTTTACGACTTCAAGCTCTGAAGCCGCTTTCCCTGGCACCTTAGAAAAACTGGAAGAGTTTGGTATTTCTAATAAGATTGCTAGCTTTGTTTTACCCATTGGCTATTCATTTAACCTTGTTGGTTCAATGGCTTATTGCTCATTTGCAGTTATCTTTATCGGTCAAGCATGTAATATTCATTTAAGTATGGGTGAACAAATCGCAATGTTGTTGATTTTAATGCTGACATCTAAAGGTATGGCCGGTATACCACGCGCATCATTGGTCGTTATTGCAGCGACACTAACCCAATTTAATATTCCAGAAGCTGGCTTAATTTTATTAATGGGTATTGATCCTTTCTTAGATATGGGACGTTCAGCAACCAATGTTATGAGTAATGCCATGGGAGCAGCGCTTGTTGGTCGTTGGGAAGGTGAACACTACGGTGACGGCTGCCGAGGCACACCGAAAGAAAAATCTGACAATTTTTTTACCGATAAAATCAGTTTGAAATCTTAATAGCAGATAATATTCCAGCTAAATAGAACCAAGGCGCGCTGATCGGTGCGCCTTAATGATTTAAAATACAATTCAATTTATTGATTTTAAATATTAATTGATACCACTCGAGAAACGGTTATCCATTATCATTTTTAGCTCAATTACTTATGCTATTTTTTTTTCATTCCTCTAATTCTCATCTATGCTTAATAAATAACGGACATAAGCTACAGAGTTATACTTATCAAGTTGTTATATTGTTAAAATCTTATATCCTGTCTTATGTCTTTATCAAAGTTTGCCGTAAAACCCCGTCCTTTAGGACGAGGATATAAGGCGGTTTTTGCCAAGGTGTGTTAGAATCTCAAGTCATACCGCAGGACATGCGGAATTTTAAGCCTGTGGAGAGATGAGGTTTGTGACTCACTCAGCGAAGCAGGAACCCACTGAAATGATTCAGGCTTCGATCTGGACGTAGTAGGAATCCTTGCACTTTAGGGCGGGGAGGATGTCAACCAATAGATGTATCTATAATGTTAAAGTCTTTTTTATTGATTATAGACTTATTTATGATCGTCCATGAATATAGAGAAAGGAACCTATTAATGAACAAAAAAATTCTAAGTATGCTTATCTTGACGGGTATAATAACTGTTGTTACCGGTTGTGATGAATCGCCTAAAGTTGACGATGCTATCCAACAAACCAAGGAGAGCGCTGAACAAATAAAACAGGCTGGTACAGAAAAAGCGAAACAAGTGGTTGATGATGCAAAAGAAGCTGCGACCAATATAAAAAATAAAGCTGCTGAAGAAGCGGATAAACTATCGACAAAAGCAGATCAATTAAAAGAAACAACTCAACAAAAAACATCAGAGTTACAACAAAATATTTCAGATAAAGCGACTGAAGTCACAAATCAAGCAAAAGAGAAAGCAACTCAAGTTAAAGAAGGGTTTAATTCTGAAGTACAGACATTATCTGATAAAGCAGCAGCAGCTAAAGAGGATATAACAAATAAAGCAGCAGCGGCTAAAGAGGATATAACAAATAAAGCAAACGCATTAAGCGAAAGCGCGAAAGAAAAAGCGCCTAGCATGCAACAAAATACTCAACCACCAAAACAATAAAATTCAATTAGTTTGATGAAAGAAAAGAAATATTGTTAAAAATTAATTGTAGCCAGAACCATTAAAAATAAAAATAATATTGTTTTTACACTTCCTTCTAACCTGATAAGGCCAGTAAATCTGGCCTCTTTTTTAACCTAGTTAGATTGATCACATGAAATTTATCATAATTTGACATTAATACTGTGACATGATTATTAAAATAGGTTCTAGATTTGTTACATCAAAAGTAATTTACAAAATAGTCTATTCGACAGTATCTTTATCAGCAGCCAGCGTTGGGATTAGACGCGACATTAATAGCATTATATATAATATTCTCATCAATAATGATAAACTATTAGATAAATATTGAATTAACAGAGAAATATAAAATTTTAGCTTTATACTTTTTAAAACAAATAGTTATTAGAATAATTTACTTTACTATTGTTTATATAAGTAATAATAAAGCAAATAAAAATCTATTCGATTTTACTAACTTAATGCCTCTTAAGCAGAAATAAATTAATCTCATGAGCAAAATAGATGCATTCAATATCACCGATTTACAAACATAAAATTCAACTAATCATTTAATATTGTTAATAATAGTAACATTATTAATTTAAAAATCTTTTTAACTTACCAGATTATAGACAGCTAATATAACTACCATAAAATAACATCGGTATCTGGATTAAAAGAACCAAAAATGTCTAGCATAAAATCCCCTTCCGAATAACTATCCCCTCTGATAAGAATACGATGTCCATTATCCGAATAATGCTTTACCTCAATTTTTCCAATCTTATTACTGAACTGTTCAACAACAAAGTCTTTATTTGTATTTTGCGCTTTATTGCTAATTTTCATAGCAGAGAGATCTATTTTATCAATTCCAGCCTGAAATCCTATAATCATGTCACAAGCTGAGGGTGTTGATTCTTTAGCAGAAAAATAAATAAAGCGATCTTCTTCAATAATTTCATGAGAGATAGCAGCGGTTCTCCGATCGGCTATTTGCTGCGTAGTTATTTGTTGTTGCGTGGTAGATTGGTTAGCTTCTGCTCCTATTATTCCAGCCGCATTGGCTGAATCAAATGCAGTTATCTCCTGTTCAATAGATTGCCACTGTTCTGGACTTAAAGTATCAAAATCAAACTTCTCTGCGCCAATACTTTGCATGGCCTGAGTAAACCGAATCGATTGCGGATTTACGCCATCACCCCAAAGTCGATCCGCACCAAGTCCCCCATAAATAGTATCATTGCCCGCTCCGCCTTTAATATCATTATTAACATCGTTACCGACAATAGTATCATTGCCATAACCGCCGATAACATTTTCAATAACGGTTCCCTTAGCGATTGAAACATTAGCTTTTAAACCACCAACATCAGAAAATGCACCCTCATTCAAATTTATTCGTTGCCTTTGAAAATAGCCGGAAAGATCTAAAGTATCATTACCTCCCGCATCCCATATGCAGCATATCAGCTCGATACGGGCATCATCGGTTAAATAGTAATCTTTGCCCGTATTAGAATTAAAACCATAAGTTGTATCTCCATATTTGGCCCATACAACCGTTGTATAGCGCTGATATCATCTAGCAATGGAGCCGCTGCATAAAATCCTTGAAAATAGGCACCGGTAGCATCCTCACGCCAATAACTCATTACACTGTATTGGCGAGAATCTTCCTTATAACGCGCATCAAACAAATAATTTAATCTAACACCCTCCTGTGCATTATATTCACCCGGATGAGATAAACCTAAGGCATGACCAATCTCATGAACATAAGTATGCCGGCCATAATTGCCATTCGTTGGATATAAATTTTCTGAATGATTCTGAACATTAAACCAGCATTCACCAGACAGAACCCCAGAATTGGGTAAATAAGCAAAAGCTTGACCTTTCGGTCTGTTAAAATTACCAAAATCAAGATCTGATCGGCCATTAAGCGATGATTTAAGCTTAAAAGTGATATTAGCGACATCAGCCCAAGAATCTAATGCCAGCAATATATGCTGCTGTTGTTGTTCACTAAGGCCAACCACCTGATTGGAACCAGGCGAATTTGCCTGTGACCAATCATAAAAAGTGTAAGTTATGTCAGCATGTCGACCAAGAACATTTTTTCCATTCCAAGTTGAATTTGCTCGCGATATTTGTTCTGCGGCTTTAGGAATATCATAAGAAGGTTTATTGTTAACCCCATAACTATAACCGCCTCTGGCATAATCATTTATTAGCTCGACAATTTGCTTTGACGCCGGTGAACGAGGTATAAATGATGCTTCGTGTAGCGTTACTGCTGGCTGTGATGAAGTCGGTGTTCTATCTATTATTAACGTATAGTCTAAATCTACATTTGAACCCGGTATCTTAATTTTTACATGTGAAGTTGGCGTTGTGGTTACAGGCTGTGTAGTTGGTGACGTCGTTACAGGCTGCGTAGTTGGTGACGTCGTTACAGGCTG
>NZ_AUCC01000018.1 GCF_000429565.1 Arsenophonus nasoniae DSM 15247
GATATTGAAAAATCACTTTACCTTTTGGTGTTACGCGAACTGATAACCCCTCTCTGTCTGATTTAGTCACCATTTTAGCTTGTGGCTTACCATTTACCGCTCTTAACCATGAATCACTTACCGCCATCTTTTTTTTCTCCTTGTGTCCAATCTTTTTATGATATTTCATGTACACCAATATGTACATAAATTTCATGACACAAGGATTATAATAGGTGACTAAAAACAGCTATTATATACTGAGATGGAAAATAAAAATGATATAAAACATAGTATTAATTATTAAATATCGACTATCGATGACGGTTAACGGCTATTGTTGATAGATATTTATTATTTGATACAAAAATAAATAATTTTTATATTTAAAAAATAATCATGTTTATAAATTAATTTAAACCTGTATTGACAAAGTAAATTTTCATTTAAAATAAAATCCCATAAATTTTAGATTTAATACTTATTAAAAAATTAAATTACCAATCCGCTATATTTAAAATATAATCTTCGATCACTTTATTTTCAATTGCAATACATAATTTACTTTTAAAACAAACCTTTTATAAAAAAACCGCTATCATGAAATAGCGGTTATTAAAATATAAAAATAATTTTTTTGACTTGAATTTAAGTGACAGCAGATGATATTTTTAACTGCTCGTCCTGTTGGCCAAAACCTTTTAAACCAACAACATGCACATGTTCTTGTTGGCCGAATACCTTCCGTACCAGCTTATAAGTCGTCCCTTTTTCCGGACTGATATTTTCAGGCGCAGCAATAATTAATTGCATTTTTAATCGTTCGCAGAGTTCAAACAGGGTTGCAATCGATTTAGCATCCAATCGGGCCGCTTCATCCAGGAATAAAAACCTACATGGTAAAATATCTTTACCCCTTAATCGTTGTGATTCTTCTTCCCAACTTTGTACCACCATCACCAAAATTGACATGCCTGTACCAATCGCTTCGCCCGTTGATAGTGCTCCGCTTTCTGCTTTGAGCCAACCTTCCGAACCACGATTAACTTCAACATCCAGTTCCAGATAATTACGATAATCGAGTAACTCTTCGCCAATGGTTTGTGGCAGGCGTTGCCCAATATCTAGCTGAGGGTTTAAACGCTGATAAAGTTTTGCCATCGCTTCAGAAAATGTCAGATTTTTATTTTTAAACAGATCCTGGTGATGTTCGTGCTCTTCTGACAATACATCAAGTAATGATTCATGGCTTTGTCTAATATTAACATTAAGTCGAACCCCATTTACCTGGCCAAAAGCAACTGACTGTAGCCCTTGGTTAAGCATGCGAATCCGATTTTGCTCACGATGAATTGTTTTACGGATAATATTTGCCACACTCTTAGCACTGATGGCTAATTTTTGTTCACGAGCGGTCAGTTCTTCGGTTAGACGCGCTAATTCAATTTCCATCTGTTCAATGGCATCAACCGGATCATCAGTGCGAATAATATCTTGTCGAATACGTTCACGTAAGTGTTGATAAACCGCAATAAAAAACGCTATTTTGCGTTCAGGCCGTTTAAGATCTTCAGAGGCACGTAATGCATCCCGTAAATGTTCATTATCCGCGACCGCTTGTCTAAGCGCGCCTAGCGCTTTATCTGACATCGAACGTAAACTATCGCCATCCATATAAGCCAATTCACGCCGATGTAAACGACGCTCAACACCGTTGTCCCTGACCATTTGCATAACAGCACACCAACCGGATTTACCTGATACAACCTGCTCGCGCAGTTGGTAATAATCCCGCTCTAATTTACGTAATTTTTTCTGCCAATTGTCCATTTCAGCTTCACAAAATGCGATCTGTTTTTCTAATTGATTGATGCGCGAGCGATTAGCATTTACTGCTGCATAAAGTTGGTCTCGGCGTTCACGAGCCCGTTTTTCTGCATTACTATCTGCCTGAACGCCAATCGCTTTTATTTCAGCCTCTAATTCTCTTAGCATATCCTGCTTAGTTTCAAAAGAGCTACGCAATGAAGCTAATAGTTGATTAAATTGCGCGGTTTTACTTTGTTGCTGCTTTAGTTGTTCCCGTGTCTGACTACGCTCTTTTTCTGCCTTTTCTAAACGCTGTCGGAGTTTATTATTTAAATCAGTATCTTCTGTCAGCATTTCGGTCGAATCGCTATAACTAAAATGTGCTCGACGTTGTAAAACTTCAATTAAAGCGAACGTTTGCTGTTTCGATTGTTGCTGTAACTGTTTGACTTGTTCATATTCATTACGCAATTGCTCATGTTGTTCAGGATCGCTTTGCAAGACATTAGCTATCGGTTCTAACTTGGCCAACGATTTTGCATGTTTATGCAAAAAATGCCCCGCTTCTTCGGCCTCTGCAAGCGCTGCACGGATCTCTGCAATGCGATCGACTAGCGTTTCATCCATTAGCAAATTAACTTGTGGCAACAAGCGGTTCAAACTGGATAACCGCGCTTTGATCGCAGTATGTTGCTTTTTTTGTTGTTGTGTCTGATCTTCAAATTGTGCTAACTGGCGCTCTAGTTCATTTCTACGTTGGTTTAAAGAACGAATTTCAGCTTCTGGATCAGCGTCAAAAACCACCGCCAGATGTTTGCCAATAAAACCACTAAATGCATGATGAGCACGTTGTAATTTTTGCATATCAAAAGAGAGAGTTGCATAGCGTTCAGCTAAGCTATCTCTCTGCTGGTTCAACATTTCCAGTTGATTTTCACGTGCCGCCCGACCAAATAAGGGGACTGCAGGATAACGAGAAAAACGCCATTGACGCTCTGAAGATCGAATTAATACAGCCTGATCAAATTCTTCCGCATGAAACACACTATCATCAAAAGATTGCGGATCGCCTTCAATAAAATAGACATCATCCGGGCATTCGACTATCAATTCATTCAATTGTGGCTGAATTTTTGCTAGTTCAGGAACCACAATACCATGTCTGGCTGGACCATAGAGCGCTGAAAAATAGGGCGCATCATCGATAGTAATATCATCATAAATTTCTGATAACAAAACACCACCAAGACGTTCAGCCAAGCCAAGTAAGCGATTATCATCAGCACCACTGGGTTGACTAAGATGGGCTATCTGTTGCTCTAATTCACGCTTTTGACTGGCGACTTCATCGCGTTCAACGGTTATTTCCCGTTCTTGTTCTAATAATTGCTGTAGATGCTCGGTAATTTCATGACTATGGCTAAAACTATCATTAGCCTGTGCGGTTAATTGATTAAGCGCATCTTGGGCTGCTAGCCAAATAGGTGCTTTTTGGGTTAACGTCTGAATTTGCTGTTTGATCTGCTCAAGTTCTTGCCGCATTAACATGCGATGCTCATTACTTTCATTAACAGAAATACTTAGTTCTTCTTGCTGTGCTTCTAATTGTTCAAGTAATGTCGTCAGTTCATCGGGTTGATATTGTTGCTCAGAATATTGGCAAAATTCAGCTAAAATACGTTCAGCATCCTGCCGACTATTCAGTTTTTGCTCCAGTTCGGCTAATTGCATTTGTAGCGGCTCAATGCGCTGAGCAAGATGTTGCTGGGAAGCCCAGTCGCGCAATAGTTCACGAGCTTTTTGATACGCCTTATCTCGTTTTACCTCGCCAACAATATTTTTAACTAAGTTATAGGCCTGGTCAAATTGGTTAGTGGCCGCATCAATCACACTGATTTTCTGAGTCAGTGCTAGCAATTTTTCCGTATGCTGTTGCTCTTTTTGCTCAAAACTTGTTAAAAATTGCTCAACATTATTTGGCGTTAGTTTAGCCAATTGGCAAATTTTCTTTGCTCGTTCCAGCGCTTGCTGGGCTTTTTGATATTGGATGGCACGCGTCTGCTGAACATCTAATGCTTGCTGGTAATCAGCCAGTTGACTTTTTATCTCATCAACTTCTAATTCTGCCGCTTCAACGTTGGCTTCAAGCTCAGTTTGCTGCTCGACCGCTTGCTCAACAACTTCAGTTTGTTCTTCCAGACGATAAGTTATCTCTTCAATATCGGCCTGATAACGATCAATTTTTTCCTGCTGGCGTACTGCTGCTTGTACAAGCCCCAAATGATCGCTGGCTGCTTGAAAATCCACCTCTAAATTTAACGAAGAACCATTTTGTTCATCCAGCTCTCGTACCATTTCAACATGACGAGTTTGGGCAGCAATCAGTTGTTTACGGCCATCAAATAATTCAGCCCGAACAGCAAGAGCACTATCGAGATGCACTCGCCGTTCATTAGCATGACGCATATAATCAGCAGAAACGTAATCTGTTGCTTCATTAATTAACCGTCTAAATAAATCACTATCAGACTGAGTGACCCGGATTGCTTCAAGGGTTAATCTATTTTCCCGCAAAGCTGCTTCCATATCCTGAAAGGCTTTTCGCACCCCGCTATTCTCAGGCAAAAGATAATCACGTAAGGAACGCGTAATGGCGCTTGAAATTCCACCGTATAAAGAAGCTTCAATTAAGCGATAAAATTTGCTCCTGTCACTCGATGATCTTAATCGTTTAGGAATAATACCCAGATCAAATAACTGAGCATGATAATCAGTGATTGAATTAAATTGTTTAAACTGCACACCTTCAATTGCATCCACTTGATCTTTTAAATCGTTTAAACCAATCACACGCGCTTGACGCTCTTCAACTTGCTCAGTCAAGATATGCGTTGGTAACATTGCAGTAGGTAATCCTTGGATTATGAAAGGTTTTATATCAACTTTTTTATCACGACCGGCAATTTGTTGTAAGCGAACACCGACTAAAATACGTTGATGGCGAGAATTCATTACGTCCAAAATTGAATAACAAACCCCTGGGCGTAATTTTCCATGCAACCCTTTATCCCGCGATGCTGAAGTCGCACCCGCTTCGGTGGTATTACGAAAATGCAATAAGGTTAAATCAGGGATCATGGCGGTAATAAATGCCGCCATAGTGGTCGATTTACCGGCACCATTACCACCAGATAGCGTCGTTACTAACTCATCCAAATCAAACGTTCTGGCAAAAAAGCCGTTCCAATTGATGAGCGTGAGTGAGCGAAACTTGCCTCGTTCTAACATAGCTATTCATCCTCCGCTTCATCTTCTTCACTATCATTACTTTCGTTATCTTTTAACGCTAAGTTATCTTTCAACGACATCGCTTCGCCATCACGGATCATGCGTAATTGGGCTTGTTGTGGATCATCGCCACTACGCACATCAGCACCAAAACGAAAAACAGATTCGGTGATCATAAAACGCTGACTGTCATTTTGTAAAAAATGAACCATTCCTAATCGGCGTAGACGATTAAGCGAAGTGCGCAGCTTTTCTTGTAATTTTTGTTTATCCAAATCGGTACCTGTCGAGCGCTGATTAACAAACTTAAGTAGTTTGCTTTCATCCGCTAGGGATAATAGCTCTTCAAACAGTTCCTGCGCAGTAAATATGCCCTGATTAGAGAGTCTTTCCGGACTTAAATAAAGATAACAAAGAATTTTACCAACCATCATATCTAATTCAGATAAAACTGAGCGAGGAATCAATGTGGTCGAACGTGGCCGTAAATAGAAAAAACCTTCTGGCGCGCGGATCAACTCAACATTATAGCGAGCATAAAAAGCGGTTAATTCCTGCTCAAAATCCATCAAAAAGGCGTGATTATCCAAATCATCAATGCCAATATGACGCCCGGCTCGAAGCTGGCTATCCAATTCAGGGAAAAGAGAGCTGACTAAAGCTTGTGCCAATTTTACTGGCATAAATTGTTCAATATTTGTCGATGACATGTGCCTGTACCTTGGCTCCGTAATCATTAATCGCTAACCATTCAGGATGGATGCCTGAGAAATCCGCTTCTGCTATACCTAATTTAACTGCCTGATCAACAATAATACGCGCCACATCAAAATGCCGTTTCTGTGGATATTTAGTCAAGTAATCACGCAAAATTAAACCAATATCAAGTGGATGTTGATCCTTCTTATAACCCGCTAATGCCTGCTCCATCATTTCAATCAGTTGTTCATTAATCTCATTAAATTCTTCATATTCCAGTTCAGTTGGCAACTCACCCGTCACTTCTTCATTACTCAATACCAGATCTTCATCACGCACATCAAATAATCGTTCAGCATTGGCTACCGTTAATGCCCAAGGATCGGCAAAATAATTTTGCACGGATAGACGTAAGCGCTGCGAGAATATTCTGTTTTTATCCATATCAATGGCAGTACGTATAAATTTGTGCACATGACGATCATAACCAATCCAGAGATCAATTGATTGCTGACCCCAGCTAATAATTCGATCAAGCTTACTTTGTAGATCAAATACTAGCTTATCAACCAATTCTGAACCACCTCCATTCATATTTGCCTCTTGGATGCGTAACAAATTGGTCTGTAATTTATCACCCGCTGCTTCCAGCGTGTCTTGTAATTCACGTAATGTGCCTGAAGTCTCCGTTAATAGTTGTTCACAATTGGCAATTGCTGCCTGCCAATCCTGACTAAGTAGTGCAGAGATATCTTCCTTAACACTATTTTGCTGTTCATCCATCACACGCTGCGACATATCAATACTGTCAAAAATTTCTGCCACTGAATATTTTAATGGCGCAAAGACATGGCGATGCCAATGAAATTCATCTCCACCTTCTTCTGCCGCATCTGCCGCTCGACTTAATTCACCAGCTACAATCGAAAGTTGCATCGATAAACGTAGGGAAGAAAATTCCCGCTGGCGAATATAATAATCACTGATGCCTATACCGAGTGGCGTTAAACGATAAATGGCATTACCTTCAATGATTTCACTAGAAAAACGATTAAATAATTTCTGTCGTACCATATCGTTAATTGCATTATTCGCTCTGGCAGTAACGGTTTCAGCAGTCTGCTCGAATCCTTTACTGACTTCACGAAAAGCATCAATTAATTCACCTTCACTCATTTCACCATCAAGCCGCTCGCTATTAAGGACAGCAACAGCTAATAAAAAGGCCAGACGCTCAGCAGGTAATGATATAGAAAAATCATTTTTCCGCGCCCAGGATACCAATTCCGGCACAGTCTGGGAAAATTCACTCATAATTCATCCTTTCACATAGACTTGCATGCCATAACATGAATATAGCGCCCCAGATTAATATAGGGTTGTTGTCGACAGTAGCGCTGCTCTAAAGCAAGCAACGCCGGAAAATCTTTATTTTGTAACTGACGGTTTTGTAGATAATCATGAAAAACCCGTACACCTGTTTTACCAACTATTTTAAAGTCAAATTCTTCTAACCATTGATATACTGTTTCTGGTAATAACGGATTTAGGGGGGTAAGTGAACGTTTGCGGCGACGCTGAATATTAGGTGTCGCTAAATGGAAGTTACCCAATACAGCATTTCTCATCACCAACCCATTCGCATTATAAAACATGATAGAAAATGCGCCACCTGGGTTAATTATATCCGCTAGCGTTTTTATTGCCGATTTTTGTTCATTGATCCATTCAATCACTGCATGAAACAGTACTAAATCAACGGCGCCCGTTGCTGTTAAAGATTGAGCAATATCCTGAAAGGAAGCGTGAACAAATCGCATGTTATGGCTTACTTTTTTTTCTTCAGCCAACAATCTGGCGCGTTCAACCATCGTTGAAGATATATCACAAACGATAACTTGATGTCCCATCGCAGCCAACTTGCAAGCAAAAAGACCTTCTCCTCCACCGGCGTCCAATATCTTTAATGGTTTACTGGGTAATAAATCAAGCAGAGAGTTTAAATCCTGCCAAATAACTGCTTCGCGTATTTTTCCTTTAGTTGTGCCATAAATATTTTGTGTAAACTTATCTGCAATGTCATCAAAATTGCGATCTACCATGAAAAAATACCTCGATAACAACTATTATAAAACTTAATCGCCATTGATGATAAAAAATACCTATTTAACCAACACTAAGATAATAAAAAATAATAGCAATCTTTGTTGAAAATAATTTTTATATTAACAATTCATTAAACTAGTATCTATATGATCGAATATACCACACACTTGATAAATTCATTAACTAGGGTTGAAATATGTTGTTTACATTAAAAAAATATCTTGGGGCGCTTTTAATGCCATTACCGCTCATCATTTTAGTAAGTTTTATCGGATTAATACTATTATGGTTCACTCACTGGCAAAAAAGCGGCAAATGTTTAATCTCTTTTAGCTGGTTGGCGCTGTTATTACTAGGCATACAGCCTATTGCCGACAAATTACTACTGTCAACGGAAGCTCCCTTTAATAAGCGTTATGAACTATTACACCCTAAACAAACAATCCAATATATCGTAGTACTTGGAGGCGGATTTACTTACAACCCTGATTGGCCACCAAGTGCTAACCTTATTAATAATAGCCTAGCAAGAGTGACGGAAGGAATTCGCCTCTATCTTCAACATTCCGGTGCTAAATTAATTTTTACAGGCGGTCGCGGTAATAATATGATCAGTAATGCTGAAGTGGCAGCAAAAGTCGCATTATCATTAGGTGTACCTGAAACAGATTTAATTACCTTAACTGAACCTAGAGATACAGAAGAAGAAGCCTTGGAAGTGGAAAAAATCGTTGGCAAACAACCTTTTCTATTGGTAACTTCAGCTAATCATATGGCACGTGCTGAACATTTCTTTCTTGCTAGAAATATGCACCCCATCACTGCACCAGCCAATCAACTTGCCATTACTTCACCATTACAGCCCTGGGAAAGAATTTTTCCTTCTGCTTACTATTTTTCCCATTCAGAACGTGCTTGGTATGAATTTATTGGTTCAGTATGGCAAGCAATAAAAATTAACAATACTCAACCTCTAATGCATAGTTCTAATGTAGCGAAATAAACCGTTACATAATAGCTAACAGCCGTATAATTTTAAGCAGGGAAAAACATTTTCCGAACAGCATCAAGATCCTGCTGGTTATCTACTCCATGCCCTGGTGTTTTAACGGCTAGCGCAACATGAATTTTCTCGCCATACCAGAGTACACGCAACTGCTCAAGCATTTCTATCGTCTCTAACGGGCTTATTGGCCATTGAATATAACGCCGAATAAAACCCGCTCGATATGCATAAATACCAATATGACGTAAAAAGTGCTGCCCAATTTCCATTTTGCTAACTGCAAAGCGATCTCGTTCCCAGGGTATTGCCGCTCTGGAAAAATATAAAGCATTACTCTGTTTATCTGTTACGACTTTTACAATAGCCGGATCAAATACTTCCTCTGGACTGTTAATAGGAGAGGCTAAGGTTGCCATACCGACGTTATTTAGCATTAGATTGTTAGCTAACTGATTAATTATTTCTGGTGGAATTAAAGGTTCATCACCTTGAACATTGATAATAATTTCTTCATCAGAAAATTTATATTTTTCAATAACTTCCGCCAATCTTTCAGTGCCTGATTGATGGGCTGGGTCGGTCATACAGACTTCACCATTGGCTGCTTTCACCACATCAAATACAGCCTGATGATCAGTCGCCACAATAACACGCGTCGCATCTGACATTAGCGCTCTTTCCATTACCCTAATAATCATAGGTTTTCCATGAATATCAGCTAACGGCTTGCCCGGTAAGCGATTAGAAGCAAAACGCGCCGGAATAATAACTGTAAACATGTTACTTTTCTTCATCTAAAGGCAACTCACGAGCTTCTTCTCTTAATAAAACAGGTATGTTATTGCGTACAGGATAAGCAAGATGATCAAATTTACAGATAAGCTCTAGATTTTGTTTATCATAGATTAGTTTGCCATGACAAATAGGACAAGCAATAATATCAAGTAGGCGGTGATCCATACATTCCCCATCAAAAACATCATTTTAGATGAAACTAGGATAGCACAAGCATGCATCACCGTTAACTTTAATCTCTGCCCTGATAAGTATTTGTCAATTTTTTGACAAATTGGCAGCGGATGATGGTTTAAAATTCATAAGCGATAACATCAGCAGCAGCAATACCATAAGCGTTACGCGTAATTGAAAATTCAACACACTGGCCTTCTTTAAGCCACTTATTTTTGGTGTTCGCAATAGCTCGACGATTAACATAGATATCTTGACCGCCATTGACAGGAGAGATAAATCCATAGCCCTCTTTTACATCAAACCATTTTACGCGACCCATTTGTAATTGAAATGTCATAATAAAACTCCTTTTGTTCACTAGGAGACAAAATTTTATTTTCCCCTAATGCTCCCTACTCTTTTATTAAGCTTTCGATAGAAACCCCATTTTTCTTTTACCAAATACCCTTAATGTCAGAGTAGTATTATTATACTAATAAAACACTAACGCATTAGTGTCTCTTGTTATCTAGAATTCATTTAAATGGCAAACAACATTACAATAAACCAAATTATTCATTACTAAAATTTATCAATCAAACTTGATACCGAATAAAATTAAAGGATTTTGTCTTAATGAAATAATAGCTGGCGTGGTATTAATGAAATGATGTCACTATATTCCTAACTAGATTTGACTTATAAATAACATGATAATGTTATCATTTCAAGCATTTTTACTTAGCTTCGCTAATTCACTGATGGCTGAAAGAATTTTTCCTGCGCCAGGTTGTGAAAGCTTAGCATTTACCGGTAGATACCACCAATTTAATTGAGCAAAATGAAAACATTTCACTGCGTCCTTTTCTGTCATTAATAATGTTTGATGATCAGTCACTAAGGATGAAAGTGTAGAAAATTCATAGTGCTGGTGATCAGAAAAAGCATGTGTGGCAATTAATGGCACCCCTTTTTGCTCAAGGCTTGAAAAAAAACGTGCTGGATGGCCAATACCTGCAATTGCAACAACTTGCCCCAATTCACAGACTGATCTTTTTTCACCGGTCAACATATTGATAGCAATATCGCCTGTTAACTGCATAGCAATCTCTCCCTGCTTAGCGATGCCACCATTAATAATAACAGCATTAACAGTATTCAAACGATATTGACACTCACGTAACGGGCCCGCCGGCAGCAAGTAACCATTACCGAAACGACGAATACCATCGATAACAACAATCTCAAAATCCCTTCGCAGTGCATAATGTTGAAGACCATCATCAGTAATAATAACATCCAGGTTGTGTTCCCTGAGTAGCATTTTAACTGCTGCTACTCGTTTAGGGGCAACGGCCACTGGCACACCAGTTCGCCGATAAATTAAAGCGGGTTCATCGCCACTTTCCTTTATTGATATACTTTTATTAACTAATAACGGATAAGAAGTTGCTTTACCCCCATATCCACGTGATACAACGCCAACACGATAGCCTCGTGATAAAAGTTGCTCAACTAACCAAATGACAACTGGTGTTTTACCATTACCGCCAACCGTCAAATTACCCACAACAATAATAGGTATTAGCGCTTTCCAACGAGGCAAAATTGCCAAATGATAGCAAAGGCGTCTTAAACCAATAATCATGCTATATAATATCGACAGCGGCACTAGCAAAAGAGATAGCCACGAACGACCTGACCATATTTTTTCAATCATTATTTAAATTGCATATTATAAAGTTGAGCATATGCCCCATCACACTTAAGTAAAGTTTGATGGTTGCCTCGTTCAATAATTTGGCCTTCCTGAATAACCAAAATTTCATCGGCGTTTTCTATTGTCGAAAGACGATGGGCAATAATAATAGAAGTCCGATTTTTCTGTAATTCGTCCAGTGCTGCTTGAATGGCTCTCTCTGACTCAGTATCAAGTGCAGATGTAGCTTCATCAAGAATTAATATAGATGAGTTATGTAATAAAGCACGCGCAATGGCGATGCGCTGACGCTGCCCACCAGAAAGCATTACACCATTTTCACCTATAACCGTATCTAGCCCATTATCCAGTTTTTCAATAAAGTCCATCGCATAAGCAGCTTTGGCCGCTTTTTCGATCGCTTTGCGACTGAAACGACCATCGGTTGCATAGGCAATATTATTTGCAATGGTATCGTTAAAAAGATAGACATGCTGCGATACCAGTGCGACTTGGTTACGTAAAGAAGTTAAGGTGTATTCACGTAAATCACGATCATCAAGCAGTATTTGACCTTCGTTAACCTCATAAAAACGGGTAATTAGATTCGCAATAGTCGATTTTCCTGAACCGGATCGTCCGACTAAAGCAATAGATTTTCCAGCCGGAATTTTAAAACAGATATCCTGTAATGCAGGATGATCTTTGGTTGGATACTTAAAAGTAACATGTTTAAATTCTATTTTACCTTTAGCTTTTTTTAAGGTTAATTTACCCTCGTCTTTTTCCTGCTCCATATCTAAAATGCTAAACAATGTCTGGCAGGCAGCCATACCTCGTTGAAATTGTGCATTAACATTTGTTAAGGACTTTAATGGGCGCATTAATGCAAACATAGATGAAAAAACAACACCAATAGTTCCTGCAGTCAATGTTTGCATAACTTCAGGAAAACTCGCAATATAAAGCGTGAATGCTAGCGCTAGAGAGGCAATCAGTTGGATAATAGGATCAGAGATTGAAGATGCAGTTACCATTTTCATCGTTTGCCGACGCATATGATTACTCACTTTGCTAAAACGCTCAGTTTCAACTTTTTGTCCACCAAAAATCAAAACTTCCTTATGGCCTTTTAACATCTGTTCAGCGCTGGCTGTTACTTGCCCCATGCCAGTTTGCATACTTTTACTAATATTCCTAAAATGTTTGGAAACCGAGCGGATGGTTAATGCGACAATAGGAGCAATGACAATTAATATTAGTGAAAGTTGCCAACTATAATAAAACATCAGTCCAAATAGACCGATAATGTAGGCAGTTTCTCGAACAATAGTGATCAAAGCGCTCGAAGAAGATGAAGCAACTTGTTCAGAATCATAAGTGATACGAGAAAGTAAGGTTCCTGTCGACTGTTGATCAAAAAAAGCAACCGGCATCCCCATCATATGACCAAATAAACGCCTACGCATATTCATGACAACTTTACCAGAAACCCACGCAATACAATAATTGGAGATAAAACTCGATATCCCTCTTATCAGCATTAACCCCAATATAGCAATGGGTAACCATTTTAGTGTGGTGTTATCAGCTTTACCGAAACCTTCATCAAGCAAAGGTTTTAATAAGGAGATCATGAATGCATCGCCTGCAGCGTTAATGATTAACGCAACAGCAGCTACACTTAATCCCAGTTTAAATGGCAAAATCATTGGCCATAGTCGGCGAAATGTTTGCCATGTGGAAAGATCTTTATCATTCATTATCATTGTCTTATTAAATACCTATAAAAATAAGCCCTTTATTCTACTCGGTAAATGCCTAAATACCAAACTGCTGATGATACCAACGAGGATAAAGCTCCTGTCGATATCGCATTATTTCAATTTTATCAGAATAGAACTGCGCTATAATTTGCCCTGATTCTGCCGTACTTAGCCAATTTGCCCCCATATTCTTATATCGTTGGCGTACTTTATTAGAAGGTAAACGCCAACGGCTATAACGAGCAACAGAAGTCAGTGCATATTGCGGTTTAATTGCTTGAATAAATGCCATCGTTGACGAAGTATTACTACCATGATGAGGAACTTGTAATAAATTAGCCGGTAAATTTGCCATTGCTAAACGAACGAGTTCCTTCTCCGCTGCTTTCTCAATGTCGCCAGATAAAATAACCGAATGGTAACCATCACTAATTTTTACTACACATGATTCATTATTATGTGATTCTTTTTGATCGGCTATGGGCCATAATACTTCAAAATGTAATTTCTGCCATTGCCAATAAATACCTCGGTGGCAAGGAAAATGATTTTCTTTATCAAAATGACTTCGGATCATTAATCCAGGATAGGTTAAGAATAAACTCGCTATCCCACCAGTGTGATCGATATGATTATGACTAAGTATAACGCCTTCTGGTGTTAAACGATGATATCGTAAATAAGGCAAAATAGTACTATTAGCGATGCTGTTTTTCTTCCATGACATACCCGTGTCATAAATTAACACTTTTCCCTGTTGCTCAATGATAATCGCTAATCCATGTCCCACATCTAACATAATCAATCGCCAAAGCGCTAAATCGTTTTGTTTTAGTGTTGTTATTGACCAATAGATTAATAATGTTATCAGCAACTTATACTGAAAAAACCAACCAAACTGCCAACATAAGATAATAAGCCAACTTACCCCGGTGATGAGAATTGGCAGATGGCCACTATCAAGCCAATAACGCTCAATATTCGGTAGGGGCCATAATACTAAACTAATGCTTTTATCAATAATATCAAATAATAAATTTTGTACTGAATGCCAAAAAATACAAATATATGAAACCATAATTAACGGTATGGTTATAAATGAAATAATTGGCACCGCCCATAAATTAGCCCAAAAACTAGCAATATTAATGCCTTGAAACAAAATCAATTGAATAGGAATTAACAAAATCAGCATGCCAAGTTGTAAATGAACCAATTTAGCTAGCCAATTAAGCCAATTAAGCCAATTAAGCCAATTGTATTGAAACTGGACACTCAATTTAACAAACGAAAACCAGAATATTAATGCCGTAACCGCAAAACTCGAGAGCCAAAAACTATCAGCAAGTATTGCTAAAGGCTCAACGACTAAAATTAAAGTGATACTCCATAATGCCCATTGCCAGGGAAAACAAACAAAATTTTGTTGACGAATATAAAGCCATAAAGACAAGGCAAAAATAGCCCGCATCGCAGGTATTGCCCAACCAGATAACCAAGCATAACCTATAGCAAAGCACCATCCTATTAACATTGGAATACGAGGCTTTATAAAATAAGTAGGTAATAAAAATTGTATTAAACGAGATAGCCAAAAACCAAAAAAGTAAGCCATACCAATATGTAAACCAGAAATAGCCATCAAATGAGCGATACCTGTTCGTTGCAATTGTTGCCTTAGTTCCGAGTCTAATAATCCACGTTCACCAAACATTAAAGCATAAATCACCGCTTGATGATGATATTTACTGATAACATTAGTCGACATTGATATTATCTGTTGCCTTAAAGAACAATGTTTATTCAATATAGTAAAGCTTTGAACTTTAAACGTACCTAGTAAACGTTGATTTATTGCATATCGTTGTAAATCAAATCCGCCTTGATTTAATAAACTATGAACGGATTTTAATTGCCCAGAAAAAATGAGTTTTTGCCCGGCACAAAAAAAATGATTTCTTGTCAGAGTATCAGGTTTAAACTGAAGATAAGCGTACAACATAGGAAATGATTCTTTACTATTATTGATTAACAATCTTACTTTTATGCGAATATTATTGTGCCTATTCACTAGACTATCTTCAATAATGGCTACATAACGTTGTTGTTGCTGACTAAATAATTTCATTTTTTCTAATAAATAATATCCCTGCCAGCATCCCCACAAAAAGCTTATACCCAAAATAGCTACAAATTTAGTCAAATAAAGTGGAATAAACCAAAATAAACAGAATATAATAAAAAATCCCAATTGGAGTGATTTATTGGGTAATTGTGCCAAAAAGAGTAAAGGTAATAATCCCAATATTACCGCCACTGCTGCTGAATTAATATTTATCTGAACCCTATTTATATTAGCTAGCATTTTTTTCATGTATCGCTTCCTGACAAAACCGATATCATGAAATTAATGATATTATTAATATAATTCAAAAAGATAAACAATATTGTCCATAGAAAACCGAAAAAACATTTATTTCTTTTTTATTATTTTCATATTTTTGCGAGATGATTCCCAACTAGTTTTTGTTAAGAAAATTTATTTTTTGATTATAAAATTTTATTATTTTTTTAATAATTAAAAATTAAGCCTTTTGTAACAATCAAGAGGGACTTTAATAATGCAAAAATTTTGTATTGGAAAAATTGAATATAGCAATAAAAATGGCGTCTTAATTAAGACGCCATTTTAATAGAATAAACAAATTAAATCTGGTAATTTTTATGCATAAATATTAACGCGATCACGTAATTCTTTACCAGGCTTGAAGTGAGGAACATGTTTTCCTTTCAAATCAACTTTGTCACCCGTTTTCGGATTACGACCGATGCGCGGCGCACGGTAATGAAGAGAAAAACTGCCGAATCCGCGGATCTCAATACGCTCTCCCTTAGCAAGTGTTATTGCCATATGATCAAGCATTTCTTTCACAGCTTCTTCAATAAGTTTTGCTGGTATATGAGCTAATTGGTTAATAAGTCTTTCAATTAATTCAGACCTGGTCATAGTACCTCCCCCTAAACTACCGTTACGGGGCAACAAAATGTTGCCCTATGATTAACTTAATTATTCGCCTTTCGCTGCTTTGAACGCTTCAGCCATAGCATTATTTGCAAAATTGCTATCTTCCTGTTTGTTCACAGAAGCAATGGCATCTTTTTCATCTGCTTCATCTTTTGCACGAACAGACAAAGTAATGATACGGTTTTTACGATCAACGCCAGTATATTTGGCTTCAACGGTATCACCAACGTTCAATACTTGAGTCGTATCTTCCACGCGATCACGTGAAGCTTCTGATGCACGTAAGTGACCTTCAACACCCGCAGCCAACTCAATCGTTGCACCTTTTGCATCAACAGCCACTACTTTACCAGTAACGATAACACCTTTCTTATGAGCAGACAGATAGTTATTAAATGGATCTTCCGCTAACTGTTTAACACCCAAAGAAATACGTTCGCGTTCAGCGTCAACTTGTAATACAACAGCAGCAATTTCATCGCCTTTTTTGTATTCACGAACCGCTTCTTCACCTGCAACATTCCAAGAAATATCAGATAGATGAACTAAGCCATCAATACCACCTTCTAAACCGATGAAGATACCAAAATCAGTAATCGATTTTATTTTACCTTCTACACGATCATTCTTATTGTGCGTTTCTGCAAATTGCTGCCATGGATTTGGTTTACACTGTTTCAAACCTAAGGAGATACGACGACGCTCTTCGTCAATATCCAGCACCATAACTTCAACAACATCACCCACATTAACAACTTTAGAGGGATGGATATTTTTATTAGTCCAATCCATTTCGGAAACGTGTACTAAACCTTCAACACCTTCCTCAATTTCAACAAAGCAACCATAATCAGTAAGATTAGTGACTTTTCCTGTCAGTTTAGTACCTTCTGGATAACGCTTAGCAATAGCTACCCATGGATCTTCGCCAAGCTGTTTCAGGCCTAAAGAGACACGTGTACGATCACGATCAAACTTCAATACTTTAACATTGATTTCATCACCAACATTAACAATTTCACTTGGGTGTTTAACACGTTTCCAAGCCATGTCAGTAATGTGTAGTAAGCCATCAACACCACCCAGATCAACGAATGCACCATAGTCAGTTAAGTTCTTAACAATACCCTTAACTTCCATGCCTTCCTGCAAGTTTTCCAGTAAGTGATCACGTTCTGCACTGCTTTCAGACTCAATAACAGCACGACGGGAAACAACAACGTTATTGCGTTTCTGATCCAGTTTGATAACTTTGAACTCAAGCTCTTTACCTTCCAGGTGAGTTGTGTCACGAACTGGGCGAACATCAACCAGAGAACCGGGTAAAAATGCACGAATACCTTTTAATTCTACTGTAAAACCACCTTTTACTTTGCCATTGATAATACCCATAACTGTTTCGGCATCTTCATAGGCTTTTTCTAGCATTAACCAAGCTTCATGGCGTTTCGCTTTTTCACGAGACAGAATAGTTTCACCGAAACCATCTTCTACTGCGTCTAAAGCAACATCAATTTCGTCACCAACCTGAATTTCTAGCTCACCTTGCACATTTTTAAATTGTTCTACTGGGATCGCTGATTCTGATTTCAGACCGGCATCAACTAACACGACATCTTTGTCGATAGCAACAACAACACCACGAACAATAGCCCCTGGACGGGTTTCGATACTCTGTAAAGATTCTTCAAAGAGTTGAGCAAAAGATTCTGTCATAGTAAGATCTTCAAAAATTTTAATTTTAACTTCCATTCAACATCCTGCCAAATGGGGTTATTTTACATACCTCGCAACACTCCTTGTTACAAAGCTTTACTTAACTGAACAAAAATTCAGCTACACCAAAAAGGTGTATTCACTTATTATATGTCAATATTGAGCATATTATATAGATAATATTTGCTTTTTTTTCACATAAGCAAGTGCCTGCTTGATAACTTCTTCAATAGATAACTTTGTTGAATCCAGAATCAACGCATCTTTTGCAGGCACCAAAGGCGCAATCAGCCTATTACGATCACGATAATCACGCTCTTTAATATCAACTAAAAGATCGCTTAATTTAACATCAAAGCCCTTTTCCTGCAACTGTTGTAGCCGCCTATGAGCGCGCTCTTCCGGTGTGGCATCAAGAAAAATCTTTACCGGTGCGTCTTGAAAAACCACCGTACCCATGTCACGACCATCAGCAATCAGACCCGGTTTAGTGCGGAATGCCCTTTGCCGACGTAATAACGCTTCTCTCACTCGAGGAAAAGTTGCAGTAAGAGATGCTGTATTACCAACAATTTCACTACGAATTTCATTACTAACATCCTCCCCCTCAAGCATAACTGCTAATTCTTTTTCGCTTGGTTCAAAACGGACATCAAGATTCGCAGCTAATGGAACTAATGCTTCTTCAGACTGAATATCAACATGATGATGTAATGCTGCTAAAGCCAGAACACGGTAAATAGCGCCAGAATCAAGTAACTGCCAACCCAGTTTATTTGCCAATGCCTGACATAATGTACCTTTACCTGCGCCACTTGGACCATCAACTGTGATAACGGGAGGTAAAACCGCCATTATATTCCTCCTTTTTGATAGAATTGCATTTTCAGCAAATACGCTCTATCAGGCTAATAAGTCCCCTATTATACTCAATTCATTCTATTAAGGAAAACAAAGCGATGCTTACATCAGATTTAGCCTAATAAGCATAATTCTCGTCGTTCAGTATTATGCTATGTTGCTGATACATGCTAGTCGCGATAACTTAATTTTTCTAGCTGATTAAAATAGTCTGGAAAAGTCTTAGCGGTACAATTGGGATCCAAAATGGTAACCGGGGTATCTGACAGAGCGACCAGTGAAAAACACATCGCCATACGATGATCATTGTAAGTTTCTATTTCAGCATGCTGCAATAATTGAGGCGGTAAAATACGTATATAGTCACGCCCTTCTTCTACTTTAGCACCAACTTTTGTTAATTCGGTTGCCATCGCTGTTAATCTGTCAGTTTCTTTCACCCGCCAGTTATAAATATTGCGAATAATCGTTTCACCTTGCGCAAACAGTGCCAAAGTAGCAACCGTCATCGCCGCATCTGGGATCGCATTCATATCCATATCAATACCAACTAGCTTACCCCGCTGACATTCGATAAAATCTTTTCCCCAACGTATTTTGGCGCCCATTTTTTCAAGTACCGCAGCAAATTGGGTATCGCCTTGCAAGCTATCTTTGCCGATACCCGTTACCCTGACGGTACCGCCTTTGATGGCCGCCGCAGCTAAAAAATAGGAGGCCGAGGAGGCATCACCTTCAACAAGATAATTGCCGGGTGAAATATATTGCTGTCCAGCTTTAATATGAAATTGACAATAGTGCTGATTGTCCACCTCAACGCCAAAACTACGCATCAGTGCTAGAGTAATGTCAATATAAGGTTTCGAAACCAGCTCGCCTTTGATCTGAATCGTCGTATCATTAGGCGCCAACGGTGCGGCCATTAAAAGTGCGGTTAAAAATTGGCTAGAAATTGCTCCATCTACTGCGATATTCCCACCTTGAAAACCACCTTTTATGCTTATTGGCGGATAACCAGGTTGTTCAAGATAGTCAATAGTTGCCCCGCCTTGTTGTAGTGCATCAATGAGATGAGCAATAGGCCGCTCTTTCATTCTAGGCTCGCCGGTTAAGACAATATCATTGTCCGCCAACGCTAAAACCGCACTGAGGGGGCGCATAGCGGTACCTGCATTACCGAGAAAAATTTCTAAACCTTGTTGATGGCTAAAAAAATGTCTGCCGCCTTTTACAATACAGGTGGTATTATCTTGAGATAATTGATATTCAATCCCCAATGCTGTCAGGGCATTAAGCATATGACGAATATCATCACTAGCAAGAAGATTAGTTATTACGGTTTGGCCTTGCGCTAATGCAGCTAACAATAGTACCCGGTTAGAAATACTTTTCGAGCCAGGAAGATTGATAGTACCTTCAATGTAAGAAATGGGTGGTATGGTTAGGGCTTGCATTAACAGTAGACTCTCCAATAACAAAGTTGGATATATTATTTACATCACATTTATATTCATTTGATACGGTTAGACGGTATCGTTACCAATCTAACCATAAAGGATTATTTAATTTATTTATTCCGCTGTTCAAAATCAATCATAAAATTAACTAGCTTCTGCACCCCAGCCAAGGGCATCGCATTATAAATTGAAGCACGCATTCCGCCCGCTGCTTTATGCCCTTTCAGAAAAAGCAGTCCTTGCTGCTCTGCCGCTTGGATAAATTGACTATCTAAGTTAGGTTTTGCCATTTGGAATGGAACATTCATTAGCGAACGATTAATTGGGTCAACTCGATTAATATAAAACTGGCTATTATCTATCACATCATACAATAAGCGGGCCTTTTCTTGATTGCGTCTTGCTATTTCTTGTAACCCACCCTGCTGTTTTAACCATTTAAACACCATACCCGATAGATACCAGGCAAAAGTCGGTGGTGTATTGTACATCGAGTCATTTTTGGCCAGTATAGTGTAATCAAGGATCGAAGGCGTTGTTTTTCTCGCTCGGCCTAATAAATCTTGCCGAATAATAACCAATGTGATACCGGCTGGACCAATATTTTTTTGCGCCCCAGCATAAATAACCCCAAATCGGCTAACATCGAGTGGTTGCGATAAGATCGCTGAGGAGTAATCAGCAATCACGATTTTATCGGCAGCAAAGTCAGGTAGTGTGTGGATAGCAATACCGTCAATTGTCTCATTGGGGCAATAATGCAGATATTTGGCCTTGGTCGTTAATGACCACTCTTCCATTGGTTGCATGCTCAGATAAGCTGATTTTTCAAGCCGAATATCAATCTCATTAACCATACAATATTTTGCTGCCTCTTGCGCAGCAGATTTTGCCCAATAGCCACCAACAATATAGTCAACAGTTTCGTCAGCCTGAAATAAATTTAATGGCAAGGCAGAAAATTGACCTCTGGCACCACCATGACAAAAAAGGATTTTATAATTATCAGGTATTTTGAGCAGTTCACGTAAATTTTGCTCAGCTTGTTTAACGATCTCCATAAATGCTTCACTGCGATGGCTTATTTCCATCACCGAAACACCCATACTGTTCCAATTACAAAGATCTTGCTGTGCACGGTGCAAAACGTCTACCGGTAACATGGCTGGACCCGCGCTAAAATTGTATATCTGACTCATCACCCACCCTTATTGACCTAATTAAACTTTTACTATTATTTAATCTCTGGTTCGGTTTTAACATTACCGTAAAACAGCTGCAATCATTTAATTTTTAATTGCATAAATAAAATATCTGGCCGGCAAGCAACATATTTAGATAACGAATTAATACTTATCAAACATCGCTTGAATTTTTATTGGATCATGGGTTTGGGTCAAGGCTAATTGAAGTAAAACTCGAGCCTTCTGTGGATTCAAACGTTCAGCAGCGACAAATCCATATTTGCTATCATCAACTTCTGCATCTCGCGTTATAAAACCAGTCGGTACCCGACTAGCGCGAACCACCCCTATTCCCTGTTTTACCGCATCAGCCAGTACAGTAAAAATCTTATTATACATGTTACCGTTCCCCACTCCAGCACTCACAATGCCTTGATAGCCATGATAGATAAATGACTTAGCCGGCAGCGCCGATGCATTTGAATAATTATAAACAATACCAACTTTAGGTAATTGATCTAACTGACTAATATCAAAAATAGCCTTATCTGCTCTGGGTTTGGCCGCGCTTAAATAATGCACCTTGCCATTGTAGATAAAACCTTCTGGACCCGCATTAACCGCTTCAAATGCTTCAACAAAATTGGTATTCATTTTAACCACATTACGAGCGCTAATGACTTTGTCGTCCATGGCTAATAAGACTCCCCGGTTGCCCGCCTCTTTATCAGTGGCAACAATAACCGCGTTATAGAGATTTAATGGCCCATCAGCCCCTAATGCCGTAGCCGGTTTCATCGCACCAACCATTACAATAGGTTTATGACAATAAGTCGTTAAATCTAAAAAATAAGCAGTCTCCTCAAGCGTGTCAGTACCATGAGTAATAATAAAACCTGCTGTTTTATCACAATCAGCATTAATTTTCCTTGCTAGCGTTAGCCATACCTGATCATTCATATCTTGGGAACCAATATTAACAATTTGTTCGCCATTAAGATGGGCAATTTTCTTTATTTCAGGTACCGCATTAATTAATGCATCGATACTGACTTTACCGGCTGTATATTGGGATTGTGTCGCTGAATCACCGCCACCAGCAATCGTACCTCCAGTCGCTAGTACCGTAATGGTTGGTAAGGCAGAAACAGCACTGTTAGTTAACAACATAGCGCCAAATAATAAAGAAATATTTAACTTCCTCATAATAAAATCCCGCTGTAAAATTTTGTAAAATTATATAAATTACAAAATATATTTCTGTAACTACCAACAAAAACAGCGATTAATTTCAATAATGTGTTTTACTCCTATGAACTCGTGAATAGAGAAGCCAGCAAAAATGCCGTATTATCACCTTTTAGTAATCAAACACGGATAAGTAACCTAATTTATGAGCCAAACTTTTATTCCTGGCAAAGATGCCGCCTTAGAAGATTCTATTACCACTTTTCAACAGCAACTTAAGAAACTCGGTTTTGATATTGAAGAAGCTTCTTGGTTAAACCCGGTGCCGAATGTCTGGTCAGTCCATATCCGTGATCGAGACTGCCCTTTATGTTTTACTAACGGTAAAGGTGCTAGTAAAAAAGCTGCTCTAGCCTCTGCATTGGGCGAATATTTTGAACGTTTAGCTACCAATTACTTTTTCGCTGATTTTTATCTGGGTGCTAAAGTTGCTAATGGTGATTTTGTCCACTATCCGAATGAAAAGTGGTTTGCTCTACCATCGGACGATCATTTACCTGATGGGATTTTGGACGCAAAATTACGGGCTTTTTACGATCCTGATAATAATCTGTCTGCTAGCATGCTAATTGATTTACAATCAAGTAATAAACAACGCGGGATTTGTGCATTACCTTTTATACGCCAATCCGATCAACAAACTATTTATATTCCAATGAATATTATTGGTAATTTGTATGTATCGAATGGCATGTCAGCCGGTAATACGCAACATGAAGCACGCGTTCAGGCATTGTCAGAGATCTTTGAGCGTCATATCAAAAATCGTATTATTGCCGAGCGAATCAGTTTGCCTGTTATTCCTGAGCCTGTTATGCAACGCTATCCTGGCGTTGTTGAGGCAGTTGCTAAATTAGCAGAAGAAGGTTTTCCAATTTTCTGTTTTGATGCTTCTCTCGGTGGCAAATACCCGGTTATCTGTGTGGTACTCTTCAATCCCAATAATGGCACTTGTTTTGCTTCTTTTGGTGCTCATCCTGATTTTGGTATTGCCCTCGAACGAACAGTTACCGAATTACTGCAAGGCCGCAGTTTAAAAGATTTAGATGTGTTTAATATGCCAACATTTGATGATGATGAAGTGGCAGAGCATACCAATCTGGAGACCCATTTTATTGATTCAAGCGGTTTAATTAGCTGGGATCTCTTTAAACAAGATGCCGATTATCCTTTTGTCGATTGGAACTTCAAAGGCACGACCAGCGCAGAATTTGCTACGTTGATGGCGATTTTCAATCAGATGAATGCGGAAGTTTATATTGCCGATTATCAACATTTAGGCGTCTATGTCTGCCGTATTATTGTGCCGGAGATCTCGGATATTTATCCCGTTGACGATCTGCATATTGCTAATAATGCCATGGCAATAGATTTGCGCGATACCATTATGTCGCTAGCCGATAGTCAATGGCCAAAAGAGGACTATTTGCGGTTGTTAGCGCAGCTCGATGAAGAAGGTTTTGATGATTTTACTCGAGTCCGTGAATTATTAGGCATTGCGGTGGGCGTTGGCAATGGTTGGAGTCACCTGCGGATCGGTGAATTAAAATCGATGCTAGCACTGGCCGGTGGTGATTTTGCCCAAGCACTGCTGTGGGTTGAATGGACGCTAGAGTTTAATTCTTCGCTATTTACTGCTGAGCGAGCCAATTATTATCGCTGTCTACAAACCTTACTGCAACTAACGCAACAAGCTGATCGTCAACCTGATCAATACTATGAGGCTTTCACTAAAATGTATGGCCAACAAGCGGTTACTGCCGCGTCGAGAGCCATTGCTGGTGAAAATTGTTTTTATGGCTTATGGTCAATTGATCCTGAGTTACAAACGCTACCGACTCATCAAGCATTACTCAACGTTTATCATAAACTGCAAACCGCTAAACAGGCTCACTTAAGCTAATGAGTCAACACTAAAAAATAAATATCAGGTTAAAATTTATTAGACAAAAACCCTATTTCAACGATAATTTAACCTGATTATTTATTTCCTCATTGTGTTTATAAAATTTTTTTATAAAAATTAAAAATTTTTTTTCAATATAAATCAAATAATTATCATAATTTGTTAGTTTTATAGCTATTTGTTAACCAAATAATAATGATCTATATCAAATTTATTTGATGTCCCCTTTGTTAATATTGTTGGCGTTATAATTCCTTAACTTCATAAGAGCATGTTGGTTATGAAAGCTAACAACTTGTCTAATTTATTATCACCGGCTGCAATGGCGCAACTTGCAGATAATACTGGGGCATATAAAGTTAACAAGCATCCTCGAATTACTTATTTATCTGCTATTACGGCGGGTATATTTATTTCCATTGCTTTTGTTTTTTATATTACTGTCACCACGGGCATTGCTAGTGTTCCTTTCGGACTGGCTAAACTTGCTGGCGGTCTCTGTTTTTCATTAGGACTTATGCTGGTGATTGTCTGTGGCGCTGATCTTTTCACTTCTTCCGTGTTAACCATTGTGGCAAAAGCAACCGGCAAAGTCTCCTGGAAACAGATGTTTGTTAATTGGTTTAATGTTTATATTGGCAACCTTATTGGTGCCCTGTTTTTCGTTGCATTAATCTGGTTTGCCGGACAATACATGGTGGCTAATGGCCAATGGGGGCTTAATGTTTTACAAACAGCAAATCATAAACTTGATCACACTTTTCTCGAAGCCATTTGCTTAGGTATTTTAGCCAATTTAATGGTTTGCTTGGGTGTTTGGATGAGTTATTCAGGCCGTAGCTTGCTAGATAAAATTTTTGTATTAATTTTACCAATAGGCATGTTTGTTGCCAGTGGTTTTGAACATAGCATTGCCAACATGTTTATGATCCCATTAGGCATCGTGATCAAAAATTTTGCCTCACCGGATTTCTGGCTGATGACCGGAGTAAATGAAAACCAGTTTTCTCATTTAACTGTGGCCAATTTTATTACAGATAATCTTATCCCTGTCACTATTGGTAATATCATCGGCGGTGCTTTGTTAGTCGGTATGACATATTGGTTAATATATTTACGCGATGGCTGTCAACATTGATCCATCGCGTACAGATTGTCAGCATTTTATTATTTAAAAAATAAAGGTAAAAAATATGATGTCCAAGTTAAATGAAAAATTCTCTGCTGCATGGCAAGGATTTACTCAGGGGAACTGGCAAAAAGACGTTGATGTACGTGATTTCATCCAAACCAACTATACACCTTATGAAGGTGACGAATCATTTTTAGCCGGCGCAACCAAAGCGACTGATAGCTTATGGGAAAAAGTGATGCAAGGGATTAAGATCGAAAATCGTACCCATGCGCCTGTCGATTTTGATACTGATGTTGCCGCTACCATTACTTCCCATGATGCCGGTTATATTGAAAAAGGGTTAGAGCAGATTGTCGGTTTACAAACTGATGCCCCCCTTAAGCGCGCATTGATCCCTTTTGGTGGCATTAAAATGGTCGAAGGCTCATGTAAAGCCTACAATCGTGAATTGGATCCGGCACTGAAAAAAATCTTTACCGAATACCGTAAGACCCATAATCAAGGGGTATTTGATGTTTATACCCCAGACATTATGAAATGCCGCAAATCAGGTATTTTGACCGGATTGCCAGATGCCTACGGCCGTGGCCGGATAATTGGTGATTATCGTCGCGTAGCGCTTTACGGTATTGATTTCTTACGTGATGACAAGCTGGCTCAATTTAATTCTCTACAAAGTAAACTAGAGCAAGGCGAAGAGCTGGAAATGACCATTCAATTACGCGAAGAGATTGCTGAGCAACACCGCGCGTTAGGTCAAATGAAAGAGATGGCAGCAAAATATGGCTATGATATTTCAGGCCCGGCAACCAATGCGAAAGAAGCGGTTCAATGGACCTATTTTGCCTATTTAGCCGCGGTTAAATCACAAAACGGCGCCGCTATGTCTTTTGGCCGTGTTTCTACTTTCCTTGATATTTATATTGAACGCGATCTAAAAGCCGGTCACTTAACTGAGCAACAAGCACAAGAACTGATCGACCATTTAGTCATGAAATTGCGGATGGTGCGTTTCCTACGTACTCCTGAATATGATGAGTTATTCTCAGGTGATCCCATTTGGGCAACTGAGTCACTGGCCGGTATGGGCGTCGATGGGCGTACCCTCGTGACGAAAAATACCTATCGTTTCCTCAATACGCTCTATACCATGGGCCCTTCGCCTGAGCCCAATATGACCATTCTTTGGTCAGAAAAGCTACCACTCAATTTCAAAAAATTCGCCGCCAAAGTTTCTATTGATACTTCTTCGATTCAGTATGAAAACGACGATTTGATGCGGCCTGATTTTGATAATGATGACTATGCTATTGCCTGCTGTGTTAGCCCGATGATCGTCGGTAAGCAGATGCAATTTTTTGGCGCGCGGGCAAACTTAGCCAAAACCTTGCTGTATACCATCAACGGCGGTATCGATGAAAAATCTAAACTGCAAGTTGGCCCTAAAATGCCAGCGATTAACGATGATGTGCTCAATTTTGATGTCGTGATGGACAGAATGGATCACTTCATGGATTGGTTGGCTACCCAATATGTTACGGCTTTGAATATCATTCACTATATGCATGATAAATATAGCTATGAAGCGGCCTTAATGGCGCTGCATGATCGTGATGTTTATCGTACCATGGCGTGTGGTATTGCGGGGCTTTCCGTTGCCGCTGATTCACTATCGGCGATCAAATATGCCAAAGTTTCGCCGGTTCGTGATGAAGATGGTATTGCCATTGATTTCAACATTGAAGGTGAATATCCACAATTTGGTAATAATGATAACCGCGTCGACGATATTGCTTGCGATTTAGTTGAGCGCTTCATGAAGAAGATCCAACAATTGCGCACTTACCGCAATGCGGTGCCAACTCAATCAATTCTGACCATTACCTCCAATGTGGTCTACGGCAAGAAAACCGGTAATACTCCTGATGGTCGCCGTGCCGGTGCTCCTTTTGGCCCAGGCGCTAATCCAATGCATGGCCGTGATCAGAAAGGTGCCGTAGCCTCGCTGACTTCGGTAGCCAAATTGCCGTTCGCTTACGCCAAAGACGGTATCTCTTATACTTTCTCGATTGTACCTAATGCATTGGGTAAAGATGATGAGGTACGTAAAACCAATCTGGCAGGACTGATGGATGGTTACTTTCACCATGAAGCCAATATTGAAGGTGGTCAACATCTAAACGTTAACGTTATGAATCGTGAAATGCTATTAGATGCAATGGAAAATCCGGAAAAATATCCTCAGCTAACCATTCGTGTGTCCGGTTATGCGGTGCGTTTTAATTCTTTGACCAAAGAACAGCAGCAAGATGTTATTACCCGTACATTTACGGCAACTATGTAACAATTTGTTGTTGAACTAAAATAGCAGTAGATAAAAGCCCCGCTTAAAATGGGGCTTTTTAACTACCATTAATTTTTGGAGCTGTTATGTCGCTAGTTGGGCGAATTCACTCTTTTGAATCTTGTGGTACAGTAGATGGCCCGGGTATTCGCTTTATCGTTTTTTTTCAGGGATGCCTGATGCGTTGTCTGTATTGCCACAACCGAGACACCTGGGATACCCATGGTGGTAAGGAAATTACCGTCGAAGAATTGATGAAAGAGGTGGTCAGTTATCGCCATTTTATGAACGCTTCCGGTGGCGGCGTGACGGCCTCAGGCGGTGAAGCCATTTTGCAGGCTGAATTTGTGCGTGACTGGTTTCGTGCCTGTCAGCAACAAGGTATTCATACATGCCTCGATACTAATGGTTTTGTCCGCCGTTATGATAAGGTGATAGATGAATTATTGGATGTTACCGATTTAGTGATGCTAGATTTAAAACAACTGGACGACAATATTCATAAAAATCTGGTTGGAGTTTCTAATCACCGAACCCTTGAATTTGCCCGTTATCTGGCTAAACGTGGGCAAAAAACCTGGATCCGGTATGTGGTGGTGCCCAGTTGGTCAGATGATGACCAATCTGCCCATCTATTAGGCCAATTTACCCGTGATATGCATAATATCGAAAAGATCGAGTTGCTACCCTACCATGAGTTGGGCAAACATAAATGGCTAGCGATGGGGGAAGAGTACCAGCTAGCCGATATCAAACCACCAACGACCGAAACCATGGAGCGGGTAAAACATATTCTGCAAGGTTATGGCCATAAAGTGGTTTATTAACTTATTCATTAAATTATAGATATTTTATGATTTATTCATTTTTATCAAGCGGGCTTTTTTCGCTTTATAGCTTCGTGAAAAAAGCCCTTATAATATTAAAGATATTGTTTATATTGCTCCATAAACGCAGCTCGATTGATAACAAAGCGGTTAAATTGTTCTAGTCGTTTCGGTTGCTTCGATGCTGAATAGGCTAAAAGCGTAGTGGCTAGAGCAAATGAGTCGGCATTATTGTAGGCTAAGTCTTGAAAAGTACTCGCATCCCCGGTATTTCCACCTCGGCGTTCATAATTTAAAAGTTGATATTTCTTTGATACATTACCAACAGGTAAACCATATAGTGGCAACGGATTGATTTCATTAGTATTATTGGCTGCATAAACATAATCCGCGGTATAAAGTGCGGCATGGGAAAATTCGTGAATCAAAAGCAAAGCCATATAATCATCACCGACTTTTTTTTGTAGCTTATAACATTGTTGAACATTAGATTCCAAATATGGCGTTTCCTTTTCATCCTTATAGAAAACCTCTTTTTCAGCCAGTAACCTTTTGACTTGTTTCTTATCCAAAAACTAGGCATCGCGCTGAACTTTTTTTATCGCCCCCCAATATCGCCAATATGACTGACGCTTCAAACGATCTACTGAAGCTATCGGCGCCTCTTCTCCATCAGGCAAGATAATAAAATTTTTATCTATATTAAATGCTTTCATAAACTCCTGCATTTCTGCTAAATCTTCACTCCATTTCTTTTTAAATTCACTTGAAGCATTACCAAAGAAGGTGGTCATCACCTGATCAACGGCTTCTTGATTCTGTTGTAAGATTTTTTGTGCTTTATCAATCGTCTTGATGGCATTACTGACACTTTTAGCCACATCTTTTTTCAAAGACGGCGCCATCCTTGTTCATCCACTAAAGCGTCGGGTTACCGGTTAACAGATAAGGGCTTAGAGATACCTTCATGTCGTTATCTCTATAATTAATACAATTAAGGGAAGTGCTAAGTATTATTTAGCATGCAACCTTAAACAGCTTTAAACAATTATTATTCGCCTTGAACGGATTATCTATTACCTAATTTAATCCATTTGCTCCAGCCATCAATATAGCTATCGTTTTAGGGCACTGTTGTAACAGTGCCTCATTGTCGGTGCTATTGCAAAAATATCTTACTATTGCATTAACCAATATAGGTTAAGCCCTTCATATAGGGCCGCAAAACTTCAGGCACTTCGATTCGTCCATCAGCTTGCTGATAATTTTCCATAACGGCGACCAAGGTACGTCCAACCGCTAAACCTGAGCCATTTAAGGTATGCAGCAACTGCGGTTTTTTATCCTCTTTATGACGGAAACGTGCTTGCATGCGACGCGCCTGGAAATCCCAGGTATTTGAGCAAGAAGAGATCTCGCGATAAGTATTTTGTGCTGGCAGCCATACTTCCAGATCGTAGGTTTTACATGCAGCAAATCCCATATCACCAGTACACAAAACAATTTTACGATATGGTAATTTTAGTAGTTGCAATACTTTTTCTGCATGGCCGGTTAACTCTTCCAGCGCAGCCATCGATTTGTCTGGCTCTACTATCTGTACCAACTCAACTTTATCAAATTGGTGCATTCGGATTAAACCACGGGTATCGCGGCCATAAGAGCCCGCTTCAGAACGAAAACAGGGAGTATGCGCCGTCAAGCGGATTGGCAACCTCTCCGCCGCTATAATCTCATCGCGGACTAAATTAGTTACTGGGACTTCAGCGGTTGGGATCAACGCATATTGCTGATTTGATACCTGCTCTGCCAGCGGTTTAGTATGAAAAAGATCTTCGCTAAATTTAGGTAATTGGCCTGTACCATAAAGGGTGGCATGATTAACTAAATAGGGAACATAAGTTTCTGTATAACCATGTTGTTCGGTATGTAAATCCAACATGAATTGTGCCAATGCCCGATGTAAACGCGCTATTTGACCTTTCATAACCACAAAGCGTGAACCGGTAATTTTTACTGCGGCGGGAAAATCCAGTCCATCCGTTAATTCACCTAATGCTACATGATCTTTGATGGCAAAATCATACTGGCGCGGTTCACCCCAACGGCTTATTTCGACATTATCGGTTTCATCTTTACCGTCTGGTACACTTTCATCAGGTAAATTGGGTAACGTTAAGGCAATATTGCGGATCTCATCTTGGATTTGCGTAAGCTTATTTTTAGTGTTATCCAGCTCTTCAGCCAACTGGTTAACTTCCTTACGTAAAGCGTCAACATCTTCACCACGTGCTTTTGCTGCACCGATAGTTTTCGAGCGGGAGTTTCGTTCTGCCTGCAAAGTTTCCGTTTTAATTTGTAAATCTTTGCGTTCTTGCTCTAGTTTACGCAACTTATCTACATCAAGAATAAATTCCCTACGAGCCAGTTTTTCAGCCACTACGTCTAGCTCATTACGCAGTAAATTTGGATCGAGCATGCTTAACCTGTAAAATGATTATTGTTTAAAAATAAAAACAACCTGTCAGTATTTTCTGATGGTTAATAGTTTCTTAGTCTGATTTGGCTACCTTACCCCATTGAGATTTTTAACGATAGCGTTTTATTGAGCTATTTTGATCCAATTCTGCCAGCCAGGATAATTTTTCGCCAATTTTGCCTTCTAATCCACGATTTGATGGAGAATAATAACGTGTTCCTTGCATCTCTGCTGGAAAGTAATTTTCACCAGCCGCATAAGCATTAGGTTCATCGTGAGCATAGCGATATTCTTGCCCTAAGCCCATTTCTTTCATTAATTTAGTCGGTGCATTGCGTAAATGGCTGGGGACATCATAATCTGGCTTCTGTTGTGCATCAGTTATGGCGGCCTGAAAAGCATTATAAACCGCATTACTTTTAGCGGCACAAGCTAAATAGACAATCGCTTGGGCAATGGCACGCTCGCCTTCTGCTGGGCCAACACGCGTAAAACAATCCCACGCTGCTATCGCAACTTGCATCGCTCTTGGGTCGGCATTACCGATATCTTCAGAGGCGATGGCCAACAGGCGACGAGCAACATATAGCGGATCGCCACCCGCAGTGATAATGCGAGCATACCAATAAAGCGCCGCATCCGGAGCTGAGCCACGGATCGATTTATGTAGAGCTGAAATTAGATCATAATAACGATCACCTTTGTTATCAAAACGCGCACTTCTTTCACCACTTACATCTTTTAGTAAGTTTACGGCTAATATTCGCTGATCTTTATCATCGATTTCAGCCATATCGACCATCATTTCCAGTAAATTTAGTGCTCGTCTGGCATCACCATTGACTAACTGAGCGATCATGTCACGGGTATCATCGGGTAAAATAATTTTCTGCCCACCATAACCACGTTGACTATCCGCCATGGCCTGCTGTAAAACCATAGCAATTTCTTCATTAGCCAATGATTTCAGTAGATAAACACGCGCACGTGAAAGTAAGGCTGAGTTGAGTTCAAAAGAAGGGTTTTCTGTCGTGGCACCAATAAAAGTTACCGTACCATCTTCTATATGAGGTAAAAAAGCATCTTGTTGACTTTTATTGAAACGATGAACTTCATCAACAAATAAAATCGTTCTGCGCCCTAATTGCCGATTTTGGCGAGCAATTTCAATCGACTCACGGATCTCTTTGATACCTGATGTTACTGCGGAGATCTTTTCAATCGCTGCATCCGCATAGTGACCAATAATTTCCGCCAGGGTCGTTTTTCCTGTACCGGCTGGCCCCCACAAAATCATGGAATGCAGTTGACCTGCACGAATAGCACGCGCGAGTGGCTTGTTGTTAGCTAATAAATGTTGCTGACCAATATATTGCTCTAAGTTGATTGGCCGCATCTTTGCGGCCAAGGGTTGAAATTCATTAGATGAAAAATCAAGTGGCAAATTACTCACCTCACCTCCTTGATCTCTGATCATCAAGGGTTACACCTTGTGGTGGCACAAATTTAAATTTATCATCATCAACCTGGCTATTTTGCTGACCCTTGAGTTGATATGCACTCATCTGGCCATCTTGCTCTACCGCTGTAAACTGTTGAATAGTCCCATCAGGCTGGACAGTAATGGAAAAATGTTTCAGATTTCCCTTATTTTGTGTTGCAGTCAGCAGGAAATCATCGCCATTTTGGCTAATGTGATAACGTTTCCAATCCTGTGGATCGTTACGGGTGATCAACATAAACGGCGTATCGGTCGTTGCCTCACTCAATAAAGTTACTGTAACCTGCTCAACAAAAGGATTATAGAACCAAAGATTAGTACCATCAGAAACTAACCAACTTTCATCCGGTGATACCATATGCCAGTTAAATAAATTTGGCCGCTTGATCCAGAGCTGACCTTCACCTTGCTGGATTAAATCACCGTCAATACTGGTTACCTTTTGCGCAAAATTAGCATGAAAACTATTTATTTTATTTAGGCGCATTTGCAGTTCTGCAGCCGCATCCGCCCATACCTGGCTAATATGAAAACTTATTGCTAACAAGCCTAACATTATCAGTTTTTTCATCAAGTCACGACCTTTACATTCATCATATTTATTGTTTTTGGGCGAATATTTTTCAATCAATATTCTGCTGGTGGTGGTGTTAAAACTTCGCGATTACCATTGTTCCCTGGTTCACTAACAACCCCTCGCGCCTCCATCTGCTCAACAATTCTGGCCGCTCGATTATAACCAATACGAAATTGTCGCTGCACGCCCGATATAGAGACACGCTGCTTTTCCGTCACAAACTCAACCGCTTGATCAAACAGGGGATCTAGCTCTTCATCACTATCATAACCATTACTACCTTCACCATCTTCACCACCTTTAGTGATATTATCTATATATTCAGGTTTACCTCTCGCTTGCCAATCTTTGACCACATCATGCACTTCTTGATCGCGAACAAAAGCACCGTGAACACGAATGGGAATAGAGGAGTTAGGCGGTAAGTAAAGCATATCGCCCATGCCTAATAAAGATTCGGCGCCACCTTGATCAAGAATGGTGCGAGAATCTATCTTGCTTGACACAGTAAATGCAATCCGAGTCGGTATGTTAGCCTTAATTAAACCGGTAATAATATCAACGGATGGTCGCTGCGTCGCCAAGACTAGATGAATACCGGCCGCTCGCGCCTTTTGCGCCAAACGTGCAATTAGCTCTTCGACTTTTTTGCCGGCAGTCATCATCAGATCAGCAAATTCATCGACCATAACAACAATATAAGGCTCTTTCTTCAGTACTGGATGGCTACTATCCATACTATCGCCTGGTTTCCAAAATGGATCAGGTATTGGGCGTCCCATGCGCTCAGCGGCATTAATTTTATCGTTATAGCCCGCCAAATTTCTTACCCCTAAAGCAGACATAAGTTTGTAGCGACGTTCCATTTCATTAACACACCAACGCAGTGCATTCGCCGCATCTTTCATATCGGTGACAACTTCGGTCAGCAAATGCGGAATGCCTTCATAAATAGAAAGTTCCAACATCTTAGGATCGATCATGATAAAACGGACATCCTCAGGTTTTGCTTTGTACAAGATACTGAGGATCATGGCATTAACCCCAACCGATTTACCCGAACCGGTGGTACCGGCAACTAACAAATGCGGCATTTTTTCTAAATCAGCAATAACGGGTTCACCTTCAATATCTTTACCTAATACAATGGTTAAGGGTGATGGGTTACGGCGAAATTTATCACAATCAAGCACTTCACGTAGATACACCGTCTGGCGCTTTTTATTGGGTAATTCTAAACCGACATAAGGTTTACCCGGTATCACCTCCACAATACGTACCGCAGTTGCCGATAAAGAGCGGGCTAAATCTCTTGATAAGTTAGAAATACGTGCGGCCTTCACGCCAGGGGCTAAGTCCAACTCAAAGCGCGTAATAACCGGTCCAGGTGAAAAGCCAACCACTTCCGCTTTTACCCGATAATCGCTTAAACGCGCTTCAATTAAACGGGATGTCTGTTGCAACGCAAACATATCAACCGGTTCGTTGTGGTTTGGTGGGCTGGCAAGCAGATCTAATGAGGGCATGGGCGTTGTGGGTTTCGGTAATGGTTGATCATTACGTACCAGAAAAGGATGAAAAAGACTTCCCTGCTCAGGTAATGTCTGCGCTACCTTTTGCTTTTTATCTTCATGGGCTAATGATGTTTCGCTGAAATCTTTTGCTACTTGCGCTTGTGGTATTACTTCGTCTTCTGCCAAAGGCCATTTATGCTCAATGTGCGGTTGGTTTTCAACTAACGCGTTTGATTCTGTTTCCTCTGATGTAATGACTTTGTCGTGCACATCAATGTTATCTGTTGGCTGATTAAGATTATTAGTTATATTGGTGTTATAACGCTCATTTTGCTGCTGCAAAAACTGATCACGTAATTTTTCTTCATTCCAATTATCAATACTAAACTCAGAGCCATCCGGCTGGGGCGCGTGATTTTGAAAAGCTTTTTGGTCGGCATCCAATTCCTGCTCTTTTTGTGTCGTTAGACGATTACCATAAAGCTCGCGCCGTGTTGGTAAACGAACAGGATTAGGGCGCGGAAATTCGGGGCCAATACCTTTTTTAATTTGTGATTTTACCGGCGTGAAGGCAGTACTCACGTCAGCTTCCGCATCTATTTTGGTTACTGGGGAAATTAAGGGTTCAGCCAGATCAGCCGCTTCTTTTTGCAAGCCAGCTTGAGAAACGTGATTAGGATCTATCGGTTTATTGAGATCAACTTCATCATCCATTGGAACGGGGATATTTGACGGTTTGCTAAAAATATCTTCGTCATATTTGTCCAATGTTTCTGCCTGAATATCAAGGGCAACTTTGGCTTCATCAGGCGTCAAAAACTGTACCTTATCTGGATACAATTGATCGTTTTTATTATTACTCAATTCTTCTTTCGCTAACTGTTTAATTGGCGCAGTTGAAAAAAGCACATCATCAGGATCAATATAATCTGCTGTGTCTGATGTACCATCGTATAATTTAGCCGGATGAGGTGAGACATAAGATTCTGTTGCTTGATGCTTGTTGTTACTACGAGTACGATTAGTAATAAGCGTTATTGCCGCTAAAACCAGTGCACCAATCTTTTCTGCAATCGTTAACCATGACCAACCCGTAAATAGGGTGAAACTAATCGCCCAAATACAAAGTAGCGTTAACGTGGTTCCTAAAATATTAAACCAAGGTAGAATGGCATTACTAAAAACACTACCAATAATGCCACCGGAGGAAAAATTAGGTAAATCATCAATATTAAGTGCTGCCAAAGCACACGAGGTAATTATTAACGCCAACCCACCGATCAGGCGTAAAGAAAGAACAAAGAAATCCAGACAATTTTGGTTATCGATATCTTTAAATATATTCCAACATCCTAACAACATGACTAATGGTATAGCATAGGCTAAAATACCGAAAACAGAGAAAAGAATATCCGCTGACCATGCACCAATGCCGCCCGCTAAATTTTTAATTGGTTCATTCCAAGTCGTCTGTGACCAGCTAGGATCGGAAGGATGAAAACTTATCAGAGCCACCAGCAAAAAAATCGCCCAGATAGTAATTATCAGTAAAATAACCTCTGTCAGTATCTTGCCATTACTGATCTTTTTTAACTTAATGTTTTTGTCTTCTGTATATTCCTGGCCCAAAACTAACACTCCAGGTCTTTCCTGTTGATTGAAAGGAACAACGCTGAGTAATGCTCAGCGTTGAAACTGTATGCATAAACAGGAGTGTACCTAACTTTTTCCGGTTTTGCATCTATTTGATTAACGTGTCTTAATGACCAAACGATTACTCTGTTTTACCTCTTCCATTACTACATAAGTTCGCGTGTCATTGACACCGGGGAGACGAAGCAAAGTCTCGCCTAACAATTTACGATAGGCAGACATATCAGGAACCCGTGTTTTAAGTAAATAATCAAAATCGCCAGAGACTAAATGACATTCCTGAATCCCCTCCAGTTTTTGCACAACAGCATTAAACTGTTCAAAAACATCTGCAGCACCACGGTTCAAGGTGATCTCAACAAAAACCAATAAAGATGCATCGAGATAGTGTGGATTTAATAAAGCAGTATAACCAGAAATAAAACCTTGACGCTCCAAACGACGCACACGTTCCAAACAAGGGGTCGGCGATAACCCTACTCTCTTAGAAAGCTCAACATTAGAAATACGACCATCCTTTTGTAATTCATTAAGTATGTTCCTATCAATACGATCAAGATCTTTTCCTGGACGCTTTTTGTTATCAATCATTTCGTTATCTCTCTTTTATCTATTTTTTTATACCCATTACATTCCCTATTTTCTTTTCTTATTATTGAATTGGAAAAGATGCAATAAGGTTAAACTCCGCCTGACCATTAGTATTTGTAGTATAATTCATCTTGTAGATAAATCATCTGGTTAGTTTTCAATTTGATAATGAAAAGTAGGATATTTATCTATTTGTTTAAATGATGTTCAATTTCAATTAATCAAATTAGGTAATTAATCCTATAAGATGTTTTCTCAAATACACAACCGATTGTCAAAGATTATGAATAAAAATCAGAACATCATAAGGAAATGAATTTATTATTAACTAATTGTCAATAAGACATCAGAAAAATTCTCACTTTAAAACGTTATTTCACGAAAAATAATCTTTTTTCATGACTCGCCTTAATAAATAAAATGTTAAAACAAGTCAACAAAGAATGATTATTTCCTTATCATCTTTTCATTCAATTTACTTTTTTTAATTTTCCTAATCTCCTACAATCGCCACATTAAATAGATATTCTTACAAATGGAGCCGCCATGAACACCAACAAGCATAGTAAGGTTATTATTCTGGGATCTGGCCCAGCTGGCTATACGGCAGCTATTTATGCCGCCCGAGCAAACTTAAATCCGGTATTAATTACCGGCATGCAACCAGGAGGGCAGTTAACTACCACCACCGAAGTTGAAAATTGGCCTGGCGATCATACCGAGTTAATGGGGCCGGTATTGATGGAACGGATGCTGCAGCATACTAAAAAATTCTCTGCAGAAGAAAATATTATTAATGATCATATTTATGCGGTTGATCTACAGCAACGGCCGTTCCAACTCACGGGCGATGACGGAATATATAGCTGTGATGCGCTTATTATCGCTACCGGCGCCTCAGCTCGCTATTTGGGTTTACCTTCTGAAGAAGCCTTTAAAGGTCGTGGCGTTTCAGCCTGCGCCACCTGCGATGGCTTTTTTTATCGCAAGCAAAAAGTGGCGGTAGTAGGTGGTGGAAATACGGCGATTGAAGAAGCACTTTACCTATCCAATATTGCCGAAAAAGTCCATGTTATTCATCGCCGTGAAACGTTTCGCGCTGAAAAAATTCTCATCCAACGGATGATGGAAAAAGTAAAAACTGGCCATATTGTGTTACATACCAATTTTATCCTTGATGAAGTATTAGGTGACAATAGTGGTGTCACTGGTATCAATTTACGTTCAACCGAAAATGACAATCTAGAGATGCTTGCCGTAACTGGCGTGTTTATCGCTATTGGCCATACCCCCAATACCAGTATCTTTGCCGATCAATTAGTGTTAGAAAATGGCTACATTCAAGTGCAATCTGGCACTAAAGGTAATGCAACCCAAACCTCAGTTGAAGGTGTTTTCGCTGCTGGTGATGTCATGGATCATGTCTATCGTCAAGCCATTACCTCAGCAGGGACTGGTTGTATGGCTGCCCTTGACGCCGAACGTTATTTAGACGCGCTATATCGCAAATAAATGTTACAAATTATAATAATTTTATAAATTTCTATAACAGGCGCTGTCGAAATAGCGCCTTTTTATCTGTAACATACCTATAAAAGTTGATATTAGATAAATTAAAATCAACCCGTTATCCTAATTAACTTATCATCGGTATATAAAATCATCATTATGGATAAACAAAAACAAACTGAGTTGGTTAAATGGTTGAAGCAACAATCAGCACCAGCAAAACACTGGCTACGCTTATCCATGTTACTGGGAGTTATTAGTGGCCTACTTATCGTTATGCAAGCCTGGCTTTTAGCTACCATTTTACAAGCATTGATTGTAGATAATCTAGCTCGAGAACAACTGCTAGTTCAATTTGTATTACTCATTTGTGTATTTACTTTAAGAGCGTTAATTCATTTTATCCGGGAAAGTGTTGGATTTGTTTGTGGCAAAATAGTTCGCCAGCAGATCCGTAGCAGAGTATTAAATAAACTTGACCAATTAGGGCCAATTTGGGTTAAAAATAAACCCGCTGGAAGTTGGGCAACGATCATTTTAGAACAAATTGAGGACATACAGGATTATTATGCTCGCTATTTACCGCAAATCTATTTAGCCGCTATGATCCCAATTATCATTCTGATTGCGATTTTCCCGATTAACTGGGCAGCTGGCTTAATTTTATTTATCACCGCACCTTTAATCCCTTTATTTATGATATTAGTCGGAATGGGGGCCGCTGATGTTAATCGGCGAAATTTTGTGGCGTTAGCCCGATTAAGCGGCAGATTTCTCGATCGTTTACGTGGACTTGATACCTTACGACTTTTTTTCCGTGCCAACAAAGAAGTAAAAGATATTGAACAAGCGACTGAAGAATTTCGCCAAAGAACGATGGAAGTCTTACGTATGGCCTTTCTCTCTTCGGCAGTGTTAGAATTCTTCGCATCAATTTCCATTGCCATTGTCGCAGTTTATTTTGGTTTTTCTTATTTAGGGGAATTGCATTTTGGTAATTATGGCATACCAGTTACCCTTTTTGCCGGCTTTTTGGCCTTGATCCTCGCGCCGGAATTTTTTCAGCCACTACGTGATTTAGGTACTTATTATCATGCTAAAGCACAAGCAGTAGGTGCAGCAGAATCTTTATTTACATTATTAGCCAGCATAGAACAACCTCAACCACAACCACAAAATAATCAGCTAATTACTCCGGTTCAACCATTCACGATTACTGCACAACAGCTAGAAATTTTTTCTCATGACAATGTACGCTTAGCTGGCCCGTTAAATTTCACCCTATTGCCAAATCAGCGGATCGCTGTAGTCGGCCAAAGCGGAGCTGGTAAAAGTTCATTGTTAAATGTGCTACTCGGTTTTCTACCTTATCGTGGCTCGCTAATGGTTAATGGAATTGAACTTAAGGATCTCGATATGACTGATTGGCGCAAACAACTTAGCTGGGTTGGTCAAAATCCCCATTTACCTGCACAAACCATTATTGACAACATATGTCTCCATTCAACTAAAGCTTCCACAGCAGCAATCAATGCTGCGATGGAAAATGCTTATGTAACTGAGTTTACTAAGTATTTACCCGCAGGTGTTAATACCCAAATTGGCGAAAATGCCGCTCGCTTGTCCGTTGGACAAGCGCAACGCATTGCTGTCGCGCGTGCGTTATTAAACCCTTGTCATTTGCTTTTACTGGATGAGCCTGCAGCAAGCCTTGATATGCAAAGTGAGCAACGTGTGATGACAGCACTTAATACAGCATCTACTAAACAAACCACTTTGCTGGTTACCCATTTGCTAGAAGAAGCTGTTACTTACGACCAAATATGGGTCATGGCAAAGGGTTTAATTATTGAACAAGGCACTTATAATGAGCTAAGACAGACTAAAGGGGCTTTTAGCCGCTTGCTAACTTATCGCGCAGAGGAAATATAATATGCGTGTACTACTCCCTTTTCTTGCGCTATATCGACGTCATTGGTTGCTGCTTAATCTTGGTATTTTATTAACCATTGTCGCGGTACTGGCGAGTATTAGCCTACTGACTTTATCAGGTTGGTTTTTAGCCGGAACGGCTCTCGCGGGCACTGCCGGGCTTTATACTTTTAATTATATGCTACCAGCAGCAGGTGTTCGTGGTTCAGCCATTATTCGCACGGCCAGTCGTTACGCTGAACGATTAGTTAACCATGATGCGACTTTTCGTGTCTTAGCCCATTTAAGAGTATTTACATTTCAAAAACTATTTCCACTATCTCCTGGCGCTATCGCACACTATCGCCAAGGAGATATTCTTAATCGTCTGGTCGCTGATGTCGAAAGCCTTGATCATTTGTATCTACGAGTGCTTTCTCCAATATTTGCTGCTTTAGTTATTACTATTTTGCTCACCTTGGCGTTAAGTACATTAGACTTACTTCTTGCTCTTACTTTGGGCACTATTATGCTCTGTTTGCTGATTACTTTACCCTTTTTCTTTTATCAGGCGGGAAAATCTATTGGGCACTATCTCACTATATTTCGCAGTCAATATCGTGCTTATTTAATTAATATTATCCAGGCACAAGCAGAGCTAACTGTTTTTGGCGCATTACCTCGCTTTCGGCAAGTATTGACCAATCTAGAATCCAGCTGGCTAAAACGCCAGCAGCAACAATCTAACTTAACCGCGCTATCACAATCTATTATGATTTTAATTTCCGGCCTTACTGCAACCCTACTAATGTGGTTAGCAGCAACCGGTGTGGGTGAACAGCATAAACCTGGTGCACTTATTGCCCTGTTTGTTTTTTGTACCTTAGCGGCATTTGAAGTTCTTGGACCAGTAGCTGTTGCATTTCAATATTTAGGACAAGTCGTCACTTCTGCAAATCGCTTAATGGAGTTAATTAATCAACAACCGGCAGTGACATTTCCAACTTCCGGCATAACGATGAGTAATAAAGTTGAGATCAAATTGCAAAATGTGCATTTCAGTTATCCTCAACAACCGCAACCGACACTACAAAATATCTCTTTAACACTCAATGCAGGTGAACATGTTGCGCTACTAGGTAAAACCGGTTGTGGTAAATCTACGCTATTACAATTATTAACGCGTGCATGGGATGTTAGTTCAGGCCAAATCTTGATAAATGGCCAGCCAATTAATCACTATAATGAGAAAACATTACGTAAATTAATGGCGGTAGTACCACAACGAACCCATATTTTTAGTGATACCTTACGTAATAATCTGTTAATAGCTAAAGATGATGCAAGTGACACTTTACTGACAAAAGTATTAAAACAAGTCGGTTTAGATAGCCTAATTAAAAATCAAGGGCTGGATAGTTGGATCGGTGAAGGTGGTCGACAGCTTTCAGGCGGTGAACAACGGCGATTAGGTATCGCAAGAGCCCTACTTTATGATGCGCCAGTCATTTTATTAGATGAGCCGACCGAAGGATTAGACGCAAAAACTGAAAAACAGATCCTAATTCAGTTGCAGCAGCACTGTAGCGACAAAACCTTGTTAGTTATTACGCATCGCTTACAAGGACTGGAAAAAATGAATCAAATATATGTGATGGATGATGGAAAAATTATTGAGCATGCTACCCACGAGGAATTATTACAATTGCAAGGGCGCTATTTTCAATATTACCAAGCCAGAATAGTACTCACATAATCACAAAATTCGTTAATAGGATGGTTATATGTTTCAGCTTGATGAGGGATCTTATCTCTTTCCAGCGCCAGAATATGCTCTATCTGACCCCAATGGTTTACTCGCGATTGGCGGTGATCTGGCGGTCGGTAGATTACAAGCTGCCTATTATGAAGGGATTTTCCCTTGGTTTAATCCAACGGAAATTCCATTGTGGTGGTCGCCAGATCCACGTGCAGTGCTCTTGCCAGCAGAAATACACATTAGCCGAACAACCAAAAAAAGAATGCGAAAAACGCCTTATGTCATAACGCTAAATCATGACTTTGAACAAGTTATCGCCGGCTGCGCACAACGGCAAGAAGGAACCTGGATCACCCATCAAATCATAGAATCATATACTGCTTTGCATCAACTAGGTGTTGCGCATTCCGTCGAAGTTTGGCACAACACAAAATTAATTGGTGGACTATATGGTGTTAATGTTGGTAAAATTTTTTGTGGTGAATCGATGTTTAGCCGGGTTAGTGATGGTTCTAAATATGCACTTATTGCTTTTTATCACCATTTCCTGCGTTTCGGCGGTAAACTGTTTGATTGCCAAATAATTAATGCATATACCGCCTCTTTAGGTGTGAGAGAGATCCCTCGGATACAATTTTTAAATTATCTCTATCAATATCGCGACCAAGCTCTTGATAAAGCATGTTGGCAAAAGCAAACGATAACTTTACCTAAGACAGAAGAAACTAATCATTTCGGATGATTAACTGGAAAATATTTTTTGCCTAAACAAAGATAATTGATAGCTGATTAAACACTAATTTGAGGATATAAGTAGCAGAATAATTCATGCTATTGCAAACTAAGTTAGATAGTTTGCTATGACATTGTTGCATTTTATTTTTTATCATTCGCGTTGTTCAAATCGTATACTTGTTGTATATTTTTGTACTATTAAGCTTTAATGGCGTAATTTTCATCTCTTGATAAAAAGTAAAAGTGACTTTACACTCTACACTCCTTTACATAAAGAGGGTTTTTCGGCATTATCTTGCCCGTAAAAAACTTGGTGATTAACTTAGAGGATTAGATGGCCAAAGAAGACAATATTGAAATGCAAGGTACAGTACTAGATACTCTGCCCAATACCATGTTCCGTGTTGAACTAGAAAATGGACACGTAGTTACTGCGCATATTTCTGGCAAAATGCGTAAAAATTATATCCGGATTCTGACGGGCGACAAAGTAACTGTCGAGTTAACACCTTATGATCTGAGTAAAGGCCGCATCATCTTTCGTAGCCGTTGATCGCCTCTTATCTCAAGCTCTTGCCATAGACGATTGGAATATCGCCTATGGTTATAAACCATCTGTAATTAAATTATTGCATCCTCTGGTTTAGTTTTGTGCATACCTTCGAAATGATAGGTTAATTTTTGCGTCTTCTTATTTAGATCAATCTTAACAGCACCACCGCGACTCAACTGGCCAAATAAAAGTTCATTAGCTAAAGGTTTTTTCAGATTATCCTGGATAACCCTTGCCATCGGCCTAGCTCCCATCGCCTTATCATAACCTTTAGTGCAAAGCCATTGACGTGCCGCATTGCTGATTTCAATTGACACGCCTTTTTCATCAAGTTGAGCTTGTAACTCAACAATAAACTTATCAACAACTTGGGCAATAACTTCAGTTGTTAAAGCATTAAACCAAATAATACTATCCAATCGATTACGAAATTCAGGCGCAAAAATTCGTTTTATTTCTGATAATGCATCAGTACTATTATCCTGCTGAGTAAAACCAATTGATTGACGTTGTGTTTCTTGCACACCCGCATTGGTAGTCATCACCAATACAACATTACGAAAATCAGCCTTACGGCCATTATTATCGGTTAATGTCCCATTATCCATCACTTGTAATAAAAGATTAAATACATCAGAATGTGCTTTTTCTATTTCATCTAATAAAACGACTGAATAAGGATGTTTTATAACCGCATCTGTCAATAAACCGCCTTGATCAAAGCCTACATATCCTGGCGGGGCACCAATTAGCCGGCTAACTGTATGGCGTTCCATATATTCAGACATATCAAAACGCAATAATTTAATATCTAATGCTTTTGCCAGTTGCACAGTGACTTCTGTCTTACCTACACCTGTTGGTCCAGCAAATAAAAATGCTCCTATTGGTCTATGACTACTGCCTAATCCCGCCCGATTCATTTTAATCGCTTCACTAAGAGTTTCGATGGCTTGCTCTTGGCCAAATACTAGCAATTTCAATCTATTATCTAGATTTTTCAATCGCTCTTTATCGCTAGAAGAAATTGTTTTTTCAGGAATGCGGGCAATTAGGGAAACAACCGATTCTATCTCCTGTACCCCAATTGTTTTCTTACGTCGGTTTTGTGGCATCAAACGCGTTCTTGCACCCGCTTCATCAATAACATCAATCGCTTTATCCGGTAAATGGCGATCTGTGATATATTTTACTGACAAATCAACCGCAGCTTTAATTGCTTTTGGACTATAACGAACATTATGATGAGCTTCATACTTAGCCCGTAATCCGTTAATAATCTGTACCGTTTCGTCAGCAGAAGGTTCGACGATATCAATTTTTTGGAATCGTCTTGCCAGCGCTCGATCTTTCTCAAAAATATGACTAAATTCTTGGTAGGTAGTTGAGCCCATCACGCGGATCCGACCGCTAGATAGTAATGGCTTAATCAAATTAGCCGCATCAACTTGTCCGCCAGATGCCGCACCAGCACCAATAATCGTATGGATTTCATCAATAAATAGAATACTTTTTTCATCTTTTTCTAACACATTTAATAATGCTTTAAAGCGCTTTTCGAAATCACCACGATACTTAGTACCGGCCAGTAATGAACCGATATCCAGCGCATAAATAGTACAATCTTTCATCACTTCCGGAATATCATTTTGTATGATACGCCATGCTAGCCCTTCGGCAATCGCTGTTTTACCCACCCCAGATTCACCCACTAATAGCGGATTATTCTTTCGTCGACGACAAAGAACCTGGATCGTTCTCTCCAACTCCAACTGACGCCCAATTAAAGGATCAACTTTACCGGCTTTTGATAATTGATTAAGGTTGGTGGTAAAGCTATCCATCCGTTCTTCAACGCCAACTGCCTCTTCATTCTGATAAGCGGCATTAATGGAATCTGACTGGCGATTGTCTGCCTCACTACCTTTGACCATACCATGAGAAATAAAATTAACAACATCAAGCCGACTGACATCGTGTTTACGCAATAAGTAGGCAGCTTGAGACTCTTGTTCGCTAAATATAGCAACCAATACATTGGCACCGGTAACTTCATTACGCCCTGATGACTGAACATGAAATACAGCACGCTGTAGTACTCGCTGAAAACTTAACGTGGGTTGAGTGTCCCGACTATCATCCTCAGGCAATAATGGTGTTGTTTGTGAAATAAAATGCTCCAATTCCTGTCGCAATATCACAAGATCAACTTTGCAAGCTTCTAAAGCTTCCCGGGCGGATGTATTACTGAGCAGCGCCAGCAATAGATGCTCAACCGTCATAAATTCATGCCTGCTATCTCTTGCCTTGGCAAAAGCTACATTAAGACTAAGTTCAAGTTCTTGGTTAAGCATAATCACCTCCCTATAAATTAGTCTAATCAGACTTCTTCTATCGTGCAAAGTAATGGATATTCATGTTCTCTTGCATAAATATTAACTTGCGCGGCCTTTGTTTCTGCAACTTCAGCAGTATAAACCCCACAGATCCCTTTCCCGTGAAAATGAACATCCAACATAATTTGTGTGGCTTGCTCTTCATCAAAAGAAAAGTATTTCTTTAACACTTGTACTACAAAATCCATTGGTGTGAAATCATCATTATTCAAAATCACCTTATACATAGAAGGTGGCTGTAAAGCATGTTCCACTTGTTCCTTGAGCCTGACATCCGTCTGATAATCTGATTGGCACTCACTCATTATGTAAAAATCCAGTTAAATATTTTAATTATACATTTTTCTTAATTATTCTTAGTTTATCACTTTGATGCCCTTTGTGACCAATCATCCTTAAAAAAGTAAATAATAAAAAACAGTGACCTATAGCGTTATCTAAATCAAATTTTAGCAACTGAACCACTTTCTTGGAATATAGTGTCACCGATCATGCAAAACTGATCCACTAACGATCATCTAAAACTGATCCACTTGGTATTATTCGCACATTTTTGTACGGATAATTTATGTTAACCAAGGAGATATTTGTGGATATTCATGTTCGCTTTGCACAAGGACAAAGCCTTCGAAAAATTGCCAGTGAGTTGGGTATATCCCGTAACACCGTAAAACATCATTTACAACAACAGACAATGCCAACTTATGCTAAAAGAAGTCAACAACCGACTAAATTATCCCCCTTTAAACCTTATTTGCTTCAGCGAATTGAACTGGCTAAACCTGATTGGATCCCTG
>NZ_AUCC01000019.1 GCF_000429565.1 Arsenophonus nasoniae DSM 15247
TGCTGATGAAAGGATTTCTGCGTACCGATCCGTACAAATGTATTCTGTGTGGCGACAGGCTGCTTTTCACCGGGGCGCAAATGGGTAAAAAAGCAACGGAATTGTTGTCAGAAAGACTGCATAACCTGGAGAAAAAGCGATGGTTACGCAGCTAAACGCAGGATCAATGTGTCTAAAATAAGGAAATCAGGTTAGAAATTACACTCTCTGAGGAAATGTTAACTGGCACTAAACACAATAAATCGATCCCCATCTCCTTTTTGCAATAAGGGATGGCTTTTGCTACTCACTTTAAAAGCGATTCAATTTCCTAACCATCAAGTTATCGCAATAAAGGCAACTATTTTGCCGGTACCAGGGGAGCTAATCGTTACTGTGATTCGGTTACTAATGAGAAAAAAAAAGAATTTACCAACACTAGAATAATAATCGATCCTTATATGCCTTTTGTTGCCAATATTTATCATCCAGGCAAAGAAGTGCCTAACACTTCCAATATGATGAAATCGCTGTTACTAAAAAATAATTGGCATCTGACTGATGATTTAACGGTTAATTTTACTTATCGCGATTCCCGACTGGAATTTGGCGATATTATGCCCTCTCGACTGGGTTTTGTTGATATCGAACGTAATTTGGTTCCGCAATGGCCTTTAGCTCAGGTGCACCAAAAAGCCGGTAGTGCCAACCTTAAATATCAATCGCTTGATAGTCGATGGTTCGATTTTTATCTGAGTGCTTGGTTTAATCATACTGATGCAAATACCAATAGTACGGGCGGCTACCCAAGAGCCCCAAAAGACAGAGATGCTGATTGGGATAATTTCACCTTCTATAAGTTTGGCACCGCGATTAAAAATCCCACTATTGATGGTAGCTTAATCAATAGCGCTAATAATAGTAATGAAAATAATCGCTGGGGTTTGGACATTAGCAATATATTTACCCTGACACCTAATTTAAATCTTACCCTGAACGGCCGCTTTCAGAATGAAAAATTAATTAACCATACGGAATATACTGGTGTTAAGGTTAGTTATTTCCAATATCCAGGCAAAGAAGGCCGTCGGCAAGAGTATCAACTGGGGTTTAAATTCGACTGGCAACCGGTGGAATTCTTAACTTTCTCCGCCGGCGCCAATTATGTGACTTATTGGTCAATTGATGATCTGGTCAATAGAAAAAGAACTGAAAAAATAAGCGGCTACCAAAAGAGCGGCTATCTTGCCGGCTATAATGTTCCGTTTTTTCAATCAGTTAATCAACAAGATTATGACAATGATGCTTATGCCGATGACTGGAAGAAACGAATAAAAAAACTAGCTGCCAGCAAACACCATATTTATATGACAGAAATAGCTCGATTAACAGAGGCCTTAGCCGATAATAAAAATCAACTTAATGAGCAGGAGAAAATAGCGCTAGCAAACAATATCGATAAATTAAAAAAACAGCGTATCGAGCTAACGCTGGCAACAAGAAAAGAGTATACAGAACAAGATGAATACCTGATTAAGATAGGTACTAACAAGCAAGTGCAAATACCCGATAAAAATGGAACCAATTATCGACCAAAATCGATTACCTTACTTTACAACCCTAACGATGGAAAATTGCATAAAAAGGATAATCCTTTCTTTACCGGTAAAATAAATATAGATGAAGAAACGATTGATGCTAAAACAGGAAAAACGGTAAAACGCTATTATTCTAAACAGATTACAGATGGGGATAAAATTCTTGTTGCTCGGCCAGAAGACACGCTATGGCAAAAAGAGAAAAAACGCAAAGATCACGGTATTGCCCCGGTCCTCTCAGCGGGCATATCGATCACGGATGATTTAAGTGTTTATCTTCGTTATGCCGAATCAGTCCGAATGCCCAGCTTATATGAAGACGGGGTTGGCTTTTCCGACGAACGCCGAATTGTTATGGGTGAAAAAACCAAACCGGAACGCGCTAAAACACAAGAATTTGGTATTCACTATAATCTGGCAAATCTATTAAAAACAGAAAAACACGCTGATATTAAATTAATCTATTTTGACACCACGATAGAAAACGTATTCGATCGTGATATGGCATATAATTTTACCCAAATGGATAGACAGTTATTATCCGGTATTGAAATACAGGGGCGTTATGATAATGATTTTATTTTTAGTGATATTAGTTACGTTTATAATATAAAAAATAAAGTTTGTGATCTTAATACCAGTCATTATTTAGATCCTTATAATCAACACAATATTCCAGAATGTATTGATGGTGGTTTTCCGGGTGGTTTTTTACGTACTGCAATTCAACCTAAGTACTCCCTGAATATGAATTTAGGTGCTCGTTTATGGGATAAAAAAATCAAAATTGGCAGTCGATTTACCTACCATAGTAAAGCAGAAAATCGTGATGAAAAACATTTAATGATTATTAAACCTCTTTCTTATTTAGGTACGAATAATAATCCAATGCGTTGGGATCCAATTTTTACAATTGATGCCTATGTGAATTATAAAATTAATGACAATATGTCAGTAGAATTAACCGGAACCAATTTAACTGATGAATATTATCTCGACCCGTTAACTCGTTCTATGATGCCTGCCCCGGGAAGAACATTTAAACTCAGTTTTAATAGTAAGTTTTAATTAAATAAACAATAACACAACCATATTAAACCAACTAAAATGTTGAGATAAAAAATTATGATAAGACTGTTAGCTTATATTGTATTATCTATTATTTTACATACTGCTTTAATATGGCTGTGCTTATCGACCTCTGCTAATTCTACGCCGACATTAGCAAGCGACCATAATATTTCTCCTAATACAACAATTACCTTGGTATCTGCCAGTATAGAAACAATATCCGAAATAAATAGATCTTCTAGTGAAGCGCAACCAATGATTCTACCTGATTCACCAATAAATCCAGTACTAACCGTTAAAAAGAAACAAGAAAAAATCAATGATAAAAAGAAAATAACAGCGGTCAAAAAAACTAATAATAAAACCGTCTTAGAAACCAAGAAGAAAATCAATAAGAATAAGAACAATAATCCATCGGTTAATTCCGCAGTGAATTTTGACGGCAACAATAATACCACCATGCAAGGAGGGGCTCTAAATAATGAACCTTCTCCAATAAAGGTAGGCGAACGAAAAGAAGGTGAACGCTATTATTCGCTAGTCAAACAAGAAATTGAGCGCAATAAAATATATCCCCGTAAAGCCAGAAAACAGCGCCATCGAGGGCGAGTATTATTACAATTTAATATTAATACTGACGGTAGCTTATATGACGCTAAAATCATTCGCTCTTCTGGTTTCAATACCCTTGATAAGGCTGCATTAACGGCCATTGCAAAGAGTCGTTCTATCGGACCTAAGCCTATCCATATAAGTTCAACCATGAGTACCGAAATAAAGTTCAACATAGATAGAAATTAAATATAATACTAATTAATAAGCAACCTACATTTTAATCTCTTTTTGAACAAAATGAAGAGTGAGTACTTATAAGTATTCAACTAGGATCTGTTTTAACCTTGGCCGACTGTGCCGTTGTTAACTGAGCCAACACAGCTACCCTTAATTGATAAAAAATAAAACGCACAACAAGGAAAGAAGTGCGTTTTTGATGTCGATTAACTTATTGAAATCAAGACTAAACTTATTGTATTTTAACTATTTATTCTAGTTAATAAATATCACATACTTTGTACGATCATTTAATAATGATTACTTTTACCACTTTTGCCCATTAGTATTTCATTACTTGTATCGATATAAATCGATAAATTAATCCCTTTTATGTTATTTATACATCCCTTAGCTTTATTATTAATATTTATTCAACGTCAAAAACGATTATTATTGGTTTTATTTTTGATAGCTTAAATTTACATTGTTAGAATTAATATCCGTATCTTTACTTACTCCATTGTTTATTAAATTTAAAATACAAATATACCCTAGTGTTGGCAAAAGCCTTTAAACTAACTATAAAATTTTTAAATAAAAAATTACTAAACTTTATAACAAAAACAAATCAGTTATATCTTCTTTTGTTAACTACATTAAACAAATTCTAAGTTAGAAAAAAGGTTAATATTTAACCTTGATTATCAGATAATTTTCTGTTAATAGAATAAAACCTTTACTTTAATGTCAGCAAAATAACACGATAATAGAAAGATAAAAATTAACCAAAAATTAACACAACACTTTCAAATATATAAAAAATTAAAACTACAACTTTATTTATAAAAAACAAAAAAATATGATAAAAAAGATTTATAACATGAATAACTAATTGATATACACAAAAATTAAAAAAATTTTCAGCAACAAACAAAAAGGATGATACTAAGATGAAACTTATACTTAACGATAAAGAAAATATTGCAGAAGAAAATACCATCATTGATAGTCTGTGGAAACATAATTCCAATTTTACCACTGTAGATATGCATCCGCTAAAAGTGACTTTAATGGATAATGATAATATTGTTGGTGGCTTGATTGCCAGAACCTGGTGGGGTGGCTTAGATATCCAATATCTATGGATAGCGGAAAACTACAGAAAAAAGGGCTTTGGAAAAGATTTAATGAAAAAAGCAGAAGATGAAGCAATAAAAAGAAAGTGTCATATGGCTTATGTTGACACTTTTGACTTTCAAGCTGTTAATTTTTATAAAAAATTAGGCTATAAGGAATATGGACACTTAGACAAATTTGCTCACTGTTACACCCGCTATTATTTATCAAAGCCGCTGAAAAACACAGATGTTTGCTAAATTGATTAGCAGTAACGACTAATCTACTATTATCATTTGGATCGACCAGCTCATTAGAGTGGTCGCCATTTATGCAGTTTTTTCCGTTGTTACATCGTTATTTATTTTTTAATGATACTTAATAAAACATAAATAATACTCGCAGCGAGTAGAGAATTAATCGTTGGTATACCTGTTTCCACTGTTATACCAAGAATACTGGCTATTACACAGGCGAAAACAGCATTCCAACCAATTAAAGGTGTATCTTTATTGGCCGGAATTTTCTCTCCTTGTTGTGTTTCCTTAAGAATATTTCTATGAGTCTTGATAATAAAATAATCCGTTAGCATAACACCAACTATCGGCGGAAAGACAACACCAAGAATAGTCAAAAAACCAACAAATTTATCTAAAATACCCAAAACAGAAAAAGTTGTACCAATGATACCAATAGATAAAGTGATAATAGTGTAATTAACTTTTTTGCCCGTCAATACTGAAATTGAATTAGCAATACTTAATGAGGATGAATAAAGATTAATATCATTTACCCGCAAAGTAGAGAAGATAACCACCAATAAACCAATACCTCCAGCCGTTTGCGTCATAATGGTTACGACATCGGACGTATTTAGTGCTCTGGCTAATAATATAGCCAGTCCATTAATGACAAATTCACCGAGAATAATTGATACCATAACCATCCAAAATACCTGACGGCTATTTTTTGAATATCGACTCATATCTGGCGTAATAAGAGTGGCAACGATACATCCTCCCATAATTAATGTGATTGCAGAAGACAAGGTTATCGTTTCACCATTAGGAACAGACTGAATCAAATCTATTGTATTATGATGCTTAAGAATTCCTGCAGAAATAAATAAAACCACGATGACAAAAAAAGGAACCGCAATCCATGCAGTAAATCGTAGCGCTTTAAAACCAAAAGCCACTAAGATCGTCAAAAATAAACCAGATAACGTTGCTTACCATTCAAAACCTAATTTATTGCCTAATGCATAATTAAGTCCTTTAGCAAAGACTGCATTTTGTACCCCAAACCAACCTACCAAGCTAATGGCTATTGTAAGGCTGACCAAAACTGAACCAATACGTCCAAATCCACACCATCTTGCTAAAAGACTGCTGGATAATCCTTCTTTCATTCCTGCCAAGCCAAGAGCAAAAGTAATAATGCCAAAAATAATACTACTAATGAAGATGGCTAAAAAAGCGTCAGCTAAAGTCATAGAATTACCTAATACTGCACCTAGCATAAATTGATCTAAGGCAGTTAGCATACCAGCATGAACTAATGTAACACTCAGAAATGATAAACGTATATTGGTCGGAACACGACTTGTTGGATAGTTATCTATTAAATTCATATAATTAATTCACTTTGTTATAAAAAGAACACCTGGAGTTAAAAAACGTTCAGGTATAAAGTTATCAAGAGAATATGTTTTACAGTATTCAATAAGTTGTCTGGCTGAGTTAACACCCATTTTTTGATAAATAACCTGTAATTTATAATTTACCGTTATAGGTGAGAGATTTAAATATTTCGCTATTTCTTTACTCCCGAGTCTTTGTTGAAGTAAAAATATTATTTCAAGTTCTCGTTTGGAAAAAAAACAGCTTTCTTGATAAGTTTTTAATATATTGACAGCTTTTTTTTCATGGTAGATCAATGGGTTTATATTGAGTATTTTTTTGCATTCCATAAAATTCCAATACATTGTTTATCTTTATTTAAAATAGGTATTTTTTCACTGATATAAGGTATTAAGGTAGGACTTCCATTCCAGTAATCTATTTCAATCACTCTCGTCGTAGAAGACTCAATTTTCGTTAATTCATCATGTTCTTTAAACTCCTGAAATAATTCACTCCAAGTAGTAGGAAATGCTTCATCCATTTTACCTTCGATAGAAAAATTTTTTGGTGTATTTGTGAAAAGACGGGCAGAATTATTCATATAAATATGTTCTGATTTTATACTTTTAATTCCCCAAGGTTCATCTAGGTTTTCTACCATCGTAATAATTGAATCGATAATATTAATGGATTTATCATTGATATTATTGCTCATCAAAACCTCTTTATAACTTAGGTAAATAATATCATATGTAATTTCATAAGGTGATAAAATGAATTAGAAAATAGTTTTTTCTCAAAAAATATTTAATTTTTTAATTCTAAATTTAAACTTTCTCACATTAAAAAATCACATTAAGATTATTAAATCGAAATAGTCGTTCACAGCAATATAATTTTTTTATTAAGTTATACATTCAATATCAATGCTTCTATTGGAAAGCTTTTGTGCTATCGCAATAATAACTTGGCAAGGTTGCAGATTGATGGAGATTTATACTAGCAATAATACACTTTTCATCACTTGAAAAAATGCGAATAAGTCTATTATTTAGTATTTTTGAGTTTAATCCAAATTTATGGGAAATCGATGATAGAGTTATGTTTTGTTGGAATGCAGCAACAATATTAGCGCCGTGCCAGTTATAGCTAAAATCAAGCATTTTTACTATCCCTTTTCTTTATGGAGGCGATCCAGATAAGGTTTGCAGACCGGCACTAACTCCGGCGAGCCTTTCGGCTCCCCTACCTGAACCGCCATAAAGGGCGCTACAAGTAGCACTGGTAAAACTTCTTACCAGTGTGTTAGTGAACAAGGCTGCAAAACCTCGGTTATTGGCGTGTTCCAATAACAATATTACTTTAGCTGATTACGTTTTATGACTCAACAGTTAATTAAACAATTTACACCTTTACGTATATGGACAAAATTATCTTAATTTACTCATTTTATTAATAGAATACTGTTAATTTAATATTATGATTTTACGGTTAGATTATGCTAATTCTTGGCCTGATTTTTCGCTTTTCTATTAACCTGATAATAAAAAACTAATTTAAAAATATTAAATTCATCATCTTTATTAATGTAATTAATGAGTTAACATTTTAAAATATTCATAAGTGGCAAAATATCTTAATTCGTTAAACCCTTTATAATTAGTCAACCATTCAAGCAATTACGTGCTTTTATCTGCTATATTATTCATCAATGTCACCTTAATAACTTATTGGTTGGTAGATGATTTTCGATCGAGAAAATTAAGTATATCCCTCGCCGCCTGTCGACCTGCCGCCATTGCGGTTACTACTAAATCTGCACCATGCACAGCATCTCCACCGGCAAATATTTTGTCGTTGCTAGTTTATGTCAACAAGCGCCCTTGACCGCCCGTTTGGATCAAACCCCAATCATCAAGATTAATATTGTGTCCCTGCAACCAGGGCATCTCATGTGGCTGAAAACCAAAAGCAATGATTAATACATCGAGCGCCAGTTCAAATTCTGAACCCGCAATTAGTTGCGGTCTCCGTCGTCCATCTTTACCAGGCTCCCCTAATTGAACACGTGTCAGTTTCACCGCTGATACTTTTCCAGTATCATCTAGCACAATACACTGAAGTGAAACGTTAAATAAAAACTCAACACCTTCTTCTCGTGCATTAGTCACCTCTTTTTTAGAACCAGGCATGCTAGCTTCATCACGGCGATAAGCACACGTTACACTAGCAGCATTGCGTCGTACTGCCGTGCGCAGACAATCCATTGCAGTATCACCACCACCTACCACTACTACTTTTTTATCGGTTATCTCAATCCAAGGATATCGAGGATCATCTTCTAATCCCATCACCCGTCGCGTGTTGGCAGTCAAAAAATCTAGTGCTTGTACCACGCCAGAGGCATGCTCATTTTCCAACCCAATCTTCATCAAACCATACGTTCCCGTACCGAGGAAAATAGCATCATAATCATTAGTCAATCTAGTGAAAGAGATATTCTGACCAATTTCGCAATTGAGATGAAACTGAATACCCATCGCACTGAAGATCTTGCGTCTAGAGCTCAACAACTGCTTATCAAGTTTAAACGGTGGTATGCCAAAAGTAAGTAATCCACCGATCTCGGGATGACGCTCATACACATCAGCCTGAACCCCTGCTCGTGCGAGGATATCAGCACAACCAAGACCAGCAGGTCCTGCACCGATTATGGCTACTCGTTCCGAACGCGGACTTACTTGCGATAAATTTGGTCGCCAACCTTGTGCCAGTGCAGTGTCAGTAATATAGCGCTCTAAATTTCCAATAGAGACCGAGCCACCATGATGTTTCAGGGTACATGCCCCTTCACATAACCGATCTTGTGGACAGACACGACCACATATTTCTGGTAATGAACTAGACTGATGACATAATTCAGCCGCGTCCATAATGTTTCCTTCACTGACTAACTGAATGAAATCTGGTATGTGATTATGCAAAGGACATATTAAGTTGCAATGCGCTTTTTGGGCGCAATAGAGGCAACGTGTGCTTTCATAATGGGCTTGCTGCTGATCAAGCCCAATATAAATCTCGGCAAAGTGCTGAATACGTTGTTGAGCAGAAATTTTTTGCGCCCCTTTTCGCAGCGGCTTATTCAATATCTGTTTACGCGGCAGCTGTTTTTCGAACTGACGATGATCTCCACTATCTATCGTTCTCTGTTGTCTCTCTTGGCGCAAAGTTAACAACGTTTGCTCATCAAAAATTCGTAATGCTTGCGTAGGACAATGTGTCACACAAGCTGGCTGGACTACACTGGTTGTCTGACACATATCACATTTTTGTGCCAGTACGATATTTGAATCCACTGCCGGTACCATATCAATAGCGCCGAACGGGCAGGCTATAATGCAACTTTTACAACCGATACAGCGATTTTGATCAAGCTGAACGGTTGCACTAACAAAACGCAATGCATCCACCGGGCAACTGGTAATACAAGGCGCGTTATTGCAATGACGGCAGGTTACCGCAATACTATTTTTCTCATCGTTCAATACTCTGATACGCGGGACAAACTCACCTGTGCTCTGTGGCCAACATTGATGATTATGAGCAACCACACAGGCAATTTCACAAACATGACAACCGATGCATTCACTTGGATCAGCAATAATCATTTTATTCATTCGCTCTCCTAGCTGGTAAGCTCAGGTATATTGTTCCAATAAGGATGCAATAATTGGGCAAATTTTTTTAATAATTTATGCTTAACTTAAAATTTTGCGATTTAGTTCAAAAAGTTGTCTTTATCATATTTAGCCCTATTCATTTTTTTGTCTTAAAGTATTCTCACTTTGAGAATGACGTATCACAGTGAAACAAGAAAATATCTTTTTTCAACTAATAAAAGCCGGAAAAAGTAAACTTTAGCGCTGTTGCAGGTAATATCGATCATGGCTTTAACACTGAGTTGAAAACAAATAGTCATAACCAGCCCCTTTTTTATATTCTCAAGATGAGAATTAACCTCAAGTATAAAATATGATTATTCGGTGCGTTTTTAACAATACTTTCCCATTTATCAATCTAGCCGACAAAAAACGTGACTTGATTCACGAATGACACCAACTCTTTTACCTATTTATTTATATTGGCATGGGTTACGCATAGTTATTGATATTTGCTGAAATGCTGATTGGATCAATTTAGACCAGTTTGAATGTCAAATACTGTTCTAACATGCACATTAACTGTTCTTTCCAAACACCGATCAGCCCGGTTAACGAAGTACTCACCAACAGGAGTGATGTAACTTTATGAAAGGATCTGTTATCTCCAAGCACCAATCAGCCCCAGTTAACGAAGTCCTTCCCATTGGGCAAATGATACTTTACGGGCTGCAACATGTTTTAGTGATGTATGCAGGCGCAGTCGCCGTTCCATTAGTTATCGGTAATACTGTTGGCTTACCTGTTGAGCAAATTATTCTATTAATTAGTACTGATCTGTTTATCTGTGGAATAGCAACCATTGCCCAATCCTTTGGCTTTGGATCATGGATTGGTTGTCGCTTGCCATTAGTGCAAGGATGCACATTTGCCGCACTGGTTCCAATGATACTAATTGGTAAACAGTATGGTATTAGCGGTATTTCTGGCGCTGTAATCATCGCTGGATTATTCACGCTGATATGTGCCCCCTGGATATGCCATCTTGTACGCTTTTTTCCTAAAGTTGTTATGGGTTCGATTGTGACACTGATCGGACTTTCACTGATGCCTGTAGCAGGCAATTGGATTATTAGTGGCAATAATGGGGGCATCTTACCGCTTGTTATGGCGGCACTCACGCTCATTATTATTCTTCATATCTATCACTTTATGACCGGAATGATTAAAAATATTGCCGTACTTCTTGGTTTAATAGGCGGTACGGTTATCTGGAGTTTCTTTCTGCCACTTGATTTTCATTTCGTTAATTCAACGCCTTGGATTAATTTTCCCCAAATCATGTGGCTGGCAAAGCCAGAATTTCACATTATTCCTGTCACATTGTTATCTATGGTTATGGTGGTAGTGATGATAGAAACCATGTCATCAATGATGATGATTGGTGATATGGTTGACAAAAAGGCCGACGCTACCACTTTACGTAATGGTCTCAATGCTTGCGGTATTGCAACTATGGTAGGAGGACTGTTTAATCTTTTTCCTTACGCTGCGTTTGCACAAAATGTTGGGTTGATTGGCCTTACTGGTGTACGTAGCCGCTTCGTGGTCTCTGTATCGGGTTTGCTCCTCATTTTAATGGGAATGTTTGCCAAAATGGCGGCACTGGTGGTGGCAATTCCTAAACCGATATTAGGCGGCGCGGGCGTCATTATGTTTGGTATGGTTGCCGTATCGGGAATTCGCACACTCAGTAGTATTAGCTATCGCCATAATAATAATGAAATGGTGGTAGCATTAACATTAGGTTTAGGCCTAATGCCTATCATGGTACCATATCTATTTGAAGGCTTTCCTAGCATGATGCAAATGTTCCTCCATAGCGGCATCACCATAGGTACAGTGATTGCTATTCTGGCCAATTTAACACTTAATAAAGCATCGTCCGCGCCCATACAAGAAACAGATCTTTCGTCCACCGATATATCATCATTTGCACCGATAAGAGCAATAAGGCGATGGTTATTATTGAGAAAAGCCGAGAAGAATCAGGAAAATTAGGCAAAATAAAATGGACAATTAACTAATATATCTACATGTTAACGAATTAATCGTTAACATGTAAGCAATATCCCTGATTTGAACCAGTATTGGATGCACCGTTTTTACTCGTCTTTGTTATAAATGACATACTTAAACAGAGTCTAGTTAGATGAACAACTCAATAGCATTATCTGTCAATATCATAGCGGCCAATATTAACCCTCTGTTTCCTTATAACTTGAGTCTATTGATAAAAATAGACGCCTGTTTGTTCATTTTCATAGAGAAAGGTAGAGACTAGTATAGTGGTTAGCTTGCCCCCTCAAATCCTTCTTGTGCGTCATTACACCGAGATCTAGCTTCACAAGTCGATAACCAACGGTATTTGCCGTGGTATATTGCTTGCCATTGTTATGAATATAATAGTTGTATTTACCATCCACACAAAAAACCATTTTGTAAAGTATACCAGTCCGGGTTATCGGTAGAATAGGTTGTGTGACTTGTATCTGCATTGGGCGTTTAGTCTATTTTTTCATTAAGCTGCATGCTGTTATATTGGCTGAAAATATAGTTGTCAGTAAGTAAGCTATTATTACACCAAAGTATATTTTTTAATATTAATGGGTTTCGTTATTTGTTTTAATTTATTAATTTAAAAAATTTATATTAATTGATTAACATTACCTTTCAACTAGTTGATAAGATTATGCTTAACTTAATAAATATGCTTTTTATTTAAACTACTTATCATAAGATACAATATCTGCTAATGGTCATTTTAACTGCTTTTAAATATTATTTTTCGCTTATTTAGTAGAAAATAAATAGGATTAATTTAATTTTAATGAAAATTTTTTATAATATTAATATAAAAGGTAAATAAATATCTAATCAAGCTAGTCTCTAATATTTATATAAATTTAAAAATTTTCTTTTATATCTTTGCTTATATTTTCAATTGAATGATTTTATTGTTAAATAAATTAATGTATTCTATCTTTTTTAGTGATACTCAATATAAAATCTAATGGATTAACATAATGAATAACATAAAAACCAATCAGTTATTATACTATTTTGAAATTTTTTTGCAATAAAAACCATTTATCATTAACCATATTCAATTTAGTTTTATTATCACTCATTGATAAAAAAATGTGATGATGAAGAAACCAATTTTCTTCTCTAATTGCTTCCATATTGTTAAAAAAATATTAAAAATAAATTATTTTTCCATCTAGAGGAGAAAGAAAAAGAAGATTCCCAATTACACTTAATGATAAACTAGCTTTATTTGCTAAATCTGTTTTATGAATGGAATTTATGATAAAACTTTTAGGTTGGATAATGAAGAAAATTATATCTCAATCTGGTTCTAATGATAATTATCAAAATTACTGCTTAAAATAGCATCATAGCTTTGTTTCTTTTTAAAGCAAAAGTCATACCGTTGGCAATTAAATTTTAGAAATTCAAATAAAAGAAGGATAAATAACATGGAAAAGTCGATTGAAAAAATCATTTATGCATCAAGATGGCTACTATTTCCTGTTTATATAGGACTATCATTTGGATTTATTTTACTCACTTTAAAATTTTTTCAGCAGATAATTCATATCATCCCTGAACTTTTTACTATCACTGAATCAGGATTAATATTAACCGTTTTATCACTTGTTGATATTGCACTGGTTGGTGGCCTTTTAGTTATGGTGATGTTTTCAGGTTATGAAAACTTTATTTTAAAAATGACCGTTGATGATAAACATCAAAAATTGAGCTGGATGGGAAAAATGGACGTTAATTCCATTAAAAATAAAGTTGCCTCATCAATTGTTGCGATTTCTTCAGTTCATCTTTTACGACTGTTTATGGAAGCTGAAAAAGTACCAGATAATAAAATAATGTGGAGTGTCATTATCCACCTAGCTTTTGTTTTATCTGCCTTTGGTATGGCTTATATTGATAGAATGAGTAAAAGCACCAAAAGCTAATCGGCTACTTAAAATCATTTTATTCCGTACTGAATAACGATATGAAATAATTATTTTCTTTACGCCACAGCTAAATAAATATGCAGTGGCAATTTACTAAATGCAATAACATTCTTAGAGCAAATTAAAGGCTATTTGAGTAGTAATAATTAAATTAATTTAAAAACTTTATTTATTTTTATAAAACACGATTAATGAAAAAATAAAAAACTTTAAAAACACTCACTTAATATTCAATAATATTTTATGGATATTATAATAAAAATCATAAAGTTATGATTTTAAAATTTTATGATAAGATAATAATATTTTAGATAACTTAATAACAATTGAAAGAATAAAGTTATTAATTTTAATAATAACAACCACAGCTCAAGAAAAAATACTTACTCCAAATACAGTAATAATCCTCGACTTTTAGGACGAGGCGAAATGCCAACAGTAGACGACTATACCAAATTTTTGAATATCATCTGCTGAAATAAATTAGTCTGCTTATCGGGAGTAATTATTTTCTGTTCGATAAGTTTTACACAATTTTCTGCATTATATTTCAATTCTTGTAAAAGTTCTTCTGGCTCTAATATGTTGGAAAAATTTCTAGGATCATCACCAAAATCAATAGGATTGAATTTTTTTTCATAACAATTCCATAGAATATTATCTGGTTGTAAATCTGAATGAAAAATATTTTTTTCTGCGATAGTCGCCAACATAGATTCAAATTTTTCAATTGCATCTGTCGGGAACGAATCTACCTTACTTAAAGGTATACCGGCAATTTTCTTCATTCTGACAAATAAATTTTCTTCATCATAATAAATTTTTGCACTGTCTGCGCCATAGTAATGACAAAAAAAGGCAGTAGATTTTTCAATCGCGCCAAGCTCACTGACATCTAAGTAGTTGTAGGTTTCATGGTATTTTTTTAAAACATAATTTTCATCCTTATCTTGAAAAACTTCACCATCAACGCCTGAATGGATCCGGTGGTTAGCAAAATAAGATAAGGTATGGACATTTTCCGCTTTATCTATAACTTTCGTTTCAATAGCGGCTACTTTGTATTGCTCTGCCCAATCGGGAATTTGTTCACATTGTACATAATGAATAGCAAATTCTAATGAATTATGGCAACTATTTGCCGGAAAATCATATTTAGACAATAATTCTTGCGCCCACTTTCTGTTCTCTGGACTATCAATCCCACCCAAACTTTCAATAAGATAGTCTTCTGGTGTCATCCTTCGAGTAGCCGATGAAGAAGGTAAATTTGTATTACAATAAGCGCTATTTGTAGCAGTATAATATGACAGAGAAGGGAGCATAGTCTATTAATCCTATTTGTTAAAATTATGGTTAGATTGATTAATGATTGATAGAACTGATAACTATGTTACTGTAATCTTTTTTATGTGAAACGAAAAATAGAAAAATGTAAACAAAGATAACATTATTTATCAAAATTCAAACACTATTCCCATTTAATAAATTTATTAATCACTGACTACAAAACTCCAGAAGAGAGTTAGTTAATTGATTATATTATGGGCACAATTATGTGCCACTCAATGATTATTTCTGCTCCCAGCGTTGCACCACATGGTCATCCAGAGTGATCCGTAAACCATATCGATTTTTACCGGTCTGATTATATTTCCATGTTTCTCTATATCTTGTTTTCATTATTTTAGTAGAAATATCTGCCGGTTTACCTAAAGAATCTCTTAATTGCTCAGCGGTTTGGCCAACCCAAAAATAACGATTCATTATTTTTTCCACAATTTCCGCATTACCATACTTATTTAGTAAATACTGCTTTCTCTTTTTTGTTACATAAACATTCCATATAAAAATAATAGCGACAATAAAAACAATTAATACCATCAACGCCATTACTAAATACTCCTTTAACTACCAGTAATGTTACAAATCAAACAAAAGATTTAATTCCAGTATTATGCCATGCTGCTTATCATCTAAAATATGATGATAAGCAAATTTCAATATGAAAATAAGCATGACCCATAGCAATAGAAAAAAGCACAATAATGGAGTTATATAAATTTTCTTATATCTAAATAGGTATAAAAATTCTATATAATAATTAGTTATACTGAACGATGAATTTCAGTAAATCTAAACAAAACCGCAACTACTTACCAATACAGAAACTGGAAAAAATACTGCCTAATAAATCATCAGAGCTAAATTCGCCAGTAATTTCACTTAATGCTTGTTGAGTCAAACGGAGTTCTTCTGCTAATAACTCGCCTGAGTGAGCAACCACTAACTGTTGATATCCTTGCTGTAGATGCTCCGCTGCGATATTAAGCGCTTGAATATGACGACGTCTAGCTAAGAATCCTCCTTCAATATGATGATTAAACCCAATGCTTTCTTTCAAATGTTGACGTAATAAATCAATACCTTCTTTTCGATAAGCTGAAAGACGAATAAGTGAGTAATTACCAACCTTTGTTATCGCTATTGGTTCATCAGTTATATCTACTTTATTTCTAATGACCGTAATCGGTAACGACTTAGGCAATCGCGCCATAAATTCAGGCCAAATCTGCTTCGGTTCAGTTGCCTGTGTCGTTGTGCTATCCACCATAAATAAGATATGATCAGCTTGCTCTATTTCTTGCCAGGCTCGTTCAACACCTATCTTCTCAACTTCATCTGTCGCTTCACGCAAACCCGCCGTATCAATAATATGCAGTGGCATACCATCAATATGAATATGTTCACGTAATACATCGCGAGTTGTACCGGCAATATCCGTTACTATTGCCGCTTCACGGCCAGATAGCGCATTTAATAAGCTAGATTTACCTGCATTCGGCCGTCCAGCAATAACAACTTTCATCCCTTCCCGTAATAAGCTGCCCTGGTAAGCTTGTGAGCGCACACTATCTAAATGGGCTATTACTTCATTCAATTTTGTTTCTATCTTGCCATCAGATAAAAAATCAATCTCTTCATCGGGAAAATCAATTGCCGCTTCAACGTAAATACGCAAGTTAGTAAGCGCTTCCACCATTTCATAGATCTGTTGGGAAAAAACACCTTGTAAAGAATTTACTGCTGAACGAGCAGCCTGTTCAGTACTCGCATCAATTAAATCAGCAATCGCTTCCGCCTGAGCTAAATCCATTTTGTCATTAAGAAAAGCGCGTTCAGAAAATTCGCCTGGATTGGCAATACGGATTTCATCAATCACTAAAATCCGCTTAAGTAATAAATCAATAATTACCGGCCCACCATGTCCTTGCAATTCAAGGACATCTTCACCAGTAAATGAGTTGGGTGCGGGAAAATAGAGTGCAATCCCCTGATCTAACACTTTGCCATTGCTATCATAGAAAGGAAGATAATCCGCATAGCGTGGTTGAGGTAATTTACCTAAAACAATGCGGGCAATCTCAATAACTTTTGGCCCTGATATTCGCAAAATACCAACACCACCACGTCCAGGGGGCGTTGCCTGCGCAATAATTGTATCATTGGTATATGTACTCATCTTACTCTCAATTATTACAATAAATATGATTAAGGCGGTCATTAGACCGCCTTAATACATTTTCTATTTTGTTATGGACGAAAATAACAAAATGCCAAACTTATTTTTTATCGCGACTATGTAGGCCACGCTTTTCTAATCCACGATAAATAATTTGTTGCTGGATAATCGTTACCAGGTTACTAACGATATAGTATAAAACCAAACCAGAAGGAAACCACAAGAAAAATACCGTAAAAATAACCGGCATATAGGTCATAATCTTCTGTTGCATAGGATCAGTTACTGTCGTTGGCGACATTTTCTGAATAATATACATGGTTAAGCCCATTAACAACGGTAAAATATAGTATGGATCCTGGGCTGACAGATCTTGGATCCAACCAATGAAGGGAGCATGGCGTAGCTCGACAGAACCCATCAACATATAATATAAAGCAAGGAAAATAGGCATCTGAATCAATAAAGGCAGACAACCACCCAACGGGTTGACTTTTTCTGCTTTATAGAGCGCCATCATTTCTTGGCTCATTCGTTGCTTATCATCACCAATCCGTTCTTTCATTGCTGCAAGTTTAGGCTGCAATAGACGCATTTTTGCCATTGATGTATATTGTGCTTTGGTTAATGGGTACATAATCCCGCGCACAATAAAAGTAATAACGATGATGGAAAAGCCCCAATTACCGATAAATCCATGAATAAATTTCAATAATTTAAATAACGGTTGAGAAATAAACCATAGCCAACCATAATCTACGGTTAAATCTAAATGTGGTGCAACGGCTGCCATTTCCGCTTGTAATTCTGGACCTACCCACAAAGTTGAAGTGTAATTTTCTTTACTATTAGCCGCTACTGTTATCGGCGAACTCTTATAGCCAATAATAGCAATGGCTTTATCTAAATCGATTGTATAAAAGGTGTTTTGGTTCTGATAGCCAGGGATCCATGCTGTCGCAAAATATTGCTGCAACATTGCGATCCAGCCACCTTTGCTATTAACGTTTAAGTTATTATCAGTAATATCGCTGAAGCTATATTTTTTATAGTTCGTTTCATCGGAAGAATACGCTGCGCCGCGATAGGTATGTAAAGCAAAATTATTACTTCCTGTATCACGCTCTTTTGGTAGTTCCACAGTCTGTTTCAATTGACCAAAAAAAGCCAACGACAATGGTTTAGCACTTTTATTGTCAATATTATATTCAACAGAAATATTATATTTTCCACGTTTTAATACATAGACTTTCTGATAAACCACACCATCTTTACCTGTGAAGGTAAGAGGAACACGCAGTTCATCTTGGCCATCTTGTAACGCATAACTGGTTGCAGTTGAGAGGTATAAAGGACGCAATCCGTTATTGTAGCCTGGGTTATCGGGACCATCCTGACCAATCAAGCCGCTCTGTGCTTGATAAATAAAATCTTTACTGGTTTCCAATAAACGAAACGGATCAGATGAGTGTAATTCCTTAGGGTAAAGCAATAGATCAGCCCCATCAATATCACCTCCGCGGGTATTGATGCGTAATTCAAGCACATCAGTTTTTACGGTGATAAATTTAGCTTGCTCATGACCCAGATTAGCTTGGTCATCATGACTTGGCATATCCATTTGTTTTACGATTTGGTCAGTTTTTATAGGTTGTGTTTTATCACTTTCCCATGTCTGCCAAATCAAAAACGAAACAAATAGCCAAGCGATGAATAAAAGATTGCGTTGCGAATCCATCGTTAATGTTCTCTATTATGGTCATTCTGTCTAGGTGGAACGGGATCGTCACCACCTCTATGTAAAGGATGGCATTTTAATACGCGTTTCATCATTAACCAACCACCTTTTATCAATCCAAATCGATATAATACTTCGATCCCATATTGTGAGCAGGTAGGGTTGAAACGGCAGCGAGGCCCTAATAAAGGACTTATTATCAATTGATAACCTCTTATTATCGAGATTAAGAGCCGCGAGCCAAACGACAGTGACGACGCCATAATTTGCCTAATGTTTCGGTGATTTCTTGATTATTCAAATCAGCAACCCCCTTTCTTACTAATATCACAAAATCCATCGAAGGCAACTCATGCTGATGTAAACGAAAATATTCTCTCGTTAGTCGCTTAATGCGATTGCGTTCATGAGCGCGTTTAACATTTTTTTTTGCGATAGTAAGACCAATACGCGGGTACCCCAGCTCATTGAGGCGTCCAAGAATGGTTATTTCTGGAGAACTCGCCCGTTGTGGCTGTTGAAAGACATAATCAAAGTGCCTGGGAGTTAATAATCTTAACTCCCTAGGAAAAGCAAGCATAACCACTTCGATAGGGTTATTACTTTGAAGAAACGGTCAGACGAGCGCGGCCTTTAGCACGACGGCGAGCCAAAACCTGACGACCATTTTTAGTTGCCATACGAGCACGGAAACCGTGAGAACGATTACGTTTTAGTACGGACGGTTGAAAAGTGCGTTTCATAGCGGTTTCTACCTAACTTAACAAAATAGTTATTATTGATTCAGTAAATTCGTGGGTGACCAGTGGAACAAACAATACTGATATATCCAATCGTAACAACACCAATATAGTAAAGAGGCAGGATTGTAATAAAATATCTAGCATTACGCAATGCAGGAGACAAATTCGACGCTTTTCTCCATCATTAGCTACTATAAAACTTAAACTAATACCCTACTTTTCTTTCTTACCAAGTACTGCCAGAAAACTGGAAAAATGATGATATCACACACAAGGTGCAAAATTATACGGATTCTCATGGAAATCTCAAGGATCATTAAAAGATCAAAAATTATTTGGCTCAAGATAGAGACTAATTGCCAAGTTTGATCTAAAGTTATCTGTTACTAGGTGTTATGTATATCTAATATATGTGCTAGTATTCTTTTTGCTTCCTTACTTCATTTTATACATCTTAATCCTAAATTTAATCCTGTGGATAAAAAGTGCTAAAACTGTGTAAAAGAGTGAGGATCTTATTCAAATTTTGCGTTATGATCTATTATAGTGTACTAAGATCATAGCTTGTATAAGTTGATATCGTTTATCGCGCGAATTTTCGGTAAATCTTTTCTGAGGTATTAACAGTTTTTATTACCTATTAAATTTAATAATTTTCCATTGGTCTTGTTTTAGGGGAGTCCGTCGTGTCATTTTCACTTTGGCAGCAATGTCTTGCCCGATTGCAGGATGAGTTACCTGCCACAGAATTCAGTATGTGGATACGCCCTCTCCAGGCAGAATTGAGTGATAACACATTAGCACTCTATGCTCCTAACCGTTTCGTACTAGATTGGGTAAGAGATAAATACATCAATAATATTAATGAATTATTGAGTGATTTTTGTGGTTCTGATGTGCCTGCACTGAAATTCGAAGTGGGTAATAAACCGCAAATAACACCAAGCGGTGCTTCAACGCATACCGCTGCAAATAAAACCATTTCGACACCAATAAATTCAATAATACGGCCTAGTTGGGACAATACACAGGTTCAACCTGAAATCGCCTATCGTTCAAATGTGAACCCTAAGCACACATTCAATAACTTTGTCGAAGGTAAATCAAACCAACTTGCTCGTGCCGCTGCCAGCCAAGTAGCAGATAATCCTGGCGGAGCTTATAATCCACTTTTTCTTTATGGGGGCACAGGATTAGGTAAAACTCACCTGCTTCATGCAGTAGGTAATAACATCATGGCGCGCAAAGCGAATGCCAAAGTGGTTTATATGCATTCTGAGCGTTTTGTCCAAGATATGGTAAAGGCGTTACAAAATAATGCGATTGAAGATTTTAAACGTTATTATCGCTCGGTAGATGCATTATTAATTGATGACATTCAGTTTTTTGCTAATAAAGAGCGTTCTCAAGAAGAATTTTTCCATACCTTTAATGCTTTACTCGAAGGTAATCAGCAAATCATTCTGACTTCAGATCGCTACCCTAAAGAAATTAATGGGGTTGAAGATCGACTAAAATCTCGTTTTGGCTGGGGATTAACGGTTGCGATTGAACCACCAGAATTGGAAACACGGGTTGCTATTTTGATGAAAAAAGCCGACGAAAATCAGATCCAATTGCCTGATGAAGTCGCTTTTTTTATTGCTAAACGCTTGCGTTCAAACGTTCGAGAGCTGGAAGGGGCACTGAATCGAGTTATCGCCAATGCTAATTTTACCGGTCGTGCAATTACCATTGATTTTGTTCGCGAAGCATTACGCGACCTACTCGCATTACAAGAAAAACTTGTCACTATTGATAATATTCAAAAAACCGTTGCAGAATATTACAAAATTAAAGTTGCTGACTTGTTATCCAAGCGCCGTTCCCGTTCTGTGGCGCGTCCGAGGCAAATGGCAATGGCATTAGCAAAAGAGCTGACAAACCATAGTTTGCCCGAAATTGGGGATGCCTTTGGTGGACGCGATCATACAACCGTACTCCATGCTTGTAGAAAAATTGAGCAACTACGGGAGGAAAGTCACGACATTAAAGAGGATTTTTCTAACTTAATCAGAACATTATCATCCTAATGCTATGAAATTTACTATTGAACGTGAACAATTACTCAAACCACTGCAACAAGTCAGTGGTCCACTTGGTGGGCGGCCTACATTACCTATCTTAGGTAATTTATTACTGCAAGTGAGTGAAAATATACTTTCATTAACTGGTACCGATCTAGAAGTAGAAATGGTCGCAAAGGTAACACTAACACAACCAGGTGAAAGTGGTTCAATCACTGTACCCGCCCGTAAATTTTTCGATATTTGGCGTGGGTTACCCGATGGCGCAGAAATCAAGGTCACACTTGAAGGAGACCGTCTGCTTGTACGTTCTGGCCGCAGCCGTTTTTCGCTTTCTACTCTTCCTGCCGCTGATTTTCCCAACCTAGACGATTGGCAAAGTGAAGTCGAATTTGAACTGCCTCAAGCTACCTTAAAACGCCTAATTGAAGCTACCCAATTTTCAATGGCACATCAAGATGTGCGCTATTATCTTAATGGCATGCTATTTGAAACTGAAGGTCAAGAATTACGCACTGTTGCTACTGATGGCCATCGTTTAGCTGTTTGTTCACTCAATATTGATAAGGATTTACCAACCCATTCAGTGATTGTTCCTCGCAAAGGAGTGGTAGAATTTATGCGATTACTGGATAGTAGCGACGAGTCACTTAAGTTACAGATTGGTAGTAATAATATCCGAGCTCATGTTGGTGATTTTATTTTCACCTCCAAACTGGTTGATGGCCGTTTTCCTGATTACCGACGTGTTTTGCCCAAAAATCCGGATAAAACATTGACCGCGGATTGTGATAAACTAAAACAAGCATTTTCTCGAGCTGCGATTTTATCCAATGAAAAATTCCGCGGTGTTCGCCTTTATATAAGTGAAAATCAACTTAGAATTACCGCAAACAATCCAGAACAAGAAGAATCAGAAGAAATTGTTGATGTCAATTATCAAAGTCCGATGATAGAAATTGGTTTTAACGTCAGTTATATCCTCGATGTATTAAATACACTAAAATGCGAGCAGGTTAATTTATTGTTGACTGATTCAAATTCAAGCGTACAAATCGAAGACGCGGCCACTAACGCAGCAGCTTATGTTGTTATGCCTATGCGTCTATAATATTCAAATTCTATGATGCTTTCGCGTTTACTTATCCGCGACTTTCGTAATATTGAAAGTGCGGATCTATCATTAGCAACAGGTTTTAATTTTTTGATTGGTCCAAATGGCAGCGGAAAAACAAGTATTCTTGAAGCGATCTATACATTAGGGCACGGCAGGGCTTTTCGTAGCATTCAAGCTGCGCGTGTCATTCGACATGAACAAGATAATTTTATTTTACATGGTCGTCTTGTTCCTTTAGAGCCGGAATCGCGTGAACTGACTTTGGGGCTAAGTAAAGATCGTAATGGTGATAGTAAAGTTCGTATTAATGGTAGTGATGGACATAAAATTGCTGAATTAGCCAAATTATTACCGATGCAATTAATAACCCCTGAAGGTTTTACTTTATTAAATGGTGGCCCTAAATATCGTCGAGCTTTTCTTGACTGGGGATGTTTCCATAATGAACCTCAGTTTTTTGCTGCCTGGTCTGATTTAAAACGGCTATTAAAGCAACGTAATGCAGCATTGCGCCAAGCAACACGTTATAATGAGCTTAGTCATTGGGACTATGAACTGATCCCGCTGGCCCATAAAATAAGCGAATGGCGGGCCAATTATATTGCAGGTATTGCGAAAGATATTGAAAACACCTGTAAACAGTTCTTACCTGAATTTTCACTTAGCATCTCATATCAACGAGGATGGGATAAAGAAACTGATTATTCAGATATACTAGTAAGGCAATTTGAACGTGATCGAATGCTAACCTATACCGCATTAGGACCACACAAAGCTGACTTACGGCTCCGTGTAGGAGGAATTGCCGTTGAAGATATTTTATCCCGCGGGCAGTTAAAATTATTAATGTGCGCACTAAAATTAGCACAAGGTGAATATTTCACCCGACAGAGTGGGCAACGATGCTTATATCTATTAGACGATTTTGCTTCTGAGTTAGATAAGGATCGCCGTCAATTATTAGCCGAACGGCTTAAAGCGACACAAGCTCAGGTCTTTGTTAGCGCGATTACCATCGCGCAAGTTAAAGATATGTTAGATGGAAATAGTAGGATGTTTTGCGTAAAACATGGCAAAATAGAAGTTCAACCATAGGATCAGAAATTAGCGAGAAACGTTGATGTCGAATACATATGACTCCTCAAGTATCAAGGTATTAAAAGGGCTAGACGCGGTGCGTAAGCGCCCAGGCATGTATATCGGTGATACCGACGATGGTACAGGCCTTCATCACATGGTCTTCGAGGTTGTCGACAACGCTATCGACGAAGCCTTGGCAGGGTATTGTACCGATATTATTGTAACTATACATACCGATAACTCCATCTCTGTTCTCGATAATGGTCGTGGTATTCCAACCGATATTCATGAAGAAGAAGGGGTGTCTGCCGCAGAAGTCATCATGACGGTTCTCCATGCTGGAGGCAAATTTGATGATAATTCCTATAAAGTTTCGGGTGGCCTACATGGTGTTGGCGTTTCTGTCGTTAATGCCTTATCCGAAAAATTATCGTTGGTGATCCGCCGTGAAGGAAAGATCCATGAGCAGACTTATCAATTAGGTGTTCCGCAGGCACCTTTAACGATTGCCGGTGAAACTGAAGAGCGGGGAACTTATATTCGTTTCTGGCCAAGTTTGGAAACTTTCAAAACGGTTACCGAATTCGAATACGATATTTTGGCAAAACGGTTACGGGAGCTCTCTTTTCTCAATTCGGGCATCTCCATTCGTTTATTCGATAAACGTGATAATAAAGAAGACCATTTTCATTATGAAGGTGGAATTAAAGCTTTTGTCGAATACTTAAGCCGAAATAAAACCCCAATTCATCCCAGTGTTTTCTATTTTTCGGCTGAAAAAGAGGGTATTAATGTAGAAATATCCATGCAATGGAATGACGGCTTCCAGGAGAATGTTTATTGCTTTACCAATAATATTCCACAACGAGATGGAGGAACGCATCTGGTTGGTTTTCGTACCGCAATGACACGTACACTAAACAGTTATATGGATAAAGAAGGTTATCAGAAAAAAGCCAAAGTTAGTGCTACTGGTGATGATGCCCGTGAAGGTTTAATTGCCGTTGTGTCAGTTAAAGTTCCCGATCCAAAATTTTCTTCACAAACAAAAGATAAGCTGGTTTCTTCCGAAGTAAAAACCGTTGTTGAAACATTAATGAATGAAAAGCTGGTTGAATATCTATTAGAGAATCCTAATGACGCCAAAATCGTTGTTAGCAAAATTATTGATGCTGCCCGTGCCCGCGAGGCCGCCCGTAAAGCACGTGAAATGACTCGCCGCAAGGGTGCGCTGGATCTGGCCGGATTACCAGGCAAATTAGCAGACTGCCAGGAACGTGATCCGTCGTTATCAGAACTTTATTTAGTGGAGGGTGATTCCGCAGGCGGCTCTGCCAAACAGGGGCGTAACCGGAAAAATCAGGCAATTTTACCGTTAAAAGGTAAAATTCTTAATGTGGAAAAAGCCCGTTTCGATAAAATGCTCTCCTCACAGGAAGTCGCTACCTTAATAACTGCTTTAGGCTGTGGTATTGGACGCGATGAATATGATCCTGATAAATTACGTTATCATAGCATTATTATCATGACCGATGCCGATGTTGACGGCTCTCATATTCGGACATTGTTATTAACTTTCTTCTATCGTCAGATGCCAGAAATCATCGAGCGAGGCCATGTCTATATTGCGCAGCCACCTTTATATAAAGTGAAAAAAGGTAAGCAAGAACAATATATTAAAGACGATGAGGCGATGAACGAATATTTGATCTCAATTGCTTTAGACAATGCCGCACTCTATACCAGCCCTCATGCTCCGGCATTGAAAGGTGAGCCATTGGAGAAGTTAATCATTGAATACAATGCGGCGCAGAAAATTATCAAACGGTTAGAACGTGTCTATCCGCTGGCTTTATTAAATAATCTTATCTATCAACCTACTTTGGTAGAAGATGATTTGAAAGATAAAGCAAAAGTAGAAGATTGGATAAACATGTTAGTTAAACGCCTAACCGATAATGAAGAACATGGTAGTACTTATAGTTACCACATTAATGAAAATAGTGAGCGTCAATTATTTGAACCGGTTTTACGTATTAGAACCCATGGCGTTGATACCGATTACAATCTAGATTTCGATTTTATTCATGGTATTGAATATACTCGCATTACTAAAATAGGTCAGCTAATAGGCGATCTAATTGAGGATGGTGCCTATGTGGAAAGAGGTGAGCGTCGCCAGACTATTTCTTCCTTTGAAGATGCATTAAACTGGTTATCAAAAGAATCACGCCGTGGCTTGATGGTGCAACGCTATAAGGGATTGGGCGAAATGAATCCAGAGCAATTATGGGAAACAACGATGAACCCAGATACCCGCCACATGATGCGTGTTACCGTTAAAGATGCAATCGCAACTGACCAACTGTTTACCACCCTAATGGGTGATGCGGTTGAGCCACGTAGAGCTTTCATTGAAGAAAACGCATTAAAAGCCGAAAATATCGACATTTAATTTTTAAATAACAAAACAAAAAGCCCCATGCCTAATTTGGGGCTTTTTATTAAATCAAGCTATCTAATATTTTATAATATTTTTAACATACGGCGTAAAGGCTCGGCTGCTCCCCATAATAGCTGATCACCAACCGTAAAAGCGGTTAAATATTCTGGCCCCATAGTTAATTTCCGCAAACGCCCTATCGGAACATTTAGGGTTCCAGTCACTGCCGCCGGTGTTAACTGTTGAATGGTTAATTCTCGTTCATTAGGAACAATGCGAACCCATTCATTATGGGCAGCCAAAATTTGCTCAACATCAGCAATAGCCACATTTTTTTTCAATTTTAAGGTAAATGCCTGGCTATGGCAGCGCAATGCGCCAATACGAACACATAAACCATCGACAGGAATAATATGACTAACACTATTTAAAATTTTGTTAGTTTCCGCCTGCCCTTTCCATTCCTCCCGGCTTTGACCATTAGGCAGTTGTTTATCTATCCAGGGGATCAAACTACCGGCTAATGGCACACCAAAGGCTTCTGTGCTCATTTTTCCGCTACGCGTGAAGTCAGTGACTTTTTTCTCGATCGATAAAATCGCCGCCGCCGGATTTTGCAGTTCATCAGCAACCTGTGCATGTAACTCACCCATTTGCAGTAATAATTCACGCATATTACGCGCACCTGCACCAGAAGCCGCCTGATAGGTTGCGACCGAAACCCACTCAATCAAGTTTTCAGCAAATAAACCAGCTAATGCCATTAGCATTAAACTGACCGTGCAATTACCACCAACAAAGGTTTTTATCCCTTCATTTAAACCTCTATCAATATGCTGGCGATTAACGGGATCAAGAATAATAATGCTCTCCTCTTCCATCCGTAACGAAGATGCGGCATCTATCCAATAACCTGTCCAACCAATAGCACGTAGTTTAGGGTAAATTTGCTCGGTATAGTCGCCCCCTTGACAGCTAATTATTACCTCTAATTCCTTCAGCCCATCAAGATCAAAAGCATCTTGTAGTGTTCCTTGATGTTGACCATATTTTGGCGCCAGCTCACCATGCTGAGAGGTGGTAAAAAAAACAGGATTGATATTATCAAAATCACCCTCTTCAGCCATTCGTTGCAACAACACAGAACCAACCATTCCTCGCCAGCCAATAAATCCAACATTTTTCATTCTTTTTATATCCAATCTGAACGTTGAAGCTCAAGTAAAATTATCGTCATTTATAAACAATAATCGCAAATTGAAATCATTTTCGCCATTTATTAACACTAATTATTTAATAAATAAAAATCTATTTATAACTGATAAAAAAACACCCCGTATTAAGGGTGTTTTGCTTAAAATAACGGTAAATAACTTTACTACGCTTATGGATGCCAACCAGATTTAAGATATTTTACTGCCTCTTCAGTTTGCGGAGAAGACTGGAGTAGTCCCTCTCTAAATAGGATCTCGCCTTTAATTTCAGGTAATTGATCGTTTAGATCGAGTTGTCTTTTTAGTTCCGGGACACCGCCGTCAAGAGACCAATCTGGCTCTGCCTGAGATGGCACACCAACTTTATATAACGCCATTCCAATATACAATTTAGTGTTAGTCGATCTCACCACATCAGCCCACCATCTTGCAATCACATCATATCGCACAATTTCGCGGGCAAAAGGCCAGTAAATCTGTGGGGCGATATAATCTAATAAACCTTCTTTTACCCATAGTCGGGTATCGGCATAGGCTTTGTCGTAAGTAGGCCCACCCGCCTTAGTATCAGAGCCGCGTGGATCATCTGCAATATTTCGCCAAACACCGCCAGGACTGATACCAAATTCAATATTGGGTTTTAACGCACGAATTGTTGAAGAAACCTCTCGAATCAACAACAAAGTGTTATTTCTTCGCCAACTGGCTTTATCTAAAAATCCCTGACCATATCGTTGAAATGTTGCATCATCATTAATTTTGGAGGAAGGTGTTTCATAATAGAAATAATCATCAAACTGAATTCCATCAATATCATAGTTTCTAACTATTTCAGCCACAATACTGGTGATCCAATTACGAACCTCTGGTAAGCCTGGATCAAGCACAAAACGGTCGTAGGCAGTACGTATCCAATCTTTATGTAAAACATAAACACTAGCAGGCGGAGAAGAAAGTGTCTTTTTCAGTGAAGCAATAGTTTCTGGCTGCGTATCCATTGAAACACGGTAGGGATTTAACCAAGCATGTATTTTTAAATTTCTTTTATGTGCTTCAGCAATAATAAACGCTAACGGATCATAACCTGGGTCTTTACCGACTACGCCTGTAAGCATGTCAGACCAAGGAAGAATGTGAGAATGATAAAGCGCTGTACCATCGGGTTTGACCTGAAAAAAAATGGTGTTAATGCCTATTTTTACCAAATTATCTAGTTTATCGATTAGCTCTTTTTTCTGTACTTCAATTCTACGCTGATCTGAATCAAGGTTAACCGATGAAAGGGAGGGCCAATCAAGGCGAGATACGGTCGTTAACCACACACCACGTACGGGTATCTCTGCTTTAATTGTTGTTTTCTGCTCATCCGCGACTTTTTTATTATTACAACCAACGACTAAAAACAAGCAAAATAACGAAGTAATAAACCACCTTATCCCCTTTAATCGCAATCGCATCCTTCATTCCTTATTTTGTTATCGTTCAGAGCTCGATAAATTGTGAGTATTGTTTAATTGATGGTATTATATTAATGACCTTATTAAATATAAAAATATTTATTTTCGGTAATCAATAATCAAATTAACTTAATAATAATATTTTAGCTTGCTATTTTTTAATCTTATAAAAAAATACGCTAGAGCAAAGCGCATTTTTCAGTATAAAAATAGGTAACAAAATGTAAAAAAGCTATCTCAGACTATTCTATACAATAATTTATGAGGATAGCCTAACCCAACTCACTCAACAGTCACAGATTTAGCTAAATTTCTTGGTTGATCCACATCGGTACCTTTGATTAAGGCTACATAATAAGATAATAATTGCAGTGGAATGGTGTAAAAAATCGGGGCAATTAACTCTTCAACATGGGGTAATGGGATAATTTTCATATTTTCACTGTCAATAAAACCGGCGTCTTTATCAGCAAAAACATAAAGTGATCCTCCTCGGGCACGAACTTCTTCTATGTTTGATTTAAGCTTTTCCAATAATTCATTATTCGGCGCAATAATAATCACGGGCATATCGGCATCAATCAAGGCTAATGGGCCATGTTTCAACTCACCAGCTGCGTAGGCTTCGGCGTGAATATAAGAAATCTCTTTTAGCTTTAACGCACCTTCAACCGCTATCGGAAATTGATCACCACGCCCCAGAAAAAGAGCATGATTTTTATCTGAAAAATCTTCTGCTAAAACTTCAATCATTTTTTCTTGCGATAACATACTGTCAATACGAGCAGGTAGGGCATGTAATGCCTGAACGATGTCTCGCTCAAGGGCAATATCTTTATCTTTCAAGCGGCTCAGATAAGCAACCAACAATAATAAAACTGTCAATTGGGTGGTAAATGCTTTGGTGGATGCTACACCAATTTCTGCGCCGGCTTTTGTCATTAATGCAAAATCTGATTCACGAACCAAAGAAGAACCGAAAACATTACATATGGCCAATGATGCCAGATAACCAAGCTCTTTCGATAATCTTAATGCCGCTAAAGTATCGGCGGTTTCACCCGATTGAGAAAGGGTGATCAATAAACTATTTTTCCGCCGGGCCGGTTTGCGATAACGGAATTCAGAAGCAATTTCTACATCACAAGGTATCCCGGCTAAAGATTCAAACCAGTAACGGGCAACCATTCCAGCATTGTATGAAGTCCCACAAGCAACAATTTGAATATGTTCAACCTGAGATAATAGATTTTGGGCTTTTTTATCTAATTCGGTAAAAATAACTCTATCCTGCTGATCAAAGCGACCTTCCAAGGTATTTTTTATTGCTAAGGGCTGCTCATAGATCTCTTTTTGCATATAGTGGCGATAAATTCCTTTATCTCCAGCATCATATTGAACATTAGATTCTATTGACTCTCGTTCAACTTCTATGCCTTGCTGATCAAAAATTCGCACTGTTCGACGAGTCACTTCAGCAATATCACCTTCCTCTAAATAGATAAAGCGACGTGTAACCGGCAAAAGGGCTAATTGATCAGATGCAAGAAAATTTTCACCAACACCTAAACCTATAATTAAAGGGCTACCCGAACGCGCAGCCACCAGTAATCCAGGAGTACGGCTATCCATAATGACGGTACCATAAGCGCCCTTTAACTGGGGTATAACACGCTGTACCACTTCAAGCAAAGTGCCACCCTTTTGTAATTCCCAATGCGTTAAATGCGCGATAACTTCAGTATCAGTTTCTGAAGTAAAAACATATTTTTGTTTTTTAAGTTGTTCACGCAGTTCTTGATAATTCTCAATAATTCCATTGTGAACAACCGCAATATATTCCGATGTATGCGGATGGGCATTTTTTTTGCTTGGCTGACCATGAGTGGCCCAACGTGTATGCGCAATACCTGTGCCACCAATGACAGCATGTTTTTCTACTTCATCAGCCAGGATCTGAACTTTACCCGTTTCACGTAATCGTGTCAGATTGGCTTTATCATCAACCACGGCTATACCGGCAGAGTCATAACCTCGGTACTCCAGTCGACGAAGCCCTTCAATAAGAATTTCAGCTATATCACGTTGTGCTACTGCACCAACTATTCCACACATCAATTTTCATTCCAAAATAGAGGAGCATATTGCTCTTATGCTGCCGTAACCTGATTAATAAATTCGGTTTTTACCGTTCCCAGAGCCTGTAGATATTGGGTTTATTCTTTATAAAATAGATGATCAATCGTCATTATTTCTTTTGTGGCTATTTTTTCTTTACTGGGCGTTGCCAATTGAGAATATGCCGCTGTTTGATACGACTAATAACGAGTTCATTTTCTTTAACATCGTTAGTTAAAGTCGTTCCTGCTCCAATAGTTGCCCCATCAGCAATGGTAACCGGGGCAATTAATTGCGTATCAGATCCAACGAAAACATTATCACCAATAGTGGTTTTAAATTTATTAGCCCCATCATAATTGCAAGTTATTGTTCCTGCGCCAATATTAACATCAGCACCAATTTCAGCATCACCTAAATAACTTAAATGGCCAGCCTTAGAGCCCACACCTAAAGCGGCGTTTTTAACCTCAACAAAATTACCAACATGCACTTTATCTGCTAGCCTAGTTCCCGGACGTAAACGAGCAAAAGGGCCAACAGTACAGGCGGTAGATAATTCTGCGCCTTCTATAACTGAGTAAGGGCTAATAATTGAATTATCATTGATAATACAATTTCTTAATATACAACCGGCATGAATATGTACATTATTACCCAGTACAACGTCCCCTTCAATAATAACATTAGTATCGATAATTACATTACGCCCGTGCTTTAATGTCCCACGCAAATCAAAACGAGCCGGATCAATAACCATAACACCCGCTAATAACAACCTTTCTGCTTGTTCTTGTTGATAAATACGTTCAAGCGCTGAAAGCTGTAAACAGTTATTCACTCCTTCCATTTCACTCAATTTCTTAGGATGAACAGCATTTATTTTACAACCTTCTTCATGCGCCAATGAAATAATATCGGTTACATAATATTCGTTTTGCGCATTGTTATTATTAAGTTTTTTCAGCCATCGCTTTAAATCACTACCATTAGCAACTAATATACCAGTATTAATTTCGTTAATTTTAGCTTGTTCTTCTGTTGCATCTTTTTGTTCAACAATACCAACTATTTGGCCTCTTTCACGAATAATACGTCCATAACCTGTCGGTTCATTAACGATTGCCGTCAATAAACCTATTCCGCCATCGGGCTTAGCGGCTATTAATCGTTCAAGTGTTTCTTTTGTGATCAGGGGAGAATCACCGTAAAGCATGAGGATATCTTCATTATCAGCAAAATATGGTGCTGCTTGCTGCATTGCATGCCCTGTTCCTAACTGTTCTGCCTGTAAGATCCAATTAACAGGTTGATTAGCTAAAGCTAATTTAATTAAATCAGCTCCATGGCCATAAACTAAATGAATATTAGCTGCCCCAAGTGATAATGACGTGTCGATAACATGCTGCACCATTGGTTTGCCAGCCAGTGGATGTAAAACTTTTGGTAAGTCAGAATACATGCGGGTACCTTTCCCCGCCGCGAGAATCACAACACTTTTTGCGTTCATAGACATAAAAACCTAATAACTCCATCAGTTAGGTAAAAGTAAAACTATTTATTAAGCAAATTACTACATATTTCGTTCAAATAAAAAAGCTTACTATCTATATAAAAGAAAAGGAGCGAAACATAAATAAATTGTCTCACTCCCTGTATTTACCTAATTTTTATAAAAATAGTTGTCTTTCTACAGCTATTCTTTTAATAATTTCTTAGGATTATATTATTTTTTCATCAGCTCGATGACACGTAATTTAGCAATTGCTTTCGCTAATTCAGCCGATGCTTGAGCGTAATCGACATCCGCATGTGCTTTACGAATATGCTCTTCCGCTTTACGTTTAGATTCTAATGCCTTAGCTTCATCTAAATCCTTACCACGGATCGCTGTATCAGCCAATACAATAACACCATTTGGTTGAACTTCAAGAATACCACCAGAAAGATAGATCAATTCTTCTTCGCCAAACTGTTTAGTAATACGTATCATACCAGGCTTAATGGCAGTTAACAGCGGCGTATGTTGTGGATAAATCCCCAACTCCCCTTCGCTGCCTGTCACCTGGATTTTCTGGACAAGGCCGTCAAACATCTGCTTTTCAGCGCTTACCACAACCAGATGGTATGTCATTGCAGCCATATCAACCTCCCACCAGCGACATTATAAATTTTTCGCTTTTTCTATCGCTTCTTCGATAGTACCTACCATATAAAACGCTTGTTCAGGCAGATGATCATAATCACCATTCAAAATACCTTTAAAGCCATGGATAGTATCTTTTAAAGAAACAAATTTTCCCGGTGAACCGGTGAAAACTTCCGCCACAAAGAATGGCTGAGACAGGAAGCGTTGAATTTTACGAGCACGTGCAACAACCAACTTATCTTCTTCAGACAACTCATCCATTCCCAGAATAGCAATGATATCTTTCAATTCTTGATAACGCTGTAAAATAGACTGAACACCACGTGCTACGTCGTAATGCTCTTGCCCTACAACCAATGGGTCAAGCTGCCGACTAGTTGAGTCCAATGGATCAACCGCAGGATAAATACCTAATGAGGCAATTTGACGACTAAGAACGACCGTTGCATCCAAATGAGCAAAAGTCGTTGCTGGTGAAGGATCGGTCAAATCATCGGCAGGAACATAAACTGCTTGAACAGACGTAATGGAACCCGCTTTAGTTGATGTAATTCGCTCCTGTAATACCCCCATCTCTTCCGCTAAGGTCGGTTGATAACCTACTGCCGAAGGCATACGGCCTAGCAAGGCCGACACCTCTGTTCCTGCTAATGTATAGCGATAGATGTTGTCGATAAATAACAAGACATCCCGTCCTTCATCACGAAACTTCTCAGCAATCGTCAATCCCGTTAACGCAACACGTAGACGGTTTCCAGGTGGTTCATTCATCTGACCATAAACCAGAGAAACTTTATCCAATACATTTGAGTCTGTCATTTCGTGATAGAAATCATTACCTTCACGAGTCCGCTCGCCAACACCGGCAAAAACAGAATAACCGGAATGCTCAATCGCAATATTACGAATAAGTTCCATCATGTTTACTGTTTTACCAACACCAGCTCCACCAAATAATCCTACTTTACCCCCTTTAGCAAATGGGCAAATAAGATCCATTACTTTGATACCGGTTTCGAGTAATTCTGTTGAATTAGATAAATCTTCATAACTGGGAGCGGCACGATGAATAGCCCAACGTTCTTCTTCACCTATCTCACCTTTCATATCGATAGGATCACCTAGCACATTCATGATGCGCCCCAAGGTCGCTTTACCGACAGGCACTTCAATTGGGTGAGCTAAATCAACAACGTCTAAACCACGTTTTAAACCATCAGAAGTCCCCATCGCAATGCAACGAACGACACCGCCACCTAATTGCTGCTGAACTTCTAAAATTAGTTTTTCTTTACCATTTATTACCTCAAGCGCGTCGTACACTTTAGGTACCGCATCTTGAGGAAATTCGACATCCACTACGGCGCCGATTACCTGGATAATCTTTCCAGTAGCCATCTTGAATCCTCTACGTAATTCGTAAACCTAACCATCAAACTGCGGCAGCCCCCGAAACGATTTCGGTAAGTTCCTGAGTAATGCTGGCTTGACGAGCCTTATTGTAAATCAACTGCAACTCCTTGATCAGGTTACCACCATTATCAGTAGCCGCTTTCATTGCTACCATTCGAGCAGCCTGTTCACTAGCTAAGTTTTCAACAACGCTCTGATAAACCTGTGATTCGATATAACGACGCAGCAGGGTATCAAGTAGTATCTTAGGATCTGGTTCATATAAATAATCCCAAGATTTCTTTTTCAATGTTTCATCATCACCCGCAGGTAGAGGCAATAATTGAGTAATCGTTGGTATTTGAGTCATGGTATTAACAAATTTGTTAGTTACCACATACAACTTATCTAGACGCCCTTCATCATATGCTTCTAACATAATTTTCACGGGTCCGATAAGATCAGACAGAGAAGGATCATCTCCCATTCCGGTTACCTGAGCAACAATATTACCCCCAACCGAATTAAAGAATGAAACTGCTTTAGAACCAATTAATGCCAGATCAACCTGAACACCCTTATCAGTCCATATTTTCATTTCTGTTAGCAATTTTTTAAATAAATTAATATTTAAACCACCACATAAACCCCGATCAGTTGAAACAATTAAATAACCAATACGTTTAACATCACGTTCTTTAAGATATGGATGTTTATATTCCAGATTACCTAATGCTAAGTGGCCAATTACACTACACATAGTTTCTGCATAAGGACGACTAGCTGCCATACGATCTTGTGTTTTTCGCATTTTGGATGCAGCGACCATCTCCATCGCTTTAGTAATCTTTTGTGTGTTTTGTACACTACCGATCTTAGAACGTATCTCTTTTGCGCCCGCCATTTCAGCTCCTCCTTATTAACCAAACGGTCTCAATAAAGGCCGAATAGAATTACCAGGATTGAGTTGCTTTAAAAGAATCGAGCAAGGCATTTAACTTGGCTTCGATTTCATCGTTATATTTACCTGTCTGATCAATTTCTTTCAGCAAGATAGAATGCTCACGAGTAGCATAAGCCAGCAGTGACGTCTCAAAATCACCAATTTTTGCTAGTTCAACATCATCCAGATAACCACGTTCAGCAGCAAATAAAGATAAAGCCTGTTGTGCAACTGACATTGGTGCATACTGTTTTTGTTTCAACAATTCGGTAACTTTCTGTCCATGATTAAGCTGTTTACGGGTCGCATCATCTAAATCAGAAGCAAATTGTGAAAATGCAGCTAACTCGCGATATTGTGCCAACGCGGTACGAATGCCACCAGATAATTTTTTGATAATTTTAGTCTGAGCCGCGCCACCTACACGTGATACTGAGATTCCTGGGTTAACTGCCGGGCGAATCCCCGCATTAAATAAGTTAGACTCCAAGAAAATTTGTCCATCGGTGATTGAAATTACATTTGTAGGTACGAATGCTGAAACATCACCTGCTTGCGTTTCAATAATCGGTAATGCCGTTAATGAACCGGTTTTACCTTTGATTTCACCATTAGTAAATTTTTCAACGTATTCAGCATTAACACGCGCAGCACGCTCGAGTAAACGAGAATGGAGATAAAAAACATCACCCGGGTAAGCTTCACGTCCAGGAGGACGTCGTAGCAATAGCGAAATTTGTCGATAAGCAACCGCTTGCTTGGAGAGATCATCATAAATAATTAATGCATCCTCACCACGATCTCTAAAATATTCACCCATTGCACAGCCAGCATATGGCGCAAGGTATTGTAATGCCGCAGATTCAGAAGCAGTAGCAACAACAACTATCGTATTCTCGAGTGCACCGTGCTCTTCGAGTTTGCGTACCACATTAGCAATAGTTGACGCTTTTTGCCCAATTGCTACATAAATACATTTTATTTCTGAATCACGCTGATTAATAATGGCATCAACAGCTAATGCCGTTTTACCGGTTTGGCGATCACCAATGATTAATTCACGTTGACCACGTCCAATAGGGATCATAGCATCAACCGATTTGTATCCTGTTTGTACAGGTTGATCAACCGATTGACGATCAATAACGCCAGGTGCAATAACTTCAACGGCAGAGAACCCATCATGCTCAACAGGCCCTTTACCATCAATAGGCTCACCCAGCGTATTAACAACGCGCCCAAGTAATCCTCTACCTACAGGGACTTCAAGAATACGACCTGTACACTTGACTTTCATACCTTCTGCTAAGTCAGCATAAGGTCCCATGACTACGGCACCAACTGAGTCACGCTCTAAATTGAGTGCAATAGCATAACGATTACCAGGTAATGCGATCATTTCACCTTGCATAACTTCAGCTAAACCGTGAATGCGGATGATCCCATCATTAACAGAAACAATTGTACCTTCATTGTGAGCTTCACTCACTACATCAAACTGAGCAATACGTTGCTTGATCAGTTCACTGATTTCGGTGGAATTCAGTTGCATATGCTCCAATCCCCTTAAGACTGCAAGACGTCAGTTAAACGCTCAATACGACCACGCACGCTACCATCAATAACCAGGTCTCCGGCGCGGATAATAACTCCTGCGATAACAGACTTATCAATTTTGCAATTCAGCTTAACTTTACGTGACAGACGTTTTTCCATCGCTGCAGAAATTTTAAATTGCTGTTTTTCATTTAGCTCAGTGGCAGAAATGACGTCAATATCAACGGTTGACTCCAGAAAAGCGCGTAATTGTATGAATTGCTTCAAAACCTCTGGTAACGTACTTAGACGCCCGTTTTCAGCCATAATGCGAATTAGATTTCGAACATGTTCATCGATTTCATCACCACAAATAGTGATAAATGTTTTCGCTAATGTTTCTGGCGCTATTGAACCAGAAAGCAGCTCACCTATTTGTTGATTACGGGTTGCTTCAGCAATAAAACTAAGCATATTTTGCCATTTATCAACAAGTTGGTTTTCTGCAGCAAAATCAAAAGCTGCTTTGGCATAGGGGCGAGCAACCGTAGTAATTTCAGACATGCCCCTTTCCTCCTTTACAGTTCGTTGACCAATTTATCAACGATGTCGCTATTAGCAGCTACATCAACGGAACGCTCAATTATTTTTTCTGCACCTGAAATTGCTAACATAGCAACTTGTTTACGCAATTCTTCACGAGCACGCTTACGCTCAGCATCAATTTCAATTTGCGCCTGAGTAACGATCTTGTTACGTTCAATTTCAGCCTCTGCTTTAGCCTCTTCAATCATTTGAACACGTTGCTTATTGGCTTGTTCAATAATGATTTGTGCTTCTGCTTTTGCTTTTCTCAGTCGTTCGGTCGCATCAGCTTTTGCCAAGTCCAAGTTTTTTTTAGCTCGCTCTGCAGAAGATAAACCATCAGCAATTTCTTTTTGACGTTTTTCAATCGCCGCCATAATTGGTGGCCATACATACTTCATACAAAACAAAACAAACAGGACAAATGCAATAGCCTGGCCGAGGATTGTCGCATTAAGATTCATCGCACAATACCTCTTTAAAAATTAACATATTAATGTTCCCATTTAGCTTGCATTATCAAGCAACTGCGAACATCACATATAGTCCTAGACCAACAGCAATCATCGGAATGGCATCAACTAAGCCCATAACAATAAAGAACTGCGTACGTAATAGAGGAATCAAATCTGGCTGACGAGCAGCACCTTCTAAGAATTTCCCCCCCAGGATGCCAATACCAATTGCAGCACCAATCGCTGCTAATCCCATCATTACAGCGGCAGCCATGTACAGCAGATCCATATTTAGGTTTTCCATGACAGTCTCCAGTTTGTTTCAGTTAAATAAAAAAATTTATTAGTAAGTTGAAATTAATGTTCTTCTGACGCCATCGATAAATAAACGATCGTTAGAACCATAAAAATAAAAGCTTGCAATGTAATAATCAGTATATGGAAAATTGCCCAAGGTAGGTTAAGTATCCACTGTGACCACCAAGGCAACAAAGCTGCAATAAGAATGAAGATCAATTCACCTGCATACATATTACCGAACAACCGTAAACCTAGTGATACCGGTTTAGACAGCAGGCTAACACCTTCTAAAATCAAATTGATAGGAATGAAAATAGGATGATTGAATGGTTGTAAAGTTAACTCTTTCGTAAATCCACTTAATCCTTTCATTTTGATACTGTAGAAAATGATCAAGATAAATACACCAATCGCCATTGACATAGTAATGCTTACATCCGCAGTTGGAACAACACGCAATGCAGGCAAACCTAAGTAGTGTTCTCCGATATAAGGAAGTAAATCGATTGGCAACAAATCCATGGTATTCATTAATAATACCCAAACAAACACCGTCAAAGCTAAAGGTGCAATGACTTTGCTCTTACCATGATACATATCACGAACAGTATTATCGACAAAACCGATGACCATTTCTATTGCAGTTTGGAATTTACCAGGTACGCCACTGGTTGCATTAACGGCAATTTTTCTAAAGAGCCACAAGAAAATAATTCCAAGGACAACTGAGAAAAAAAGCGAGTCAATATTTAACGTCCAAAATGTTGGATCATTGTTGTTATGGGGATCAACTAATTTGAAGGTACGCAGGTCCAACTGAAGATTATTTAGATGGTGTCCTATGTAACTTCCCGCAGTCATCACTTCTCCTGATGCAGACATGATGTCTTTACCCTTTTGTTGTTAAAAAATGCTCACTATCTAATTACAGCTGGTGTAATGATGTGAATAGTCAACATAGCTAAATAGGTCAAACCTAATGGCAAAAATGCTGCTTTAAATATACCCAAAGCAATTACCAATACAGTTATTGTTATAATAACTTTGACTCCCTCACCAATGGTAAAAAACCATGCAATGTGAATAGGAACATCTTTTTTCACTGCCTTTTGATAACGTATTAACAGCATAAATAAAGCATTAGATAACCAACATGCGAACCCGCCCGCAAAAGCAGATAAGCCCCATTCTACACTATTCATGTAGAAAGCTATACTCAGGATTACAAGCGCCATTAACTGAAATAACAACAGTTTTAAAGCAATTTTACCGTTGTAGAAGGATACAGACATGACTCTTAATATTTTCTCCCAGTATTTTGCATCTTAAATTGCAGAGTGCGTATAAAACTGCCTTTGCTCAAGAGTGTCAAGAGACAAAAACCTGCAAATTATACGACCCAAAAAAATGAATTCAATCTATAAGTAGCGAAAACGTGAACAAATATTTAAATTTTTCGATGCAACACGAAAATAAACAAATTTAAGTCAATTTAATTACCATTATTTAATTATATTAATTTTTAAAATATGATCTTTATCACATTTTAATGTGGTAAATTATTTACTTAAAAAGAAATAGAGTAAAAAAATCGAAAAATCAAAGATAAAAAATTAACTCTGAAATACTAATTATTTTTTATTGAAAATAAATAGGAAAAATACATTTAGATATTTTTATGTAACTAATTAATAATAAGTAGAATACAATATAATTATTATCCTTTTTGGTTATCATAATGTAATAAAAAAGTTAATATTATTTCTTTTTAAAATTTTAATGCAAAAAATAACAGTAACATTTTAAAATTTATTTTTTTGACTAAAAATGTCACTTTTTTTGATCAAAAACAATATTAATTGAACCCTAAAATCACTAAATGTCGCTGTTCATTGAGGCCAGGTACATCCAACGAAATAATTTTATTTAGCTTAAATTTAGAAGGAAAAGTTGATATTTCACTTGCGGAAAGTGTACCTTTAAGCGCATAGAATTGTCCTCCATTTTGCTTCGGAAGATGCTGACACCATGAAAGCATATCCTGTATTGAAGCAAATGCCCGGCTTACTATGCCATCAAATTTTTCTACCGGTTGGTACTGTTCAACTCGTTTTTGGATAGGCTCTATGTTTTTAAGCATCAATTCATGTTGTATCTGTCGCAAAAATCTGACCCGTTTTCCTAAACTATCTAACAGTGTGAAATGAGCATTAGGGCGAACAATAGCAAGTGGTATACCCGGTAATCCTGGACCTGTTCCGACATCAATAAATCGTTTACCAACAAGGTATTTATCAACAATTATGCTGTCCAAAATATGACGAATAATCATTTGTTCAGGAGATCTAATTGAAGTTAAATTATATGCTTTATTCCATTTATTTAATAATTCAATATAGGCAATGAGCTGTTGTATTTGCTGATCGGTCAAAATAATATCTGTTTTATCTAATAAAGTTTTAAAATAGGTTACTAACCTCATTTTAAGCACTCCGACGTAATAAACCTTGTTTTTTTAACCATACTAATAATATGGATATTGCAGCTGGTGTAATACCTGATATACGCGATGCTTGACCAATAGAACTAGGTTTATGATCATTGAGCTTGGCAATGACTTCATTAGAAAGGCCAGTAATTTGCTTGTAATCTAAATTAGTCGGTAATGTTGTATTTTCATTACGGAGTTGTCTTTCTATTTCTTCTTGTTGACGAATAATATAACCTTCATACTTTACTTGAATTTCAACTTGATTTGTAACTTGAGGATCATCAATTGCAGGTGAAAAATATTTTAAAGAAGTAAGTAATTTGTAACTCATTTCAGGACGTCGTAGTAAATCCTCGCCATTTGATTCTTTTGAAAGCGGAACAGCTAACACTTGATTAAGATCATTAATTTTATCTGAATTAGGATGTAACCAAAGATTACGCAAGCGTTGACGTTCTTGTTCTATTAATTCAACTTTACGACAAAATTTTTGCCAACGATTTTCATCAATTAGACCAAGCTCATAGCCTTTTTCAGTTAAACGAAGATCAGCGTTGTCTTCACGTAGCATGAGACGATATTCTGCTCGTGAAGTAAACATTCGATACGGTTCTTTAGTTCCTAATGTACAAAGATCATCAACTAAAACACCAATGTAAGCTTGATCACGACGAGGAAACCATCCCTCTTGTTCAAAAGCGTAACGAGCTGCATTAAGTCCAGCTAATAATCCTTGTGCTCCAGCTTCTTCATAACCAGTGGTGCCATTGATCTGGCCAGCAAAAAATAATCCTTTGATAAATTTACTTTCTAAAGTTGGTTTTAAATCCCGAGGATCAAAAAAATCATATTCAATAGCGTATCCTGGTCGAATAATACGAGCATTTTCTAGACCTTTCATCGAATGTATAATTTGCATTTGTACATCAAAAGGCAAACTAGTAGAAATTCCATTAGGGTAAATTTCATTACTTGTTAGTCCTTCTGGCTCAAGGAAGATTTGATGTGCTGAACGATCCGCAAACCGCATAACTTTATCTTCAATAGAAGGACAGTAGCGAGGACCTATTCCTTCAATGATACCTGCATACATAGGACTGCGATCTAAGTTATCACGAATCACCTGGTGAGTTTTTTCATTGGTATAGGTGATGTAGCAAGGTAATTGTTTTGGATGTTGTTCCGCAGATCCAATAAAAGAGAAAATGGGCGTAGGATCATCACCAAATTGCGGTACTAATTGGGAAAAATCGATAGTTCTTGCATCTATTCTAGGTGGTGTACCTGTTTTAAGTCGATCTACCCGTAGAGGTAGTTCTCTTAACCTATGCGATAGACCAATAGCAGGAGGATCACCAGCTCTGCCACCACTATAATTTTCTAATCCTATATGGATCTTACCGTCAAGGAAGGTACCTACGGTTAGTACAACAGATTTTGTGTGAAATTTTAATCCCATTTTGGTTATTACGCCAATAATTTGATCGTTTTCTACGATCAAGTCTTCAACAGCTTGTTGGAAAATCATTAGATTGTTTTGATTTTCCAGCGCTGTCCTGATCGCTTGTTTGTAAAGTACGCGATCAGTTTGAGCTCTTGTTGCTTGTACTGCTGGCCCTTTGCTTGCATTTAGCGTCCTGAATTGGATCCCTGCTTTATCAGTTGCAATAGCCATAATGCCACCTAAGGCATCAATTTCTTTAACCAGATGTCCTTTACCTATTCCTCCGATAGCTGGATTGCATGACATTTGACCCAACGTATCAATATTATGGGTTAGAAGTAAAGTTTGGCGTCCCATACGAGCAGCAGCCATAGCTGCTTCAGTACCAGCGTGGCCCCCACCAATAATAATGACGTCAAATTGTTCTGGGTAAAACATGTATGAACCTTAGTGTTAAATATGACTTTGGGAATGAATTTTACTCGAGTTTTGCAAAGAGGCAAGTTATATGATCCTTGTTTAATATAAATAAGATCTTTTTATTTAAAGATCTCTTTATTAGATCTTTTATTAGGATCGCGATCTTCTGTGGATAAACGTAAATACCCTAAGAAGATCATTATGTTGTTTATGATCTTTAGCTGTGAATGATAAGTGATCCTACTCCGTATAAGCTGGGATTAATATAGCTAGTTATACACAACGATTGCTAGCATTTAAGCTTATGCTATGGATAACTACCGGTTATTCCCTGCTTTTAAGCAAAGTTATCCACATTTATTTGTGATTTTATTTATTCAAAACGGTAATATTATCTTTCCACTTTTCGATCCAAATTTCTGCGGGTTCTTCTGGCACGTCATATTCTTGAATATCAATCTCTAATAGTTCACCTACACGTTTTGCATGATGATCCTTTAGTAGTTGATCTAAAGTATGGATTGCCCCACAAAAAGTATCATATTCCCTGCTACCTATCCCAATCGCACCATAATTAATCTGGCTAAGATCAGGTTTTTCTTCGCTGATCTCTTTTGCTAAAGGTTGTATATTTTCAGGTAGTTCGCCTGCTCCATGGGTAGAGCATACAATTAACCAAATACCTTTTGTTGGTAGATCTTTTAAGGATGGACCATATGTAACTTCAGTGTCGAAACCAGTTTTTTCCAATATTTCAGCAATATGCTCGGCCACATATTCAGCGCTGCCCATAGTGCTACCTGTTATCAATGTTACTTTTGTCATTATAAACCTCATTATTTAAAACTATGGCTATTGTATGTTGTGAATGAGTTGGGATCTACCTGTGGATAATATGGTTATTATATTTTTTATGGATTAATAGTACGCATTATTGGATTTTGTAAAGAGATCAAGGTTTCCGTAGATTGGATCTCATCTATTGTTTGTATCTTGTTGATAAGTACGTCTTGCAACGCATCAATGGATCGACACATTACCTTGATAAATATACTATATTGTCCAGTTGTGTAGTAGACTTCAACCACTTCGTCTAATTCATCAAGTTTTTTCAGGGCAGTATGATAGTCTTTTGCGCTTTTTAAAATAATGCCAATAAAGCAACAGACGTCAAAACCTAGTCGCTTCACACTAATATCTACACGTGTTCCTAATATAATCCCAGCTTGTTTCATTTTTTCAACTCGGACATGTATCGTACCTGGACTTACGGCAAATTTTTTAGCCATTTCAGCGTATGGGATCCTTGCATTTCTCATTAGTTCATTAAGTATGTCACGATCCAGATTATCGATCTGATAATTTTCAACCATTTTAAAACACCATTTTTAGCGATTATCTATTTTAAAGGGATATATTTTGAATATTATAAATCATAATGACTTTTTTTTATTAAGTATATTGAATTTATGGCCTGATCTGTTGCTTAATCTGTATAACAAAGCAAACAATGCTACAGATTATGGGGTAAGAAAATGGAAAAGTCATTCATCGAAAAACAACAACAAATTAGTTTTGTTAAATCATATTTTTCACGTTTATTAGAAAAAAAGTTAGCTTTAATTGAAGTTCAAGCGCCTATATTAAGTCGTCTCGGTGATGGAATTCAGGATAACCTTTCCGGTCATGAAAAAGCAGTACAAGTCAAAGTAAAATCGATGCCAGATTCTGTTTTTGAAGTTGTACACTCATTGGCTAAATGGAAACGTAAAACGTTAGGTCGTTTTGATTTTAAACCTGGACAAGGCCTTTATACCCATATGAAAGCATTGCGCCCTGATGAAGATCGTCTCACACCTATTCATTCTGTATTTGTAGATCAGTGGGATTGGGAAAAAGTGATGCTTAAGGATGAGCGCTCTCTTGATTATTTAAAGCAGGCAGTAATTAAAATTTATCAAGCCATAAAGGAAACAGAAAAAGCCGTAAACACAGAGTTTGGTTTAGAGCCATTCTTACCTGAGCAAATTCATTTTATTCATAGTGAAGAACTATTACAACGCTATCCTGATCTTGATGCTAAAGGAAGAGAACGTGAAATAGCTAAAGAATTAGGTGCAGTTTTTCTTATTGGTATTGGTGGAAAACTATCACATGGCCTTGCTCACGATGTACGTGCTCCTGATTATGACGATTGGACAACACCTAACGGTGAAGGTTATGCCGGTTTAAATGGTGATATTATTGTATGGAACCCTATATTACAGGATGCATTTGAAATTTCTTCGATGGGGATCCGTGTCGATACAGAAGCGCTTACACGCCAATTAGCAATCACAGATGATGAAGATAGAATGTCTCTTGAGTGGCATCAAGCATTGATAAAAGATCAAATGCCACAGACAATCGGTGGGGGTATTGGACAATCTCGTTTAGTAATGTTATTACTTCAGAAAAAGCATATTGGCCAAGTTCAATGTAGTGTATGGTCGCCAGAAAGTCATGCAGTTATTGCGGATATGCTGTAATTATTTACAATAGCGTATGAATCGACTTTTTAGCCCGGTATCAAAATGCCAGATATAATCGAAAATATTTAGGATACCGGGTTTTCCATATTTAGATAATGTAACAGCATGAAAGCGTTGTTGTTTAGTTTGGTGAATTTTTATTCTTTTTATTAAATTATCAGGTAGCCGTTGAGCAATAAAATCTGAAATTACAACCACATCTGAATCTTTCCACTGCTGTTGTTGCATTTTTTCTAAACATTTATTTAAACAGGCCGCCAAATCTGTTCCTCCACTAAATGTTTGATTAAGAAATTGCATTAATTGCTCTAATCCATCAATGTTTAGCAAATCGTAATGAATAACTTCCTTTGAAAATAGAATAATGTGACACTGACGGTTGTCACTCATGGCTATTTTCATTAAAGCGAGACAGAAAGCTTTAGCACAACGCTCATTAAATTTTCCCATTGAACCTGACGTGTCAATGCATACAATGAATGGCCCTTTTAGTTGTTGTTGTTCTTGATGGTTAGGAAATTGAATCGCTTTTAAAGTGAGTAGCAAAAGCCATCCCTTATTGCAAAAAGGAGATGGGGATCGATTTATTGTGTTTAGTGCCAGTTAACATTTCCTCAGAGAGTGTAATTTCTAACCTGATTTCCTTATTTTAGACACATTGATCCTGCGTTTAGCTGCGTAACCATCGCTTTTTCTCCAGGTTATGCAGTCTTTCTGACAACAATTCCGTTGCTTTTTTACCCATTTGCGCCCCGGTGAAAAGCAGCCTG
>NZ_AUCC01000020.1 GCF_000429565.1 Arsenophonus nasoniae DSM 15247
TACCAATGTATTTTATGTGGAAACCGATTGCGGTTTATGAGTGCGGAAAAAGGAATACACGCCGTCACTTTACTGTCAGAAAGGCGGGATAAAATGGTCAAAAAACGATGGTTACAAACCGCAGCCTAGGAGCAGTGTGCCTATTATTAGGCTTTTAGATGATAATTTAACCGAATTACTGTTCTCATGGTTAATCAACGAGAAAACTGTCAGAATTTAATAGAAATATTGAGTTCAAAACACCTCCATTAATGCCTTACTGTATTGATTGAGATTCCTAACCATGGACGATAAACTTTATGAATAAAAACAAACAACTATCTAACAGTATAACACGTGAATTATAAATGAATAACAAAAATGATGGTTTTTGGATCCATCTCACAATTTAATTAATTTTGACACTCTTCTCTATCTAAAGAACAAGGTGTCACGACACAGCAGTCAGAAAATAGCATAACCATCTTTATTTCATAAACCTAAAGCATATTTAAGTACCTTTTTCTTAACGCTACTTAGCTGTTGTACCACCATTAAGGCTAAATTTCGGCCAGATTTTACAGTCGCTAACTGGGAACTAAATAGTGTATAGATAACATCCATACCTGCCTGCATCAATTTATTATCTCGCATTCTATCTTTTTGATAAATAAGTAAAGTTTTTCTAGCATAGCAAGGTAATAAATGCCTCTTGGCATCAATCAATACCTTTAATAGACTATCAACATCACGGTAACCGAGATTGACTCCCTGTCCCGCAAGTGGGTTGATGGTATGAGCAGCATCGCCAATCAACGCTAGCCCCTCGTCAACATAACGATTAGCGTGATGGCGGTTCAGTGGAAAACTACCTTTAGCAACAACTTGCAGTGAGCCAAGGCGAGCTGGAAAAGCTGAAATAATTTCTTGCCTCAGTTGCTCCAGAGTCATAGCTTGTAATTGTCTAATTCGAGCAGGTTTATCATACCAAACCAAACAGGCCCAATGATCAAATAAAGGCAAAAAAGCGCGCGGGCCAGAAGAAAAAAATTGTTGCCAAGTAATATCCTGTTGTGGTTGTTCCATCTTAACCGTAATAAGCAGACATGATTGACCGTACTGCCAACCGTTACTGCCAATTCCAACCAAAGAACGCACCTGTGAATGGGCACCATCAGCAGCAATAATTAAATTTGCCAAAACTTGCTGATTGTTATTTAAGGTAATTTTCCACTGTTGATGGTGACGCTGCATTGCGGCCAATTTAGCCGGACATAGCAAGGTAAGATTGGAATATTGAGAAAATTGTTGCCATAATGCCAATTGTAAAATACGGTTTTCAACCATATAACCCAGTTCAGGTAAACCCAGACTGCTTGCTTCGAACATTACATGTGTATTTTCCCCTTCCCATGTTTCTAATCTTCGATACGGGGCAACGCGCATATTTAAAACATTATTCCATACACCAAGTTGCTTGAGTAAATCCACGGAAGTACAACTCAACGCTGAAACGCGTAAATCAGGCTGCTCTAACGGATCGAAAGGTGCCGGTTTAGTATGTTCAAGTAACAGGATCCGCCAACCTTCTTTGGCTAATCCAATTGCCATGGCTGCGCCTATCATACCTGCACCAACGACTACAATGTCATAATTTTCATCTACTCTATTCATATCAACTTAGCTATCTATAGTCATTAATCTAATAGTAGGGCTAGTTTTTCTTAAGTCATTTACTAATAATCTATTCTACATACTGGTCAGCGATGCCCCAAACGAATACAATACATACCAAAATTTTCTAATTTAATACATAATGTTTTCAGTATGACAGATTTTGCTGCTAAAAACTTCGGATAGACAAAATGTTGACGAATAAAAAACTATACATTAAAACCTGGGGTTGCCAGATGAATGAATATGATTCATCGAAAATGGCTGACCTGCTCAACAGCACCCATGGATATCAATTAACCGAGATTGCTGAAGAAGCCGATATTCTACTACTAAATACCTGCTCAATTCGTGAAAAAGCGCAAGAAAAAGTATTTCATCAATTAGGACGCTGGAAAAATCTAAAAGAGCTTAATCCTGATATTATTATTGGTGTTGGTGGTTGTGTCGCTTCACAGGAAGGGGATTTCATTCGTCAACGTGCTCCTAGTGTTGACATTATTTTCGGCCCACAAACTTTGCATCGTCTACCAGAGATGATCAATCAAGTTAAGGGGACGCGTAGTCCAATTGTCGACATCAGTTTTCCAGAAATTGAAAAATTTGATCGATTACCGGAACCACGAGCAGAAGGCCCTTCCGCTTATGTTTCCATTATGGAAGGGTGTAATAAATACTGCTCATTTTGTGTCGTACCTTATACACGAGGTGAGGAGGTAAGCCGACCATGTGATGACGTGTTATTTGAAATCGCACAATTAGCCGCGCAAGGAGTACGTGAAATTCACTTATTGGGTCAAAATGTCAATGCCTATCGTGGAGCAACGTTTGACGGTGGCATTTGTTCATTTGCAGAATTATTGCGTCTGGTTGCCGCCATTGATGGTGTTGATCGCATCCGTTTTACCACCAGTCATCCAATTGAGTTTTCCGACGATATTATTGCTGTCTATGAAGATACCCCTGAACTTGTTAGCTTCTTGCATCTTCCGGTTCAAAGTGGTTCAGATCGTATTTTGACGATGATGAAAAGATCACATACAGCCCTTGAGTATAAAAGTATTATCCGTAAATTACGTAAAGCACGACCTAATATCCTCATCAGTTCAGATTTCATTGTTGGTTTTCCTGGTGAAACCGAAGATGATTTTCAAAAAACCATGCAACTGATTGCTGATGTTAATTTTGATATGAGTTTTAGTTTTATCTACTCACCACGCCCTGGTACGCCTGCCGCTGATTTGCCTGACGATGTGAGTGAAGATGAAAAAAAACAACGCCTCTATCTACTTCAGCAACGTATTAATCAACAAGCTATGAATTATAGCCGAACAATGTTGGGTAGCATTCAACGTATTCTGGTTGAAGGCCCTTCACGTAAAAATATTATGGAACTTTCTGGCCGTGCCGAAAATAATCGGGTGGTAAACTTCGAAGGGACACAAAATATGATCGGAAAGTTTGTCGATGTCGAAATTGTCGATGTTTATGCCAATTCTTTGCGCGGTAAAGTAGTGAAAACTGAAGATAGCATGGCGTTAAGGAGCCAACAATCACCCGAATCAATTATTGCTCGGACACGTAAAGAAGACGATCTTGGTGTAGCAAATTACCAACCTTAATATTAAATAGAGAGACTCAGTGACCCCAAAAGATAATCCACAAATTGCCACTAGCGAAATATTTTTAGAGCCGGCTGATAATCAACGGTTAATCAGCCTTTGTGGGCCGTTTGATGATAATATAAAGCAGCTGGAGCGTAGACTCGGTATTGAAATCAATCGTCGCAATAACCGTTTCAAATTGATTGGCAAACCACTTAATATCAACGCAGCTAGCAGTGTTTTACGCCGCCTATATGTTGATACAGCGCCTATACGTGGCATTATCCCTGACATTGTCCCTGAACAAATCCACTTATCTATTATGGAAAGTCAATTTGTTGAACCATCAGTTGAAAATGTTGGTAGCTACAACAAATTCATCAACATTAAAACCAAACGAGGCGTTATCAAACCACGTACGGCAAATCAGGCGCAATATATTGCTAATATGCTTAGCCATGACATCACTTTCGGCATTGGTCCTGCCGGAACAGGTAAAACCTATCTCGCCGTTGCAGCTGCCGTTGATGCTTTAGAACGTCAAGAAATACGTCGTATTCTACTCACTCGCCCCGCTGTTGAGGCCGGCGAAAAACTTGGTTTTCTTCCAGGTGATCTCAGTCAGAAAGTTGATCCTTATTTACGGCCTCTTTATGATGCCTTATTTGAAATGCTGGGTTTTGAAAAAGTAGAAAAATTGATTGAACGCAATGTGATTGAAGTAGCACCATTAGCCTATATGCGAGGTCGTACTCTGAATGATGCTTTTATCATTTTGGATGAAAGCCAGAATACCACGATTGAACAGATGAAAATGTTTCTGACCCGCATTGGGTTTAACTCTAAAACCGTAATCACTGGAGATGTAACCCAAATTGATCTGCCACGCGGTCATAAATCAGGTTTACGCCATGCAATTGAAGTACTTTCTGAAGTTAAAGAACTTAGCTTTAATTTCTTTCACAGTGATGATGTAGTACGTCATCCTATAGTAGCAAAAGTGGTTATTGCCTACGAAAATTGGGAAACAAAAGAACTAGAACGCAAACAGTTACTTCGTCAACAAAATGAGCCTTCAGGTGTTCTATAGAAAAGGAGATATTTGCTTGCAATCAATTATTCTTGATCTCCAACTGGCCTGTAGCGATCATAATGGCTTACCCGATGAAACGACATTCCAACATTGGCTCGAGGCTTTTCTACCACAATTTCAAGCTGAAAGTGAAATCACAATTCGTATTGTCGATATCGCAGAAAGCCAATATTTAAATCTGACTTATCGAGGAAAAGATAATCCAACAAATGTGCTATCCTTTCCATTTGAGGCATTAGATAATATTCCATTACCCTTACTCGGTGATCTGGTTATTTGTCGTCAAGTCGTCGAAAAAGAAGCTATTGAACAACACAAAACCTTAGATGCTCACTGGGCGCATATGGTAATACATGGTTGTCTTCATCTACTAGGTTATGATCATCAGAATGACTTTGAAGCAGAAGAAATGGAGACAATAGAAACTGAAATTATGCAAAAATTAGGTTATCCTGATCCCTATCAGCATGAAAAAGCGTAATCATAATGCTACTTTTATGCTAAACAATGTATGATACGATTAACTACCGAGAGAAATATTAATAAAACGCCATGAGCGACGACCATCCTACAAACAATGACAATCATCACTCGAAAAAAAGTTTTTTCGGGCGTCTAAACCAATTATTTCACGGTGAACCCAAAAATCGTGATGACTTAGTTGAACTAATTCGTGATTCAGAGCAAAAAGATGTTATTGATCCTGATACCAGAGAAATGCTTGAAGGTGTGATGAATATTTCTGACGAACGTGTTCGGGATATCATGATTCCACGCTCACAGATAGTAACCTTAAAACGGAATCAATCCTTAGATGAATGCCTTGATGTGATTATCGACTCAGCGCATTCTCGTTTTCCAGTAATTAGTGAAGATAAAGATCATATTGAAGGTCTATTGATGGCTAAAGATTTACTGCCATTTATGCGTACTGATACTGAACCTTTCAATATCGATAAAGTATTACGCCCCGCTGTTGTTGTACCTGAAAGTAAACGTGTTGATTTATTATTAAAAGAGTTCCGTTCGCAACGTTATCATATGGCAATTGTCATCGATGAATTTGGTGGCGTTTCCGGCTTAGTTACGATCGAAGATATTCTTGAATTAATTGTTGGTGAGATTGAAGACGAATATGATGATGAAGATGACATTGATATTCGCCAACTAAGTAAACATGCTTACTCTGTTCGGGCGTTAACCCAAATTGATGATTTCAACAAAGCATTTGGCACGCGTTTTAACGATGAAGAAGTTGATACCATTGGTGGTTTAGTAATGCAAGCATTCGGACATTTGCCTGCCCGAGGTGAAATTATCACAATTGATAGTTATATCTTTAAAATTACCATGGCTGATAGCCGCAAAATCATTCAAGTTCAGGTAAAAATTCCTGATGAAGCACCTACTCCAAATCTTGTAGAAGAATAGCATTCATGAAAAAAATGCCACTCTATCAACGTCAGTGGTTACGAGCCTTGATCGCGTTAATTTTCGGGCTCTGCGGAACACTGGCATTTTCACCTTTTGATTTTTGGTTAGCCGCTCTTTTTTCTCTTTTTGGCTTACAACTGTTAATTGTTAATCGCTCAAGCAACCAAGCTGGTTTGATAGCATTTTGTTGGGGCATTGGTTTCTTTGGCAGTGGTATTAACTGGGTTTATGTGACTATTGCCGACTTTGGCGGTATACCATTGCTGGTTAATGTCTTTTTAGTCATCTTACTGGCAGCTTATTTATCACTTTATCCCGCGCTATTTGCTTATCTACTCAATCGATTCTTTCCAAACCTTAATATTGCGCGCTTTATTTTTGCCACGCCAGCGATATGGCAAGTAACTGAATATTTACGTGGCTGGATATTAACGGGTTTTCCTTGGTTGCAATTTGGTTATAGTCAAATCGATGGGCCACTCAAAGGCATTGCACCGATATTTGGCGTTGAGATGATAACTTTGCTACTGGTGATTATTAGTAGCTGTTTGGTTTTTGCTTGCGTAAAACGCCGAGTGATTCCGCTAATTACGGCAATGATCTTATTATTTTTACCGTTAGTAGTTAAAAATTATCACTGGTTTACACCGGATGCAGAAAAAAAATCACAAATTGTTTTAGTTCAAGGTAACATTCCGCAAAGCTTAAAATGGCAACCAGGATTTCTTGAACAAACCATTAGCACCTACCTAGATCTCTCCAGACCTTATTTTGGCAACGCCAATATCATTATTTGGCCTGAATCGGCTATACCCTCGATTGAATTAGATAATAATATTTGGCTAACCTCACTAGATAAACTACTGCGCTTACAAAATACTCGTTTAATTACTGGCATTGTTGATGCCAAACCAAGCAAACAAGGCGTGAGCGATTTTTTTAATAGCATAATTGTGCTGGGAGAAAATAAACCTTATCAATATCCAACCAGCAACCGTTATCAGAAACACCACTTGGTGCCTTTTGGTGAATTTGTGCCATTAGAAAATATTCTTCGGCCAATTGCCCCTTTATTCAATTTACCCATGTCAGGTTTTAGTCGTGGTAATTATGAGCAACAGCAATTAACTGCTGGCGATGTTCATTTAACTGCCGCTATCTGCTATGAAATTATTTTAGGTAGCCAAGTTAGAGATAACTTTAAATCAAATACCGATTTTCTATTAACCGTTTCAAATGATGCCTGGTTTGGCCATTCTATCGGCCCATGGCAACACTTTCAAATGGCACGGATGCGCGCCCTTGAGCTTGGTCGACCACTATTACGTGCCACTAATAATGGCGTTACGGCCGTGATCACCCCCAATGGAGATATTCAGGCAGAACTTCCTCAATTCACTCGCTCAGTATTAAATACTGAGGTAACACCAACTTCGGGTCTTACCCCTTATGCACGTTGGAGTAACTGGCCTATGTGGGCCTTGGTTACTTTATTTATTATATTGGCATACTTTATTAAGCGAAAAGAAGACTAATCAATTAAGCATATATTAATTATCATCATGTACTAAACTACCGATGATGGTTTTTATCTTGCTTATTGATATTTATCATTAACTTTAATTAATGTTCACTTTTATTATAATAATTTATTATTTGTTAAAAAGATTTGATGTGTTATTGATTTATTAAGATTTATGCTGGTTAGCTATCTGAAAAAGGACTATTAATGATTTCTTTAAAAAATGTTTCTAAATGGTATGGACAGTTTCAGGTGCTTTCTGATTGTTCGATGGATGTCAAAAAGGGAGAAGTTGTCGTTATCTGTGGCCCTTCTGGTTCAGGTAAATCAACATTAATAAAAACCATTAATGGTTTAGAGACAATTCAAAGCGGTGAAATATATATTGATAATATTCATGTTAATGACAAAAGACCAATTTAGCTAAATTGCGGTCAAAAGTAGGTATGGTATTTCAACATTTTGAACTCTTCCCTCATCTATCAATTATTGAGAATTTAACACTAGCACAAATAAAAGTCTTAAACAGAGATAAAAAAACCGCTGAAAGCACTGCCTTAAAATTATTAGAGCGAGTTGGATTAGCTAACCACACCAATAAATTTCCGGCTCAATTATCAGGCGGGCAACAGCAGCGGGTTGCTATTACAAGAGCACTCTGTATGGATCCCATTGCGATGCTATTTGACGAGCCAACCTCCGCATTAGATCCCGAAATGATCAACGAAGTACTTGATGTCATGATAGAGCTTGCTAGAGAAGGAATGACCATGATAGTCGTTACTCACGAAATGGGGTTCGCTAAAAAAGTTGCTCATCGAATGATTTTTATGAACGAAGGAAAAATAATTGAGGATAGCAATAAAGAGGATTTCTTTGCTGCGCCGAAATCAGAACGCGCTAAAGAATTTCTTGCTAAGATCATACATTAATCCAACTATCCGTTATTGGGTGACAAAAACCGTCGCCCAATCAGCTAAATAATAATATTAAGATAGGCTCAAATTCGGGCTAGACGGATAATCTACAATTCTACTCTTTGAAACTACACAACTTTTGCATATATAAATTTAATGTAGCCTGTCCATTAAATATTCATCAATAGTTGTTGTTAGGGCCAATTATCCGCTATTCTATGCAGATCTAAAATTCACAGTTTTATTCGCGGCCAATGCCGCATTTTCGCCATAGGAACATCGGTGTCATGCAAGAACAATATCGATCAGAAGAGATAGAACAATACGTACAACGTCATTGGGAAGAAAAACAAACATTTAAAGTAATAGAAGATAATAACAAAGAAAAATACTATTGCCTGTCAATGTTACCTTATCCATCTGGTCAACTACATATGGGGCATGTTCGCAACTATACCATTGGTGATGTTATCTCACGTTATCAACGCATGCTAGGCAAAAATGTGCTGCAACCTATTGGCTGGGATGCTTTTGGTTTACCAGCAGAAGGGGCGGCGGTAAAAAATAATACTGCGCCAGCACCTTGGACTTATGCCAATATTGAGTACATGAAAAATCAATTAAAAATGCTCGGATTTGGTTATGACTGGAGCCGAGAAGTCACAACTTGTACCCCAGAGTATTATCGTTGGGAGCAATGGTTTTTTACTAAGCTTTATGAGAAAGGTTTAGTTTATAAGAAAACCTCCGCTGTTAACTGGTGCCCAAATGATTTAACCGTTTTAGCTAACGAGCAAGTTATTGATGGTTGCTGCTGGCGTTGCGATACCCCTGTCGAGCGCAAAGAAATTCCCCAATGGTTCATAAAAATTACCGCATATGCTGAAGAGCTTCTCAATGATTTAGATAAACTCGATGGTTGGCCAGAACAAGTTAAAACCATGCAGCGTAACTGGATAGGCCGCTCAGAAGGGGTTGAAATTACCTTTGCTCTGGCAGACAAGGATGAAAAACTAACTGTTTATACTACTCGGCCTGATACTTTTATGGGAGTGACTTATCTCGCTATTGCAGCTACTCATCCGCTAGCAAAAAGCGCGGCAGAAAAAAATGCTAAGCTTGGCACTTTTATTGATGAATGTCGCAATACCAAAGTTGCCGAAGCAGAAATGGCAACCATGGAGAAAAAAGGTATCGCCACCGATTTGTTCGCAATTCACCCACTAACTAATGAAAAAATTCCGATCTGGATAGCCAATTTTGTATTAATGGAATATGGTACAGGGGCAGTAATGGCGGTTCCAGGACATGATCAGCGTGACTGGGAATTTGCAAGCAAATATCATTTACCGATTAAAGCAGTTATTGCTGATCATGAAGGCCAGATCCCCGAGCTTAAAACGGGTCCGCTGACTGAAAAAAATGCACTAATCAATTCAGGTGAATTTAGTGGTATGGACAACCAAACAGGTGGCAATGCAATTGCCGATAAACTGGTTGCACAAGGTGCTGCTAAACGCAAAGTTAATTATCGTCTGCGTGACTGGGGCGTTTCTCGCCAACGTTACTGGGGAGCCCCAATCCCAATGGTATCCATGGAAGACGGTTCTGTTATGCCAGTACCAGAAGAACAGCTCCCCGTCATCTTACCTGAAGATGTCGTGATGAACGGGATCACGAGTCCTATTAAAGCCGATCCACAATGGTCCAAGACCAATATCAATGGTCATCCGGCATTACGTGAAACGGATACCTTTGATACCTTTATGGAGTCATCCTGGTATTATGCTCGTTATACCTGTCCTAATTATGACCAAGGAATGCTAGATCCGGCCGCGGCCAATTATTGGTTGCCCGTTGATCAATATATCGGTGGTATTGAACATGCCATTATGCATCTATTGTACTTTCGTTTTTTCCATAAATTAATGCGCGATGCTGGCTTAGTAAATTCAGATGAGCCGGCTAAACGCCTGTTATGTCAAGGAATGGTATTAGCCGATGCTTTTTATTACTTAGGTGAAAATGGACAACGAGTTTGGGTGTCACCCGTTGATGCAACGGTTGAACGCGATGAAAAAGGTAAGATTGTCAAAACAACCGACCAGCATGGCCATCAACTCTTCTATACCGGAATGAGTAAAATGTCCAAATCGAAAAATAACGGCATCGATCCACAATTAATGGTAGAAAAATATGGGGCTGATACGGTCCGCCTATTTATGATGTTTGCCGCTCCGCCAGAGTTGACTTTGGAATGGCAAGAATCCAGTGTAGAAGGAGCTAATCGTTTTGTTCGTCGTCTCTGGCGCACCGTTTTTGAACATACGCAAAAGGGTCAAACAGCGCCATTAAATAGCGCCAGCCTCACGCCAGAGCAGAAAAACCTACGGCGTGAGCTTCATAAAACCATCGCGAAAGTGACTGATGATATCGGCCGCCGTTATGCATTTAATACTGCGATTGCCGCTATTATGGAATTCATGAATAAACTGACGCGTGCCTCTCATGACAGTGAGCAGGATCGTGCGTTACTACAAGAATCTTTAGAGGCTATCGTGCGGATGCTGTCGCCTATTATTCCTCATGCCTGCTTTATTATGTGGAAAGCACTTGGCCACCAGGAAGATATCGATAATGCGCCTTGGCCGGTTGCTGACGAACAAGCAAAAATAGACGATACTAAATTAATCATTATTCAAGTTAATGGTAAAGTTCGTGGACGTATTACTGTCGATATCAATGCATCACAAGATTCTGTTTTAGCTTTGGCAATGCAAGAATATGGTGTAGCAAAATATCTTGAAGGTATGAACATCCGTAAGGTAATTTATGTGCCAGGCAAGCTGTTAAACCTTGTTGTTGGCTAATTTAATAAGGAGAAGATGTGCGTTATTTAATTACCTTATTTCTAAGCTTAGCCGTGTTGATCACGGCTGGTTGTGGATTTCGCTTACAAGGTACGACGCAAGTACCTGAAGAACTAAAAACATTAAGATTAAGTAGCGGCGATCCATACGGCCCGTTGGCACGCGCAATTAGACAGCAATTACGCCTAAATAATGTCAACTTAATTGATAAAAATTTGCAGAATGTGCCGATTTTAAAAATTGTTGGTTCATCTGAAAACACCAAAACTGTTTCAATCTACCAAGATGGTAAAAGTGCAGAAAAACAGTTAAATTTTTGGGTTAGCGCGCAAATTATCCTACCCAATGGCGCTGTTTACCCAATCAAAACCCGTGTCGAGCGCACTTTCTTTGATAATCCGTTAGAAACACTGGCAAAAGATGCCGAAAACGAACTTGTTAAACAAGAAATGCGTGAACAAGCTGCTCGTCAGTTAATTCGTAAATTACTGATCGTTCATAGCTCTATTCAAAATGAGCCTGCACAATCAGTTGCTGTTGAAAAAGCGCGAGCGGAAAACTCAGAATGATCCGTCTTTATCCGGAACAACTCACTTCGCAGCTTGCGGATAAGCTGCAAGCTTGTTACCTGATTTTTGGCAATGATCCTTTTTTAGCACAAGAAAGCGTGGACAAAATTTGTCAAGTTGCCAAGCAGCAAGGTTTTACTGAACGCTATAGCTATTCGTTAGATACAAGCACCGACTGGGATACTATTTATCGTCTGAGTCAATCGCTTAGCCTGTTTGCCAGCCGACAAATCCTTATCTTAATATTACCCGAAAGTGGTCCCACCGCCGTCATAGCAGAAAAACTGCTTAAGTTGGCTGAAATATTACATTCTGATTTATTACTCCTATTACGTGGCGGCAAATTAACTAAAGCACAAGAGAATAGTGCCTGGTGCAAAAAAATAGCCCAAGATGGAGTCTATATTAATTGTCTGACACCAGAACAATCCAGACTGACTCAATGGGTAACGCAACGAGCAAAAGCGATGTCTGTTACCTTAGATAAACAAGCTAATCAGCTTCTTTGCTACAGCTATGAAGGCAACTTACTGGCCCTTAATCAAGCGCTTGAACGTTTATCACTATTATATCCTGACGGTAATCTCACCTTACCTCGTGTCAAAGAAGCAGTAAATAATGCCGTCCATTTTACACCTTATCATTGGGTTGATGCGCTACTTGCCGGCAAAATTAAACGTAGTTGGCATATCTTGCAACAATTACAACGCGAAGATTACGAAGCAGTGATTCTATTACGTATAATTCAACGTGAGCTCATATTGCTTTTGACATTAAAACAACAGAGTAACGCTAAAGATTTAAGAAAATTATTTGATCAACATAGAATTTGGCAAGCCCGCCGCCCTCTCATTAACGCAGCGCTACAACGCTTACCACTTCGCGAACTACAGCATGCAATACAGTTAATTACCCAAGCTGAATTACATTTAAAACAAGATTATGGTCACTCAATTTGGCCAAAATTAGAAACTTTATCTATGCTATTGTGCGGTAAATCACTGCCCGAGAGTTTTATTAATGACTCAACAAACTAAACAAACAGCTAATTTTCCATCTATTCAAGCACTATTTGGTGGTACTTTTGATCCGATACACTATGGTCATTTACTTCCTGTTGAAGCACTAGCTAAACAAGTTGGTTTACAACAGGTTGTTTTACTTCCTAATCATGTGCCACCTCATCGCCCACAACCTGAAGCAACCGTGCGACAAAGACTGGCAATGATAAAATTAGCGATCAAAAATAATCCACTATTTAGTATTGATACCCGTGAGCTTAAACGTACAACTCCCTCCTATACCGTTGAAACACTACTCTCTTTCCGGCAAGAAATCGGTTGGCAAAAACCTTTAGCTTTTATTATCGGACAAGATTCACTACTGTCGATCAATACCTGGTTTGATTGGCAAAAAATTTTAGATCTTTGTCATTTATTAGTTTGCGCCCGTCCAGGCTATACCACTTATTTTCCAACTTCACCAATGCAACAATGGCTAATACACCATCAAGTGCCTGATCCGGAAATACTCAGTCATAAACCCTGTGGTGCCATATATCTGGCTGATACTCCCTTATTAAATATTTCCGCAACTCAAATTCGTGAACGAAAACGAGATAGAAAAAGTTGCAAAGATATATTGCCACCCGCAGTTTTGCGCTATATTGATAAACATCATCTTTATCAAAATTGCGTATAATTAATCAATAAATATAAAAAATTGACAAAAATTACCTTAAACTATTGTGAGTATATAAGGTGATTGGTACTATCTTGGCGCTTTTTACACTACTGTTGAAAATTAGGCATAATTTCCGATAATCTATTCTAAAACTAATTATAAATATTCAACTGGTTTTACCAAAAATTAGATTAAAATATAGATTATCTTATGCTTGTTTCTTTCAACAAAATTTTATAACTGAATAAAATAAAACATTGATATTTTTTATTTAACTTGAAATTAAAGGTGAACCTTTGCAAGGAACTGAACTCCAACAATTTATTATCGACCAACTAGTCGATACAAAAGCGCAAGATATTGTCACTATTGATGTAAGTGGAAAATCTAGCATTACTGATTGCATGATAATCTGTACTGGAACATCTAATCGCCATCTGGCATCAGTTTCGGACAAATTAATTGAAGCATGTCGTAAGACTGGAATAATTCCTCTTGGTGTTGAAGGACAAGGTGTTTCCGATTGGATCGTTGTAGACTTAGGCGATGCAATTGTTCATATCATGCAAGAAGATAGTCGCCGTATGTATGAACTTGAAAAACTCTGGAGTTGAATTTGAAATTACAACTGATTGCGGTTGGTAGCAAAATGGTTGATTGGATCCAAACAGGTTTTCAAGATTATCTTCATCGTTTTCCAAAAGATATGCCTTTTGAACTCATTGAGATCCCTGCGGGAAAACGCGGGAAAAATGCCGATATTAAACGTATCATCGAGAGAGAAGGAGAACAAATGCTGGCTGCTGTAAGCAAAGGTAACCGCATAATTACCCTCGATATACTGGGCACACGCTGGACAACTCAACAACTTGCCGCACAACTAAATCAATGGAAACAAGATGGACGTAATATTAGCTTTCTAATTGGTGGCCCAGAAGGTCTTGCTTCTGCCTGCAAAGCTGCAGCAGAACAAAGTTGGTCACTGTCAACCTTAACTATGCCTCATCCTTTAGTTCGAATATTTGTTGTTGAAAGCCTTTACCGGGCATGGAGCATTACAACAAATCATCCTTACCATCGGGAATAACATATTTATGTAGGTTATGAGTGTGAATGCGAAGAAAGAAACAAAAAAAAAGAAACGCACCCCTTTTCGCGATTACACCGCTGAGTCTACTCTATTCATTCGTCGAGCGTTAATAGCTTTTATTATCATTGTAATATTAGTCAGTATCTTAATTGCTAATCTTTATCATCTACAAGTAGTTCGCCATGAAGATTACCAAACTCGTTCAAATGATAATCGGATAAAACTGGTTCCAGTTCCACCAAGTAGAGGTATTATTTATGATAGAAATGGTATTCCTCTCGCGTTAAATAGAACATTTTATCAATTAGAGGTCATTCCCGAAAAAGTAACTAATTTAACAGAGATGTTAGCACAATTGCGTGATGTAGTTGATCTCACGGATGACGACATTGCAAACTTCAAAAAAGAGCGTAAACGCTCACGTCGCTTTACTTCTATACCATTGAAAACCTCACTAGATGAAGTACAAGTTGCACGTTTTGCTGTTAATCAATACCGGTTCCCTGGGATTGAAGTTAAAGGTTACCAACGCCGTTATTATCCTTATGGCTCTGCTCTGACGCATGTTATCGGTTATGTAGCCAAAATTAATGATAAGGATATAGAACGTCTAGAAAATGACGGTCTACTAAAAAATTACACCGCCACCCATGATATTGGTAAATTAGGTATAGAACGGTATTACGAAAATATTTTACATGGCAAAACCGGCTACGAAGAAGTTGAAGTAAATAGTCGGGGAAAAGTTATACGTCAACTTCATGAACAACCACCTCAAGCTGGCAAAGATATTTATCTCACTATCGATCTTAATTTACAAATTGAGATCGAAAAGTTGCTAACCACCAGCCGAGCTGCCGTAGTTGTTACTGATCCCCGTAACGGAGAAGTATTAGCTCTGGTATCCACTCCTAGCTATGACCCTAATCTATTTGTTAATGGTATTTCTAATAAGGATTACCAAGCTTTATTAAATAATCCCAATCGCCCACTTATTAATAGAACGACTCAGGGGTTATATCCACCAGCCTCTACTGTTAAACCGTTTATTGCCGTTGCCGCATTAAGTGAAAATGTTGTTACCCCTAATTCCACTATTTTTGCTCCAGGTTGGTGGCAGTTACCAAATTCCGAAAAACGTTATCGCGATTGGAAACGATGGGGACACGGTAGATTAAGTGTTGTTAGAGCCATTATTGAATCAGCTGACACCTTTTTCTACCAGGTTGCTTATGATATGGGTATCGATCGTATCTCCGATTGGATGCAGAAATTTGGCTATGGTCACTATACCGGCATTGATCTTGCGGAAGAACGTTCTGGCATTATGCCAACGCGTGAATGGAAACAAAAACGTTACAAAAAACCTTGGTATCAAGGAGACACGATTCCAGTAGGCATTGGCCAAGGTTATTGGACCACAACCCCAATCCAAATGGCAAAAGTATTAATGACACTAATTAATGACGGTGTAGTTAAAATTCCCCATCTGCTTTATGGCACTAAATTAGGTAACGCTATGCTACCCTATGAACAGAAAGATTATATCCAAATCGGCAATATTCATTCAGGTTTTTGGGAATTAGCTAAAGAAGGTATGTATGGTGTTGCTAATGCACCAAACGGTACAGCCCGTAGAAGTTTTGCCAACACACCCTATAAAGCTGCTGTCAAATCAGGTACCGCACAGGTATTCAGTTATGAAACCTACAATGCGAGTAAATTAGCTGAGCACTTGCGTGACCATAAATTAATGATCGGATTCGCCCCTTACCAAAATCCAACCGTTTCCGTTGCTATTATTCTGGAAAATGGTGGTGCCGGGCCGGCTGTTGGCGATCTTGTTCGTAATATTTTTGATTATGTATTGCTTGGTAAAAAAACGACATCACAAACACCCGATACGAATGTATCTCCAGAAAATGTATCTCCAGAAGAAGATCAGTAATATATGACCGATAATTCACATAAATTACCTATTTGGACCCGCTTACATATTGATATTCCAATGTTACTGATTATTCTTGCCTTAACAATATACAGTGTCATGATCATGTGGAGCGCAAGTGGGCAAGACATTGATATGATGCAGCGTAAACTAATACAAATCGCGATTGGATTTGTGGTCATGATTGTTATGGCGCAAATTTCACCCCGTATCTATGAAAATTGGGCGCCTTATCTCTATATTTTCTGCCTAATTTTATTAGTTTTTGTTGATGCATTTGGTCAAATTAGTAAAGGTGCACAAAGATGGTTAGATCTTGGCTTCGTTCGTTTTCAACCCTCTGAAATTGCTAAAATTGCGGTTCCATTAATGGTTGCGCGTTTTGTCAATCGGGATCTTTGTCCTCCTACATTAAAAAATACGCTACTGGCATTAATACTTATATTTCTGCCCACACTACTCGTTGCCGCTCAACCTGATTTGGGCACATCAATTCTCGTTGCGGCCTCCGGTCTGTTTATTCTTTTCTTAGCGGGTATGAATTGGAAATTGATTGCCATTGCAGCCACGGGTATCGCTTGTTTTATCCCTATTCTTTGGTTCTTTCTGATGCATGATTATCAACGAGATCGCGTTATGATGTTACTCGATCCAGAAACTGATCCACTAGGAGCAGGTTATCATATTATCCAATCTAAAATTGCCATTGGTTCAGGCGGATTATTTGGTAAAGGTTGGTTACATGGCACACAATCGCAATTAGAGTTTCTACCAGAACGCCATACTGATTTTATTTTTGCCGTATTAGCTGAAGAGCTCGGACTCATTGGTGTCGTTATTTTACTCGCATTATACCTATTGCTAATTATGCGTGGACTAATCATTGCAGCTAATGCACAAAATACCTTTGGTAGAGTGATGGTTGGTGGCCTAATGTTAATTTTGTTTGTCTACATATTCGTCAATATTGGCATGGTTAGCGGTATCTTACCAGTAGTGGGTGTTCCTTTACCATTGGTAAGTTATGGCGGCTCTGCATTAATTGTTTTAATGGCTGGATTCGGTATTATTATGTCAATCCATACCCACCGAAAATTTCTGTCAAAAAGTTTATAACTACGAGGTCAGTAATGCACTATCATGGGCTTATACTTAGCATTACAATAGCAATTTTAGCTGGCTGTGCTTCTCAAACTCAACAAAATACCGGTATGCCTATGATGCCGGTAAAAGATATATTAGGAGCAGAGCCCCGTTACGAACCTTATTATTCTGGCGCTAATGATGACTACCAACTTAATGGTCAAACTTATCAAATAGTAAAAGATCCTGCTCATTTTAGTGAAACAGGTTTTGCCAGCATTTTTGGCTCTGAAGTTATCGGTAAAATAACTGCGACAGGGGAAAAAGCAAGCCCTTATGCATTCACGGCTTCACATCCTACTTTACCTATTCCAAGTTATGCCCGCATTACTAATTTAATTAATGGCAGAATGATAATTGTACGTATTAATGATCGAGGCCCCTATATATCAGGTAAAAATATTGCTCTCTCACAAGCTGCTGGCGATAGGTTAAATTTAATGCTAACTGCGCGTATTAAAATTGATCCGATTTTAGTTTCCCCTGCCGGCAATTTAACTGGACCTGGTACAATTGGTGTCAATATTGCTAAGCAGAGTTATGCCTTGCCTAAACCACCGAAATTAGAGACCCATTCCGCAAACTTCTCTTCAAACAACAATCAATCAACGACAGAGGATCATGATAGCCCACCCGCTTTATCTCAATCAATCCAACCAATCACAAGCGGTAATACGGTAGCAGCGAATAATAGGGTTGTTGATAATAACTATCCTAATCCGTCGTCAATGAAATCGATCAGTAGTGCGACAAAACGTTACTTTGTACAAATAGGTGCATTAAGTGATCAAGCAAGAGCAGAAGCATGGCAACAATCGGTTTCGAAACAACTGAACACAGCTGGCCGTATTCAACCATTTAACAATATCTATCGCGTACAACTCGGCCCATTTCGAGATCCTGAAACAGCAGAACTGATAAAAAATAAAATATTAACAGAATTAAAACAATCGAGCATTATCATAAATACCGAATAATTTATTGATTAATCAATAAAATCTAATTAGAGTAAAATAAAAATCAACTAACCTGGCATCTCTATTTCAGAATAAAATACTACTTTTTTATGCTGAGAATACAATGCCCACTCTATTAACATATTGTCCTCGGATCCCGTATATTATTATGAAATATGCAATTTTCTCCCGTTCTATCGGTAGCCTAATACTTATTACTAGTCTTATATTTTCCAGCACTCTGTTTGCAAATAGCAATAATGCTATGCAAATCAATGTGATCCCCTCGGCACCAAATATTGACGCTGAAGCTTATATTCTTATTGATTATTATTCAGGCAAAGTTTTGGCTGAAAGAAATGCTGATCAACGTCGCGACCCAGCCAGTCTGACTAAAATGATGACGAGCTATATCATTGGTCAAACAATTAAAGCCGGTAAAATTAGCATGAATGATATTGTGACTATCGACGAAAATGCTTGGGCTACCGGTAACCCGGTTTTTAAAGGCTCTTCGCTGATGTTTTTAAAGCCCGGTGATCGCGTATCAGTATCTCAACTGATACGTGGTATCAATTTGCAGTCTGGTAATGATGCATGTGTTGCAATGGCCGAGTATGTCGCGGGTGACGAAGCAAGTTTTGTCAAATTAATGAACGACAATGTTCAACGCCTGGGATTAAAAAACACCCACTTTCTTACTGTACATGGCTTAGATGCCGATGGGCAGTATAGTTCCGCACGAGATATGGCGTTAATCGGTCAAGCTCTAATCCGCGATGTCCCTGAGGAATATGCTATTTATAAAGAAAAAGAGTTCACCTTTAATAAGATCCGTCAATTAAATAGGAATGGTTTGTTATGGGATAAGAGCCTGAATGTAGATGGTATTAAAACAGGACATACTAGCGCTGCCGGTTATAACCTTGTTGCCTCTGCTACCGAAGGTAATATGCGGCTGATATCTGTTATATTAGGTGGTCATAGCAGTAAAGGACGTGATGCAGAAAGTAAAAAATTACTCACTTGGGGCTTTCGCTTTTTTGAAACCGTTAAACCATTACAAGGTGGGATGGAGTTTGCTTCTCAACCCGTTTGGTTTGCTAATACTGATCAAGTAAAACTGGGTATTGAAAAGGATCTCTATCTGATCATTCCCCGTGGGCGTATGAAAGATTTAAAAGCCAGTTATACATTAAACAATACTGAATTACAGGCACCTTTAGCAAAAAACCAAATTGTTGGCACGATTAACCTACAATTAGATGGTAAGATCATTGAACAACGTCCGCTGGTAGTATTGAAAGAAGTCGATGAGGGTGGATTTTTTAGTAACCTATTAGATTATATTAAATTGTTTTTTCAGCGCTGGTTTGGCTAAATATTGAAAAATGACATTGCTACCTCCATTATGGTAAAGATGTTCAATTTATAACTTAATTTTTAATTAAGAAATATGAATAAGTATACAATTTAAATCATTTAATATTGAAATAAGGTTAGTGGCCGTATTTTAGGAGAATCTATGAAAACCAGACTACATGAGCTACTCGAGTTTCCCTGCTCATTTACCTACAAAGTGATGGGGGTCGCTAAACCTGAGTTAACTGATCAAATCATTGAAGTAGTTCAACGACATGTTCCTGGTGATTATGTGCCATCAGTTAAGCCTAGTAGTAAAGGTAACTTTCACTCAGTATCAATTACCATCACAGCAACTAATATTGAACAGATAGAAAAACTGTATGAAGAATTAGCCAAACTAGAATTAGTTCGTATGGTGTTGTAAACACAATTTATTGTTGTACTTGAAATTATAAAACCCGAAAATCCAATATTTTCGGGTTTTATAATTTCAAGTGCAGCGCTTACTATGCTAGCAAGATTAATTTGCGCAGGTTATACTGCATAATTAGTGCATATATCTATCAGTGGCAGAAAAAGATTGTTAAAAAAAACCATTATATTACGTCAACTTGGGCTTCATACTTACCAACCCATTTCCGATGCAATGCATCAGTTTACTAAAAAACGCACGATTGATACGCCAGATGAACTTTGGTTAGTGGAGCATTACCCTGTTTTTACCCAAGGCCAAGCGGGTAAAAAAGAGCATATACTCGCAGCCGGAAATATTCCTGTTATCCAATCTGATCGTGGCGGACAAATCACCTATCATGGCCCTGGTCAGCAAATAATGTACATTTTATTAGATTTAAAGCGTAATCAAATAAGTGTAAGAGAACTGGTTACTACACTGGAAAATACGGTAATTAATACTTTATCCGAATTTGGTATTAACGCTTATGCACAGCGCGAAGCCCCAGGTGTTTATGTTGAACAAAAAAAAATATGCTCTCTTGGATTACGTATTCATAAAGGTTGTTCGTTCCATGGCCTAGCATTAAATATTAATATGAATCTTGCCCCCTTTCAGCGTATTAATCCGTGTGGCTATGCCGGTATGCAAATGACTCAACTCAATGATTTCGTTCCTGGCTGCCAGGTTAAAGATGTCGAACCTTTACTAGTAGAACATTTCTGCAACCTATTAGGATTTAAACTTGCAGAATAAGTTGTTATAATTTTTTATAATTATTAAAAAAAAATTGAAAATGACATAAATAATGATCACATGTGATAGCATAAAATATATCTATTATTGATCCGCAGCAGGAACCTAATGGAACTGGCATAATTATGAGTAGACCAATTCAAATGGAGCGTGGCGTTAAATATCGTGACGCTGATAAAATGGCACTGATCCCTGTCAAAACAGTAAGAACGGATCATACAGAAATTTTACCTAAACCTAAATGGATGAAAATAAAACTTCCCGCTGATTCTAGCCGAATAAAAGAAATAAAAAACGCAATGCGTAAGAATGGCTTACATTCAGTCTGTGAAGAAGCCTCTTGTCCTAACCTCGCTGAATGTTTTAATCATGGTACCGCCACTTTTATGATTTTAGGCGCTATCTGCACTCGTCGCTGTCCATTTTGCGATGTTGCCCATGGACGACCTAATGCTCCTGATCCCAACGAACCAGCAAAATTAGCAGAAACGATAAAAGATATGGGATTAAAGTACGTTGTCATTACGTCAGTTGATCGTGATGATCTGCGTGATGGCGGAGCTCAACATTTTGCGGATTGCATTACTGCTATTCGAAAGAAAAATCCAAACATCAAAATAGAAACGCTAGTGCCGGATTTCCGGGGTCGTATGGATCGCGCCTTAACAATTTTGGCCACTGCGCCACCCGACGTTTTTAATCATAACCTTGAGAATGTTCCTCGTATCTATCGCCAAGTACGTCCTGGCGCTAATTACGATTGGTCATTGCAACTACTTGCAAAATTCAAGCAAATGCATCCTGAAATACCAACAAAATCAGGATTAATGGTTGGATTAGGTGAAACTAATGAAGAAATTATTGATGTTATGCGTGATTTACGCCGCCACGGCGTTACCATGTTAACCTTGGGCCAATATCTTCAACCCAGCCGCCATCATTTATCAGTAAAACGTTATGTAAGCCCGAAAGAATTTGAAGAAATGAAAAATGAGGCAATCGCAATGGGTTTCACACATGCAGCCTGTGGCCCATTAGTTCGCTCATCTTATCATGCAGATTTACAAGCGAAAGGCATAGAAATTAAATGAAAAATCATTTAATTTCATACCCACATAAGAACCCGTCTCATTAATTGAGACGGATTATTATAAATTCTTATAGTAAATCAAATGGCAACAACGTTGATAGCAGATGGCCCTTTCTCCCCCTCAGTTATATCAAACTCAACTTTCTGACCTTCGGCTAAAGTCTTAAAACCTTCGGATTTAATAGCGGTGAAGTGAACAAATACATCTTTACTGCCATCTTCTGGAGTGATAAAACCAAAACCTTTTGCTTCGTTGAACCACTTAACATTACCTTTAACTTTTGACATCAAAATTACCTTTACTTAATAAAAACACACAGTTTGTGCCGTATATAGTACAGCAAAAATTATGCTTGATTGTCTACTACCAAGATCACGAAATTAATCAAAAACCTAAATTATCATTGTAATATAGGATATCAACCTAAAAAAACAATAAAAAAAACTAATAATCGTGTTTATAAATATTTATTATAACATTTTTAGCCAATTTTTCGATTATTTACATTCTTTTCATAATCTAACAACCAGCTTTTTATATCTAACCCGCCGCTGTAACCTACCAATTTACCATCATGGCCAATAACACGATGGCAAGGTATAATCAGCGCAATAGGATTACGCGCATTCGCCATACCAACTGCCCTACAAAAACTAGCAGAACCTAGCGCAATTGCCAGTTTTTTATAACTCCAACATTCGCCATATGGAATTTCACTAAGTTGCTGCCAAACTCTTTTTTGAAAATGGCTACCGCTAGGATTCAATATGACAGAAAAATCGTTTCTTTCCCCATTAAAATACTCGTGTAATTCTTTTATAAATTGTTCGATATGAGCATTTTTACTTTCTCTTTCAATCACTTGTTTAACAAAATTAACACCAATTATCCCATGATTATCAGCGGCAACGTGAATGAAAGGTCTTGGAAAACCTTTGGGAGTAGAAAAATAATGGTGGTACATAACAACTTCCTTAAAATAGAGAACTATTTTAACAATTCATTTATCCCCCAAGCAAAATTACCTCTGTTTGCAAAAATATTTCTGCCTATTTGGAATATTGTTAAAAAAATATAATAAAAATACAAATATTTTATTTCTTGTTGAAATAATAAGTTATATAAAATTCCTGCCACAAATCAGATAACACTATATATAGTATGGTTGAATAAAAATAAATCAAGATATAGTATTTATAATAATTGATCGATTGTAAACTTAGTCATTACGAATTAAGGAGCTAACAATGATTATTACCGTCTACAGTAAACCCGATTGTGTACAGTGCAATGCAACTTGTCTAGCACTAAAACGTAAAAACATACCTTATGATGTCGTGGATTTAACCCAGGATCATGAAGCACTACGTTTTATTACCAAATTGGGCTATCAGCAAGTACCCGTTGTTATTGCAGGTAAGCAACATTGGTCAGGCTTTCGTCCAGATATGATTAGTCAATTAGCCAGTAACTAAAATATTATGATCAAAACACACTCACTTATTTACTATTCCAGTAAATCGGAAAATTGTCATCGTTTTGTGCAAAGGTTGGGCATCCCGGCTACACGCATTCCCATTGATGCGAAAGAAATGCTAACAAATGCGACGCAACCTTATGTGTTACTGCTACCTACCTATGGTGGAGGTGGCACAACAGGAGCTGTACCTAAACCTGTTATTTACTTTTTAAATCAACGACAAAATCGAAAATTTTTACGGGGCGTCATTGCCTCAGGAAATAGTAATTTTGGTGAAACTTATGCTATAGCAGGCAATATTATTTCCGCTAAATGCCAAGTACCATTGCTCTATCGTTTTGAATTACTCGGTACTGAACGGGATCTTCAACAAGTACGCCAAGGATTACAACAATTTTGGCAACAACAAATGCAGTAAAGTAATACGGAGCTTCCTCTATGACAGTACAGCCTCAAGAACAACTCGATTATCATGCGCTTAATGCCATGCTAAATCTATATGATAACGATAATAAAATTCAACTCGATAAAGATAAGCAAGCGGCTTATCATTACTTCCGCCACCATGTCAATCAAAACACAGTTTTTTTTCATAATTTACAAGAGAAACTGGATTTTTTAGTAGCAGAAAATTATTACGAATCAGCAATACTGGCACAATATGAATTTACTTTTATAAAAAAACTTTTCCAGCAAGCCTATAACCACAAGTTTCGCTTTCAAACATTTCTTGGCGCTTTTAAATATTATACTAGCTATACCTTAAAAACTTTTGATGGTAGACGTTACTTAGAACGTTATGAAGATAGAGTATGCATGGTTGCTCTGACACTTGCACAAGGAAATCAAGAGTTAGCTAGCCAACTGGTAAATGAAATCATTAGTGGCCGCTTCCAACCAGCAACGCCCACTTTTTTAAATTGCGGTAAAAAACAGCGCGGTGAACTGGTATCTTGTTTCTTACTACGAATTGAAGATAACATGGAATCGATAGGCCGTTCGGTTAATTCGGCCTTACAATTGTCAAAACGTGGCGGCGGCGTGGCTTTTTTACTGACCAATTTACGTGAGGCTGGCGCACCGATAAAGCTAATTGAGAATCAATCTTCTGGTGTCATACCTGTAATGAAAATGCTAGAAGATGCATTTTCTTATGCCAATCAACTTGGTGCAAGACAAGGCGCTGGAGCCGTTTATCTCCACGCCCATCACCCTGATATTTTAAGCTTTTTAGATACTAAACGTGAAAACGCTGATGAAAAAATCCGCATTAAAACCTTGTCACTGGGAGTGGTGATCCCTGATATTACCTTTCATCTGGCTAAAAATAATCAAGATATGTATCTTTTCTCACCTTACGATATTGAGCGCTGTTATGGTGTCCCTATGTCTGAAATTGCCATCACTGAAAAATATTCAGAGATGGTAAATAATAAAAACATTCGCAAACAGAAGATCAACGCCCGTGAGTTTTTTCTCACTTTAGCAGAAATTCAATTTGAATCAGGTTATCCCTATATTTTATTTGAAGATAATGCCAATCGTCTAAATCCTATTTATGGCCGAATTAATATGAGCAATCTGTGCTCAGAAATCTTACAAGTTAATGATGCCAGTATTTACGACGAAAATTTAGATTATCGTCATGTCGGTAAAGATATTAGCTGTAATTTAGGCTCAATGAATATCGCTAAAACGATGGATTCCCCTAACTTTGCACATTCAATTGAAATTGCCATTCGAGCATTAACGGCTGTTTCCGATATGAGCCAGATCCAATCAGTGCCCTCGATTCAAGAAGGTAATAAAAAATCACATGCTATTGGTTTAGGCCAAATGAATTTACATGGCTACTTAGCACGTGAACATATTTATTATGGTTCAGAAGAAGGGATTGATTTCACCAATATCTATTTTTATACCGTAACTTACTACGCATTACAGGCGTCGAATAAGCTAGCTATTGAGCGTCAACACGCTTTTAGCGGTTTTGCACACTCTAAATACGCCTCTGGCGAATATTTTGAAAAATATATCAATCAGCAGTGGCAACCTAAAACTGAAAAAATAAAACAGTTATTTCAACGCTCAGCCATTCATATTCCCACTTGTGAGGATTGGCAACAACTCAAGCAATCTATTATGGAGCATGGGATCTACAATCAGAATTTACAAGCCATTCCGCCAACTGGCTCTATTTCTTATATTAATCATTCAACTTCAAGTATTCATCCTATTGTTGCACGTATTGAAATTCGTAAAGAAGGTAAAATTGGCCGCGTCTATTATCCTGCGCCCTACCTGACGAACGAAAATTTAGAATATTATCAAGATGCTTATCAAATAGGCGCTGAAAAAATCATTGATACTTATGCGGCGGCTACTCAACATGTCGATCAGGGACTATCATTAACCCTTTTCTTTACTGATGACGCAACCACTCGAGATATTAATCGTGCTCAGATTTATGCCTGGAAAAAAGGTATAAAAACCCTTTATTACATTCGTATCCGCCAATCAACTTTAGAAGGAACAGAAGTCAAAGGCTGCGTTTCATGTGCACTATAATTTATAGGTTTAACAAATGGCGATAACAAATTCGATAGTACGAGCAATCAACTGGAACCGTATTGAGGATGATAAGGATCTAGAAGTATGGAATAAATTAACCACCAATTTTTGGTTACCAGAAAAAATTCCGCTTTCAAATGATATTCCAACTTGGAATACATTAACAAAAGAGGAAAAAAAATTAACAATACGTGTTTTTACTGGCTTAACCCTCCTGGATACTATACAAAACAATGTAGGCGCGCCTGCATTAATGACAGATGCCTTAACACCTCATGAAGAAGCCGTCATGTCAAATATCAGCTTTATGGAAGCAGTCCATGCTCGTTCATATAGCTCTATCTTTTCAACCCTCTGTTTAACTACCGATGTTGATGATGCTTATCAATGGAGTGAAGAAAATAGCGCTTTACAAAAAAAAGCCCATTTAATATTGGAGCACTATTGTAATACTCACCCACTTAAGAAAAAAATTGCCAGTGTTTTTCTCGAATCCTTTCTCTTCTATTCCGGATTTTACCTGCCAATGTACTGGTCAAGCCGAGGCAAATTAACCAATACTGCCGATCTTATTCGGTTAATAATCCGCGACGAAGCGATCCATGGCTACTATATCGGCTATAAATTTCAAAAATCTTTAATCAAATATAGTGATAAAGAAAAAGACGAAATAAAAGATTTTGCTTACTTATTATTATTAAACTTATACGAGAATGAAATTAAATATAGTGAATCTTTATATGATGAAGTTGGTTGGACAGAAGATGTAAAAAAATTTCTTCACTATAATGCCAATAAAGCATTAATGAATTTGGGTTATGAGTCGCTTTTCCCTGAAACGATGACTGATGTGAGTCCGGCAATTTTGTCGGCACTATCACCCAATGCCAATGAAAATCATGATTTCTTTTCCGGTTCAGGTTCTTCTTACATTATTGGCAAAACCATTACGACCGAAGATGAGGACTGGAATTTCTAATTTATTAATATTTTACTAAATAATAATATAGCAGCTAAATAAATGCAGTTTAGTATATTAAATATGCATACTTTATTTAGCTGCTTTTTTATTATCAATAACCGCTGTCAAATCAATTTCTCTCTTATCTTGATAACAAGAAAATAAGCCTATTTTCGCAATAATGACACATATAATTTGACTATAAAAAATAAAATTAATTAAATTTATAAATTAATTTAATTGGTAAATAAAAATTTGGACTAAAGATCACGAAATAATATTAAAAATAACACCCTCAAGGAAAAATGAGTATATATACAACAATATCAGTAACTTATAAAGAAAATACTTATAATTTCAAAAATAATTTGCGACAAAATAAAGGATCAATCCACATTTTCAAAAAAACAACATCCTCCTTTTTGATTAATTTTATTAAATATAGGGTTGTCAGCATATTTCATTATGTTAGGTTATATAAAGCATAAATTTAAATAAGGATACGAAGAATTAATACACCATTAATTAACTAGTCAAAGGATATTATTATTGCATGTCATTCAAAATTGAAGTGAAAAATTTATACAAAATATTCGGAGATCATCCTAAGCAGGCTTTTAAACTTATCGATAAAGGCTTAAGTAAAGAACAAATCTTTAATAAAACCGGTTTAACGGTTGGTGTTAAAAATGCCAATCTGGCCATTGAAGAAGGCGAAATCTTTGTCATTATGGGTCTATCGGGATCAGGAAAATCTACCCTAGTGCGCCTCCTCAATCGCCTAATCGAACCGACCAAAGGACAAGTCTTAATTGACGGCGAAGATATTGCTAGCATTTCACAGGAAAAATTACGAAAAGTACGCCGTAAAAAAATTAGTATGGTATTTCAATCATTTGCGTTAATGCCCCATCTCAATGTATTAGATAATGTCGCATTTGGTATGGAATTAGCCGGGGTTGCCAAACCAGAACGAATAGAAAAAGCATTAGCCGCTTTACGACAAGTTAATCTTGAACAATGGGCTCAATCTTTTCCAAACGAATTATCAGGTGGGATGCGTCAACGTATCGGTCTTGCGCGGGCATTGGCTAATGATCCTGACATTCTACTGATGGATGAGGCTTTCTCTGCACTAGATCCGTTAATTAGAACAGAAATGCAAGATGAATTACTGTCATTGCAAGGTGATAAACAACACACAATTATCTTTATCTCTCATGATTTGGATGAAGCGATGCGGATCGGTGATCGAATCGCTATTATGCAAGATGGCATTATTATCCAAGTCGGTACTCCTGATGAGATCTTAAATAATCCCGTTAACAATTATGTTAAAACTTTTTTTCGTGGCGTCGATATTAGCCAAGTCTTCTCTGCCAAGGATATTGCCCGCCGTCGACCTGACGCCCTGTTACATGTTGCGCCTGGTTTTGGTCCACGTTCAGCACTAAAAATACTAAATGATGAAGATCGTGATTATGGCTATCTAATTGAAAGAGGACAGAAATTTGTCGGTATCGTTTCAATTAGCTCATTGGAGCAAGCATTACACGATAAAAAAAATATTGAGCAGGCAATTCTAACCTCACCTGGTGCTATTGATGCCAACACGCCACTGAATGAACTTATTTCAACCATTGCTCAATCTCCCTGTGCAGTTCCTGTCATTGGTGATAATCAACGTTATATTGGTGTTATTTCCAAAGGAATTTTACTGCAAGCATTAGATAAGGAGACAATAAATGGCTAATCAAGCTCACATAAATCAAGAAATAATTGATGACCCTTGGAACACAGTAACGACAGAAAGCGCTACAGATTGGTTAGATACCCCCGCAGATGTTGCAGCGCAACATTTTGATATCATGCATCCCTTCCAGCAGCCACTTATACCGCTGGACTCATGGGTTTCACACGCTATCGATTGGATAGTTTTACACTTCCACCCGTTATTTCAAGGGATCCGTCTGCCGATTGATTTTATGTTAAGTCGTTTTGAACAAATCCTAACCACATTACCTGCTACTTTAATCATTATTTCTTTCGCACTGTTAGCCTGGCAGTTAGCCAATAAAAAAGTGGCCGTCGCTACTTTCATCTCATTGGTTTTCATTGGAGCTATTGGCGCTTGGTCAGAAGCAATGATCACTTTATCTCTGGTATTAACTTCTTTATTTTTCTGTCTGTTAATTGGCTTACCTTTGGGAATATGGTTAGCAAATAGCAAACCAGCAAGCCAAATAATTCGGCCGCTATTAGATGCAATGCAAACTACACCCGCATTTGTTTATTTAGTCCCAATTGTCATGTTATTTGGTATTGGCAACGTCCCTGGTATTGTCGTCACAATTATTTTTGCTCTACCACCAATCATTCGATTAACTATTTTAGGAATAAGGCAAGTCCCCGATGATCTTATTGAAGCAGCAGAATCGTTTGGTGCCAGTCGAAATCAACTTTTATTTAAAGTTCAGTTACCTCTTGCGGCACCAACTATTATGGCGGGAGTTAATCAGACATTGATGTTATCACTTTCAATGGTTGTTATTGCTTCTATGATTGCTGTTGGCGGTTTAGGACAAATGGTACTAAGGGGAATTGGCCGATTAGATATGGGATTAGCGGCCGTAGGCGGTACTGGTATTGTTATATTAGCGATTATTCTGGATCGACTAACACAATCATTAGGTGAAAAAGCCAGTATTAAAAAAAATATTGCTTGGTATCACACGGGACCTATCGGCTTGATTATCTGTTTATTGCAAAAAGCTAAAAGTCGCTTCGGGCAATAAACATGACATTATTTTCATCATATAAAACACTTTAGCTCGCTCATCTGTCTATAATCTTTAAAGAGGAAATAACAATGCGCAAAATTGTTTTCCTGGCTGCCGCTTTAACAATATTAATTAGCATTAAGCTTTCTGCCACGGAACTACCTGGCAAAGGTATAAAAATACAACCTATTCAAAGCACCATAGCGGAAGAGACTTTCCAAACTTTGATCGTGAATAAAGCATTGGAAAAATTAGGTTACCAAATATTACCGACACAAGAGGTCGATTATACCGTTGCTTACGCATCAATTGCTGCTGGTGATGCAACTTTTATGGCAGTCAATTGGCAACCATTACACAATGCTCAATATGAAGCAGTTGGTGGCGATAATCGCCTATACCGCAAAGGCATTTATATCAGTAATGCAGTTCAAGGTTACCTGATAGATAAAAAGACGGCTGATAAATACCACATCACCAACTTAGCACAATTTAAAGAGGCAAATATTGCTAAATTATTTGATACTAATGGTAACGGTAAAGCTGACCTCACTGGCTGTAATCCAGGTTGGGGTTGTGAAGCCGCAATAAATAATCATTTAAATGCTTATCACTTAAATACCACCGTTGAGCATAATCAGGGTAATTATGCTGCGATGATAGCGGATATCATCACTCGTTATAAAGAAGGTAAACCGATCTTCTACTATACCTGGGCACCTTATTGGGTTAATGCCGTGCTTAAACCAGGTAAAGACGTTATTTGGTTGCAAGTTCCTTTTTCTTCGCTACCAAATAATGATAAAAGTGATACCACTTTAGCAAATGGAAAAAATTATGGTTTTCCACCTAGTTCGATGCATATCGTCGCCAATAAAATTTGGGCGGAAAAGAATCCTGCGGCGGCAAAACTATTTGCCATTATGAAAATTCCAATTACTGATATCAATGCCCAGAATTTTCGTATGCATAATGGTGAAGCTTCACAAGCTGACATTGAACGTCATGCGCGTGGCTGGATAAAAGCTCATCAACAACTTTTTAATACCTGGATAAAGATGGCATTAGAAAGCTAGCTTGTAAAAATTTTATCGTTACACATTTTATGTGATTTAATATAAATAGGTTGAATGCTCTCTTTTTAACCTATTTTTATATTGCATTGCAGCTTAATGGCAATAAAGACATGCGCTATATTTAGATGAATAAGAAAATTAATTTTTACTTATCATCTTACAATCAAATAGATAGCTAATTTAGATTAACCATTGTTTATTTTAATTTATATATATTTAATTTAATATTATTGTTATAACAAAACAATAAATTAATATTAAATGCATATAATTTATTACAAATGATGTTTATTTTTTATTAATTAGATAATGAAATTATTTTGCAAATAAGAGGTTATGAACTATTTAAATCTATTTTAAAATTCATTTTTCTTATATTAACATTCAAAATATTTATGAATTAAATACCAATAACAAAATAAATTTCGCGATAATAAATAACTATAATTGATAATTTTAGCTTTTGATATACCATTTAGATTGATTATGACAGTTGCTATCTTACCAACTGAAACTAATAAGGTATATAAATAATGGAAAGCACACAAACACAAAAAGAAACTTCATTTTCGCCCATAGAGCAATTACTTAATGAACGCAAACAGCAACAACAAAAAACAACTATTCCGTTACCCTATCAGCAAATTTTGCTAACGCGCTTATGTATGCATGTTCAAGGGAAATTGTTAGAAAATAGAAATAATATGCTTAAAAAACAAGGAATTAATGAAACATTATTTATGGCATTAATAATTCTCGACACCCAAAAAACCCATAGCATACAACCATCTGAACTTAGCGATGCTTTAGGTTCTTCGCGAACAAATGCAACGCGCATTGCCGATGAACTAGAAAATCGTAAATGGATTGAACGTAAGGAAAGTCACAATGATCGTCGATGCTTACATCTGCATTTAACCGAAGAGGGATCAAACTTTTTAAAAAAAATACTTCCTCGTCAAAACGAAAATCTAGAAAAAATTTGGTCTGTTTTTAGCGCTGAAGAAAAAAATACCATCGAAAAATTGATGAGAAAGTTATTAATTAAACTTGATGATCTTGACAATCAAACAGTATGTAGATGATTACTACAAAACCATCCTCAATCATAAAAAATTATTAACAATAACCATCCCGTTTCCAGTGGTATAATAATAAGCTACTGGAAACTTTTGCTTATTAAGCGTAGATTAAACATTAGTAAAATGAATAATAATATGGAGTTTGATGCAACATGGGCGTTAATGAACCACAAATAACAGCTACTAAAACACAAAAACGCCGAACTATAATTGTACTAGTCAGCATTTTTTTTATTATTACTGCATTAATATATGGGATTTATTGGTTTTTAGTGCTTCGACACCATCAAAGTACCGATAATGCCTACATTTCAGGCAATCAAATCCAGATAATGTCTCAAGTGCCTGGCAGCGTTATTACCGTTAACGTTGAAAATACTGATTTTGTAAAAAGTGGCACAGTACTGGTTAAGCTTGATGCCAAAGATGCCATTTTGGCATTGGAAAAAGCAAAAACCAACTTAGCTAACAGCGTCCGGCAAACTCATCAACATATGATTAATAGTCGACAATATCAAGCTAATATCTCTCTTCGTCGCTCTGAACTAAATAAATTACAGCAAGATCTTCAACGTCGTGAAATACTTGGCCAATCAAAAGTTATTGGTAAAGAAGAATTACAACACGCTCGTGAAGCAGTGACCAGCGCTAAAGCCGCGCTCGATATTGCTGTTGAGCAATTTAATGCTAACCAAGCTATCGTGTTAGATACTCCGCTAGATAAACAACCTGCGGTTTTACAAGCGGCCATTGAGCTTCGCAACGCTTGGTTAACTTTCGAACGAACTCAAATTGTTACTCCAGTGGATGGCTATGTTTCACGTCGAAGTGTTCAAGTCGGTGCTCGTATTACCCCAGCAACACCGCTTATGGCGGTAGTGCCCACTGACAATATGTGGATTGACGCAAATTTTAAAGAAACCCAACTTGCCGATATTCGTATCGGTCAACCAGCAAAAATCACTACCGATTTTTATGGTAAAAATATTGTTTACCAAGGACGCGTTGAAGGCTTAGATATGGGAACGGGTAGCGCTTTTTCATTATTACCTGCCCAAAACGCAAGTGGTAACTGGATCAAAATTGTTCAACGCTTACCCGTTCGTATAACCATTGATGCAGAACAGTTAAAAAAATACCCGTTAAGGATTGGACTTTCAAGTGAAGTTACCGTCGATACCAGTAACAAAAATGGCCCAACACTTTCACAAAAAATCCGCGCTAATCCCGCTTACCATACTAATGTGTTTAAAATTGATATGGTTCCCGTCGATCAACTCGTTACCGATATTATTAATAACAATTCAGGAACCAAATAAAAGGAGCTAATCGTGGCTAAAGAGCCATTACAAGGCGCAAAACTGGCATGGATGACATTTGCACTATCATTAGCGACCTTTATGCAGGTTTTGGATTCTACCATCGCTAATGTAGCTATCCCGACAATCGCTGGTAATTTAGGTGCTTCTAATTCACAAGGTACCTGGGTAATCACCTCCTTTGGGGTAGCTAATGCCATTTCAATCCCCATCACAGGTTGGTTGGCTAAACGCGTTGGAGAAGTTAAACTTTTTCTTTGGTCAACCGGGCTATTCACCTTAACATCATGGTTATGTGGTGTTGCTGGCAGTTTGGAAACATTAATCATCTTTCGCATCTTACAAGGGATGGTGGCAGGCCCCCTTATTCCTTTGTCACAAAGCTTGCTACTTAATAACTATCCTCCGCTTAAACGTAATATGGCGCTTGCACTTTGGTCTATAACCATCGTCATTGCCCCGATTTGTGGTCCAATTTTGGGGGGGTATATTAGTGATAATTATCACTGGGGTTGGATTTTCTTTATTAATGTCCCTTTTGGTATCGCTATTATTTTCATTATTATGCAAATATTGCGTGATCGTGAAACAACAACAGAGATAAAACCGATTGATACTATTGGATTAACACTATTGATCATTGGCATCGGTGCATTACAAATTATGCTTGATCGAGGTAAAGAGCTAGATTGGTTTAATTCAACAGAAATTGTTGTGCTAGCAATAACCGCAGTAATTGCATTGAGCTTCCTCGTTATTTGGGAACTCACAGATAATAATCCGGTTATTGATCTTTCACTGTTTAAAGAGCGTAACTTTAGTATTGGCTGTTTATCGCTCAGTCTGGCTTATATGCTCTACTTTGGTACGATTGTATTACTACCGCAGTTATTACAAGAAGTGTTTGGTTATACGGCAACTTGGGCAGGTTTAGCCTCAGCGCCGGTCGGAATTTTACCCCTACTGATAACACCATTAATTGGGCGATATAGCCATAAAATTGATATGCGTGTTATCGTTACCTTCAGCTTTATTGTCTATGCCGTATGCTATTATTGGCGCGCATGGACATTTGAGCCGGCGATGGATTTTGCCGCGGCAGCTTGGCCGCAATTCGTACAAGGATTAGCTATTGCTTGCTTTTTTATGCCACTTACTACCATTACTTTATCTGGTTTGCCAGCTGAAAAGATTGCCTCAGCATCCAGTTTATCCAATTTTGCCCGCACACTTGCCGGAGCGATAGGAACGTCTGTAACAACCACTTTATGGACACAAAGGGAAGCAATGCATCATGCCCACTTTACGGAAATGATTACCCCCTATAATCCAGAATCGCAACAATTCTACGCAAAATTGTCCGCACTAGGATTAAATGAGCAACAATCATCAGCTTATCTAGCCAAAATTATTACTAATCAAGGATTAATTATCTCAGCTAATGAAATTTTTTGGTTATCAGCAGGCGTTTTTATTGCTCTTTTAGTTTTACTCTGGTGGGCAAAACCTCCTTTCACTGCAGGCGATAGCCAAAACAGCGGAGGCGCACATTAATAGAAAGTGTGATAAAAAATAAGCGAAGCAATAATTATTATGATAGCTATTGAGATAGTTTAGTTTTATTCGCTATCTCAATAAAATATGACTAAATTTTATTCTGTTGCCACCATTTAGCCAATATAATACCGGCTGCGACCGAAACGTTTAGACTTTTAACCTGACCAGTGCCTCCAATGGACAAACTCATATCGCCCTTCTGACAAAGGCTTGCCGTCAATCCATCACTCTCCTGTTCCAATAGCAGTACTATTTTTTCCGGTAAAACAGCTTTTGCAATATCAATATTATCTTTGTGATTAGACGTGGTAACAATGATATAGCCTGCATGACGGAATTTATTCAATGTGGTAGCAAAATTATCTGATTGAATGCCTTTAATATACTCCGCGCCACCGGCTGCTGTTCTAACTGCAGAGCCTGATTCCATTGCTGCAGTATCATGCAGAATAATACCTTGTACGCCAAAATGAGCGCAACTACGCATAATCGCCCCTAAATTATGTGGATTACCAATATCTTCAACGGCTAATACACAATCAATTTTATTCGATTGGGCTAAATACGCTTCAGCATCTAATCCAGTTCGCTTTTTAATCAAAAAACAAACTCCACCGTGATGCTCTGTACCAGAAGCTTTTATCAGCTCTTCTTCGTTAACCACATGATAGGCTTTGCGATTTGCTGCCATCCACTTAAGTGCATCGCGAAAATGGGGAGTGATAGACTGAACAAACCAGGCGCGAACAATTGCCTCCGGACGATGTTTGAACATCGCTTGACAGGCATGCTCACCATAGATACGTGTCTCTTCTAAACGCTGGCGACGAATTTGTTCTGGATCAAGTAGACTTTTACCACTAATACCACTATGGCTATTAACAGGATCTCTCCGTTGAGAAATCGCTTTCCAAGGATCATCCGTTAAACGTTCATTATTACGATCACTACGGCGTGATGACGATTTCTTATTTTTAGCGGAAAGATGTTTATTCTTTCGTCGATCATTGGTGGTGTTGCTGTCGTTATTACGAACATACATCACTTTTACTTTACCGTTTTTACCGCTATATGAATCATTCATGAGTGCCTCCAGCCACGTTATGCCAGGCAGATTACATGATGTTAGGATCTAACGCTACTGACTTTTTATACTTTATTATTAACGTTACACATAGAAAGCTGGCACATTAGTAGAGAAAGATTAAATTTTGCTGCTATAGAAAAATTTTCAGCCAACTAAAGGATAAAAAAACATTTACCTAATGTTGTAGTACCTATTGATAAGTAGCTTTTGTGCAGCTTGGTATATGCCGTATCTTTTATTCTTACCAAAGCGTTTTTAATTAAACGTCGGCCTTAGTCAATAATATTATTTTTATAATAGTGTTGTTTTTTTAAATCAGGCTTATTTAATTATTTGCTCTCTTTTTGGTTTAGCTTATTTTTAGCTACCAATAGGTATTTTAACAAAATATAAAATATTTCAGGTCTATACCTGATCATGATTGAATTTTATTCATTTAATAATTAGACCATCTAATTTGTATTATTCGAAAGGAATAAACATATGAGAGATGAATTTGCGGCTCAATTAACGTTACTGTATGAAAATATTGGACTGCAATTGCCAATAAATTTCAATCAAATTGATTTTTCCATCAGAGTAGATGGAAAATTTTCCGTCAGATTAATTGAGTACCCAGTGGGTAGATTGGTTTTGTGTACCGTATTACAAAATATCAGTCAAGAAAAAATTCTTGAGTTAATGAAATTTAATTTAATAAATCATCAACTGCATCAACCAGTATTAGCAATAAGTGATGATAAACAGCTAGTTATTTGGCAAGGATTTACTGATATGGTTTTTTCTGAAAAAAATTTAATCGGCAGGTTCGATGAGTTTGTTCAATTTTCGGAATTAATGCTAGAAATTATAGCATAAGAAATTTGCCACAACGAACTTATTTGCTACCAACAATAGCAAGCTATTGCCATTGTTTAAGCATGGTGAATAATTTTTTAACAAAAAATTTAAATACTTATAACTAATTTTAGGATCAACGTTTAAATACTTAACTAGGGGGAAAAATGAAGATGTTTAATGATTTTGTTGTTGGTGTTAATCAAGCACTATTTCCAAACCAAGTCGCTCCTGAGCAATTAAGCCAAACTCGGCAGCTGCTTTCGGAGCAGACTCAGAATTGCCATCAACCATTTGGTCAAGCAATATATAATATAAACGGTAGTATGGGAACTTACGGGGTAGATATACCCAGCTGGAAGGCTAGACAGTATGCTCAGGATAGCACTGATGTTGAAAATGGTTTTAGATCTAATACCTCTGCCTTCGCCAGATCATCGGTAGGTTGGGCCAAAATTGGTAATCCTGTTGGTACAATAATGAATTTAGGCGGTGCACTGTTAGCCGGAGCCATAGATGGCACTAATTACAGTACAGGACATATTTTACGTATGGAAAAGTTAGCTTAAGTTAAATAAAGTGATGTTCATATGTCACAGTGAGTTCTCTGAGTATTGATTGGAATGATTAGCAACAGTTTGGCATGTATGTTATTAATATCATGCTAAGGTTTAGCTTTACAATATACCATTGATAGTAAACCATCCAAATCATATGTTGATGTCTAAATGGCAATATAAAAAAGCGCTGTTAGCCTACGTCAGAGAACTCGCTATTATTATTTACCAGCAAACAATTAATTAATTTACAACCATTTAAACAGTAAAGCTAAAAAATCATCTCGGTAGAATTTTAGATTAACATTTAATACCAATCAGGTGGCAATACTGTTGCTAATTCATTAGAAAATTGTTTCCTTGCATGATCTATCATTGCACTGGACAATACCGCAGTACAAGAAAAACTTTTTCCTAAGCCAAGCAATCTATTTTTCCACTCTGTCACTTGTTGTTCAGAATCAAAAATGGTCGGACAAAGTTCATAGGCTTTATTTAACATCGCACAGGAAAAATATCTTAAAGCATTAGGTGATTCAGTCTCAGTACCCAAAATAGCACTAGAAGTATATTTGACAAATACCGCTGATAAGCTAAATATTTTTTCTGCTTTTTCCTTATCAGTTACCTCTTTCAATTTATAGATATTGAGAATATCCTGATAAAATTTTTCTGTTAATTGATAATCATTTGGCGCGATAAACTGATATGCTTTATTAGTTAATAGCTTTTCTAGTTGAATTTGTTCTTCAGGATTAACTAATTTTTCTGTTGAAATAGATTTTTTTGTTGCTGCAATCAATATGTCATATAACTTTTCATCTAAATCTAATAAATCAAGCAAACGGTTAAAAGTATTTATTCTAAGCAGAGATTGATATCCGCTATAAAATATTGGAAATTTATTTTTAAAAATATCCTCTAATTGATAATCAGTTTGATTTAAATTATTTTGTTGCTGATAGAGAAAAAATTGGTTTAATACCTGATCCTTTCCTGTCAAATTTGGCATCAGCATACCGGCTAAAACATTTTGCGACAGCATCATGGCATAACTCTGCTCGTTAGAAGAAAATAGAATATAGTTTGCCGCATTTTTGTCTGACCAATCGACTTTATTATTACTATAACTGCCAAAATCATCCATCTGAACATAAGGTTGGATTTGGCTACTTTTCAAGTAATGATCATAAATAGTGGTTGCTTTTTGTTTTAATTCCGCTGAATCAATTTCATATATAGCTTGGGAAATAGTCTGTATAAAGGCTGAATTACAGCTAAAAAGTAAATCAGGATAAAGTTGAAAAGTATCAATCATTAAATTAATAACCGATTCTTTTTGTAATGGCATCGGCCAATCATTAAATTTTTCAATAAAGTTAGCACAAACACCTTTTAGCCAATTTGAAATTTCAGCATCCGCATAATAGGGTGGTTCAGCTAAAATATCGATCAATGATGCTGAGACAGAGGAAATGTCAACGCGCTGATTGCTTAATGATGCGATAATTTGTTTTATCATATCTATTTTTGCCGCATCGTACATTTTATCAATGCTAGCTAGCTATCTGGGTTAATACACTATTTGTCTCTCGGTTATTTATATGGTTTAAATATAGATCAAGGCTATTTTGTTCCCACTTTAACTCAATCGATAAATTAATTGCTTTATGCAAAATAATCGATTGGAGGTCTAAGTTAATAACCGATTGCAAAGATATTGTCGCACCACTTAAATCACTGTTAGTAAGGTTAACATTGGTTAGATTAGCATGTTTTAAATTTGCATCCGTGAGATTCGCATTAGTCAAGTCTGCACCAAACAAATGGGAATTAAGTAAAATTGCATTAGTAAGGTCAACATTTTGCATATTAGCGTTACGAAAATAAGCCCGCGTTAAATTTACACCTATCATTTTCGCGTTAGTCAATATTGCACTTTCACCGCTAGCGTGTTCTAAGTTAGCGTCAGTTAAATCAATATTGTACATTTCAGCATTTGACATATTCGCTGCAGTTAAATCAGCTCGCTGCATAACACTACATAATAAAATTGCTTGCGATAGATTTGCTCCCATCAACTTCGCTCTCATTAAATCAGCGTCTTGTAGATGAGCTCCGCTCAAATTAGCCATTGCCAAATTGCAATATTTTAAATTAGCGCTCCTGAAATTTGCGTTTTGCAAATCTGCATTAGCGATATTCGCATCTGTCAGAACCGCCTGGATCAAAGTGGCATTATTTAATTTGGCATCACTTAAATCTATTTTGCTCAAATCCGCGCTAGACAAATTACTATCTTGTAAATTAGCATTCATCATCTTAACCGCCACTAATTTACTGTGCATTAAATTAACGTTACAAAGTTCAATCGCTGCGGGTAATTCCATGCCCGTCAAGTCAATTTCATTTATTTCAACGCAATCACCTGCTTCTCTTGTTTGTAATTTCTCCATTAAAATAGCTAGTTTTTTATTTTGCAAATCTTGCCTATCAGCTAAACCACTATCTAAAGTTAATTTTTCGGTTAAAATTGCCATGTCCTTTTTGACTTTGGCCTGTTCTTCGCTAATAGGGTCGGGCTCTATGGGTGAAAATAAAATATTTTCGTTTTTAAAGATATTAAACATATTAACCTCTATGATGTTGAATTCTCCATTATTGCCAATATCATATCGCTCAAAATACTTTTTTATTAATTTCTGTTCAGAATAATAATCCTCGCCAGTAATATGTTAAAATGATTTTTTATTTCATATAAAACAAAATAATATTCTATATCATTTCAAATAGTAAACTTTTATCTTTTTTTTACTTTTAAATTCCGCTCTCAATAGCAAACTAATTTTTCTAACACCACTTAATCTTTATCGTGTAAATATGTGTGATGTTAAAATAACAACATTCAAGCATGAAAAAATATTCATAAAAAACTAATAATTATAAAATTATCACTTCATAATTTATTTTTTATAAATAGTATCTAACCAACAAACTTTGTTCTCTGGCGGCAAAAATCACAGAAAAATGCGAAAATATCAGCTACATTGATAGACAATACCCATGACAAGGTAAATATCTATGAGCCAGCGTGGACTCGACGCATTATTGCGACCTAAATCCATTGCAGTTATTGGTGCCTCAGAAAAACCAGAACGAGCGGGATCCGTGATTATAAAGAATCTACTTTCTAGTGGCTTTACAGGGCCGATTCTGCCGGTTACACCAAATAAAAATGCGGTAATGGGGATACTCTCCTATCCTACAATTGATAAATTACCTTTCTCACCAGATTTAGCGGTTATCTGCACAAATTCAGAGAGAAATTTAACTTGCCTAAAACAACTGGGAAAAATGGGTTGTAAAGCAGCCATTATCCTTTCTTCGCCTCCTTCTCAGTTTGTAAAACTTAAAGCATTAACACAGCGATACAATATAAGATTATTGGGGCCAAATAGTTTGGGGATCCTAGCACCCTGGCAACAACTAAATGCCAGCTTTTCACCAATTCCAATCTTAAAAGGAAAGCTCGCTTTTATTTCTCAATCTGCTGCAGTTTCTAATATTATTCTGGACTGGGCACAACAGCGTAAAATTGGCTTTTCTTACTTTATTGCGTTGGGAAATAGTTTGGATATTGACATCGATGATCTACTTGATTTTCTGGCTAGAGATAATAAAACCAGCGCCATATTACTCTATATTGAACATATTCAACAGGCGCGCAGATTTCTTTCAGCTGCTCGCAGTGCATCACGTAATAAACCTATTCTAGTTGTTAAAAGCGGACGTACTCAACAAGCACAATATCTACTAGGTGAAGTACAGAGCTTTGATGCTGCTTATGACGCAGCTATCCAACGAGCAGGATTACTTCGAGTGCAAGATACCCATGAAATGTTTTCCGCAGTTGAAACATTAAGTCACATGTCCCCTATAAAAGGGGACAGACTCTCTATTATTAGTAATGGCAACGGGCCTGCCGCAATGGCCCTCGATGAGCTTTTTCGCCGCAAAGGAAAACTGGCAAAACTTAATACTAATACGCAACAAAAAATTCAAGCCATTTTCCCCCATCTTCACGCCAAGCAAAATCCAATCAATATCGGTGATGAGGCAACCATAGAATGTTACATCAAAATCCTTAATATTATGTTAGATAGCCAGGATCATGATGCTATATTACTTATTCATTCGCCTAGTACTATTGCCCCCAGTTTATTTACTGCTGAGAGGATCACTCAAACCATTCAATCACATCCTCGGGGTAAATGGTTAACTATATTAACTAACTGGTGTGGCGAATATTCATCCCAGGATGCCCGTAAACGTTTTAGTGAAACGAGTATTCCAACTTATCGAACACCGGAAGGCGCCATTACTGCCTATATGCATATGGTAGAATATCGCCGTAATCAAAAACAATTGACTGAAACACCGGCATTACCTATTGGATTAACCACTAATACAACAAAAGCCCATGCATTAATTGAAAAAGCATTAAAAAAAGGGATAACCCAGCTTGATACTCACGAGGTGGAACCTATTTTACGCGCCTATGGCTTAAAAATATTACCCACATGGATAGCTCATAATAGTGGCCAGGCAATCGCTATCGCTGAAAAAATTGGCTATCCGGTTGCTTTAAAATTACGCTCGGCAGATATTCCTCACAAATCTGATATTCAAGGTGTAATGCTTTATTTACGCAATGCCAAAGAAGTGGCAGATGCTAGCCAAGGAATTTTTGATCGTGCCGCTCAACACTTCCCTAACGCCATAATTCAAGGCCTATTAGTACAAAGTATGGCAAATAAAGCGGGTGCTCTCGAGTTAAAAATAGCAATTGAACAAGATCCCATTTTTGGTCCTCTGATCTTATTAGGTGATGGTGATATTGAATGGCAGCCAGAAACCCATGCTGCGGTAGCGCTACCCCCTCTTAATATGACATTAGCCAGATATTTAGTTATTCAAGCAATCAAAAATCAAAAGATAAAATCAACAAATTCATCCCATCAACTAAATATTGATGGTCTTTGCCAATTACTGGTTCGCGTTTCAAATTTACTAATCGATTGTCCGCAAATTGTACGACTAAATATTCACCCACTTTTAGCATTTGAGGAGGAATTCACTTTACTGGATGTTGCAATGGAACTCTGCCCTATTGTTGGTGATCCTAAAGCTAGATTAGCCATTAGGCCTTATCCTAATGAATTAGAAGAAATTATTTCTCTTAAAAATGGTATAAAGTGTCTACTTAGACCTATCCTACCCGAAGACGAACATTTACTTAAAGATTTTATTACTCAGGTAACAAAAGAAGATCTTTATTATCGTTATTTTAGTGAAATCAGCGAATTTACCCATGATGACTTAGCAAATATGACACAAATCGATTATGACCGAGAAATGGCTTTTATTGCTATTAAAAAAAATTCCGAGATCATTGGGGTAGTTCGCGTGGTAGAGGATCCTGATAATCAGCAAGCAGAATTTGCCGTTTTAGTACGTTCGGATATGAAAGGTAATACACTTGGATATCAGTTAATGGATAAAATTATTAGATATAGCCGTAGCCGTGGTACTCAGCGACTTACCGCAATTACCATGCCTGAAAATAAAAAAATGCTGCAACTGGCACAAAAATTAGGTTTTAATCTCGATCTTCAATTTGAAGATAGCATTGTCAACCTAGATTTAGCACTATGAGGGAAATAATCTTATAACTAAATAGATCTAATAATGTAATAAATAATGACTGAACAACCGGTCAACATAGCTGGGATTAATAGATACAAAAAATTAAACTAATGGTATTATGAATTACTAATTTTCAATAAACCTAAATCAGAGTATATAATCTACTCCCTTAATAAAAAAGAGAAAATTTACACTGTGATGTTGTCCAAATTAAAAAAAGCAAAGCATCAGCAATATCTTGAGCAATTAGCAAAATTACCTCAGTCCGCAACTGGCGTTGTTACCCTTTACCAAACAGAAAGTTTTCGTAAAGCATTGTTAGACAAAATTGCCAGCGCTCAACGGTATATTTATATAACTGCACTTTATTTCGAACATGATGATGCAGGACGAAACATACTCAATGCGCTTTATCAAGCAAAAATGGTACGACCAGAATTAGATATCAAAATAATGGTTGACTGGCATCGCGCCCAACGTGGTCGCATTGGTGCAGATGCCAATGCAACTAATGCCGATTGGTATTATCAAATGACGATGGCTCATCCAGGAGTGGATATTGCTATTTTTGGTATCCCTGTCAATACACGTGAAGCACTAGGTGTTTTACATCTAAAAGGCTTCATCTTCGATGATACCGTTATTTATAGCGGTGCCAGTATTAATGATGTTTATCTTCAACAACACCAACGCTATCGCTACGATCGTTATCATATATTAGATAATGCTCAATTAGCGGCGACGATGAAAAGCTTTATCGACCAAAGCTTGCTATCTTCACCTGCCATTCAGCGTTTAGATCAAGCCCATCGCCCCCGCAATACTCAAATTAAAAGTTTAATTAAACAATTTCGTCATAACTTAAAAAGTTGTGACTACCAGTTGCATAATAATGCTACAAATGAAGAGTTAGCAGTAACTCCATTAATCGGTTTAGGCAAAAAAAATGAATTAAATAAAGTTATTATTCATTTAATGAATAGTACAGAAAAGAAAATGATTATCTGTACTCCCTATTTTAATTTACCCACTATTTTAACGCGTATCATTAGTAAATTATTGCGTGACGGCAAACACATTGAAATTATTATTGGCGATAAAACCGCTAATGACTTTTATATTCCGCCAGAAAAACCTTTCAAAATTATCAGTGCATTACCTTATTTATATGAAATTAACCTACGTCGATTTATCTGTCGATTACAACACTTTGTCGATAGTCAACAATTAACCATCAGATTATGGAAAGACGGTGACAATAGTTATCATTTAAAAGGAATTTGGATCGATAATAATTGGCAATTACTTACTGGCAATAATCTTAATCCTCGTGCATGGGGGCTGGATTTGGAAAATGCAATTTTAATTCATGATCCCCAAAAAGTTCTGCTACAGCAAAAAAACAAAGAATTAAAATGTATAACCACAAATACTCATATTGTTAAGCATTATCAAGAGCTTGAAAACATCCAACGCTATCCAGTAAAAATTAAAAAACTTATTCGCCGTTTACGCAGAATCCGCGTGGATAGGTTAATACGTCGCATTCTCTAATAGGCTAGCTCAATTTTCTCTTTTTAAATAATTAGATTTTTGTTTCAAAAAATCAAAAATTTAACAGTAGATAAAACGTCAAAAAGCCACCCTTAGGTGGCTTTCTTAACATAATTAAAGTCTGGCAGCTCCCTACTCTCACATGGGGAGACCCCACACTACCATCGGCGCTACGGCATTTCACTTCTGAGTTCGGCATGGGGTCAGGTGGGACCACCGCGCTATTGCCGCCAGACAAATTCTTTTTTACCTATCCCGTTTCAGTACGCTGCCATCTCGGCTAGCCTTTCGGCTCACTCGCCTACCTCAGTAGGTGCTCACCATCAACAGC
>NZ_AUCC01000021.1 GCF_000429565.1 Arsenophonus nasoniae DSM 15247
GATGAGATTGGATACCTGCCGTTTGGGCGAGAAGAAGCAAACCTGTTTTTCAATGTGATTGCCAAGCGTTATGAGCATGGCAGTGTCATATTGACGAGTAACCTATCATTTGGGCAATGGCCAAGTGCTTTTGCTGATGACGCAACATTAACTGCCGCTATGCTTGATCGTTTACTTCATCATTCGCATGTACTGCAATTAAGCGGTGAAAGCTACCGATTGAAAGATAAGCGGCGCTCAGGAGCAATAACTGAGTAAAACAGTGGATCAATTTTGATTGATCGGATTTAGATAAAAAGTGGATCAGTTTTCGGTGATCGTTGACACATCAAGAAGGTTATCAGGAAACCACCCGCCAAAAAGTCGATGCTTTTTTCTTGAGTCTTATTCCTTTCTACACGGTAATTACTGAAGCACAACAAGGGAATACCGGCAAAGCCGTTCAAGCAGGACTGTGGGATATGGCCGGTTTTTTGTCTTTTATCTCCTTAACCATACAAATTGGCGGGCGATTTAGTATAGCCGCGGGAGAAGCTGCCCTTAACGGACTACAAACCGCATTAAAGCAGGCTACATTCCGCCAGGCATTAAGCCAAGGAGGCAAACAATTACTCAAATCGGGTATTCCTCATATAGCAAATAGCCTACCGCCCAATGTGGTAGCTAAATTAGGCACCGCTTTTTTGCGCAGTGCTGATCCAGGATTTGAATTACTGGCATCCGGGGGAATAAAAAGTATTAATGCGTTAAAAAAAGCCGCAAGTCAGTCAAAAATAGAAATCAGTGGATTAAACAAGCTAATAAAGGCACTAGAAAAAAAGGCGGCTGATTTTCCGGTTGTGCCAACTGAAAAAATTGATATAGAAACCGCTTATCGTGCTGATCTGGCAAAAGAGGTTTCGGTCATTAACATCGGTTATGAACGGGGCAATGCGATTTATGTGCAGGTAAATCCGGCAACTGGCGAGCCATATGGCCGCAAATATCTGCGGGATGCTGCTGGTAATCTTGAGTTAGCGCCAGTGCCAATCGGTGAGCGTCTTTACCATCTCAAAACGCAGGGGTTGGGCGGATTGGGATCTAAAATGGCCGATAGACTTTGGGTAGAACAAGAAGACGTACTAAAGCCATTAAAGAAAATGACGCTTAATCAGCTAAGAAAAAAATTAGCACAATCACAAAATGGCAAAGATATTTATATATACAGAAAAGATTTGAGTAACCTGGATGTCAGCCGTATTTTTAATGAAAAAATCGAAATCTCCTCAATCGCGTTTGATGACTGTAAGCTGTCTGAAGTTAACCTAAAAATGCTAATTTACATAGAGTTAGCCTAACTGATAGTGACCTAAATAAAGCTAATCTTATGGAAGCTAATCTTTCTAGGGTTAGTTTAGTACATACTAACTTGGCTGAAGCCAATTTGAATAAAGCTGTTTTAGATACAGTTAATCTCGAATGGGGTTTTTTAGATCGAGCTAATCTAACTGATGCCAGCCTTAAAAATATTAATCTGAAGTATGCTAAGTTGCGTGAAGCAGATCTGACTGGGGTCACTATGGAAAATGTTATTTTGATTAATACTGATTTCACTAAAGCTAATTTAAGTCATGCCAATTTGAAACAGGTATCTATTTTGGGAGCTAACTTCTCGGGCGCCAATCTGGACAATACAGTTGATACTTTTACGCTTAATCTCCCTAAATGGAACGAGGCTAACCTGGATCATGATTTGAATCATTTTAATAATAGCAGAAACAGTATTCTAACTGCGATTGATAGTATTGATAATCAATATAGTGCGTTAAAAACCAAGTTAGCACTGCAATTAATTGACTCTCTTGACCGTCCTGCAATTAACCTTACCCATGTCAGGTTACCGTTGTTAGATATTTTAGCGAAAGAACCCTTTGTAAAAAATCAAGTAATTAATCAGTTTGTTAACAAACTTATGCGTAACTTTTTAGAAAATAATGCATTGCAGCTACTCAGTAAACTAGAAACTAACCCGCAAATAACCCATACTTTTATCAAATATTTTGACCAACAACCCGAACTGATGGTTTCAGCAGAATTTAATAGCGCCTTTATTCAAACCATACTAGCAGCCCGAATAAAAGGAACTGAGGGAGTGAAAACCGCAGCGCAGCAATTATATCAAAAGTATCTGGATTTACCTGCTATTCAGCAACAACTACAACATGCAGAAATTGAGGGGATCTTTGGTGACTATGCTGGCCATGCAGACTGGGCAGATAATCAAGCAACAAATTATCTACTATTGTCGCCAACTAAACCCGGCAGAGTATTACTGGTTGCTGAAAATGACCTCTATCAAATGTTGCATCCTAATGATGAAACAAAATGGAATAACATTTTCCTTTTTCAGGATGGCAAGAATTTAAGTCCAGCAGAATATAATTTGCAACAGTGTTACATGCAAGAGTTTCCTCTTTTTGCCTCACCTTTCTCTTATAATTTGCATCAGTATTTATTTGATAACTTGATTGAAAGTTTAGATTTAGGAAGCCGATTAAAACCTCTATTCTTAAATGCCCAAAAATCTAACACCTTTGCCATAAAACTGGTAGATGATGTTGATCACCAAGAGTTAAGCACAATCTTTTCTCGTGTGCTTGATTTTGAACAGGGCCACATATTGAAAAATGAAAATTATAACCAGATTATTAATCTATACAATCTAACATCAAGTTCAAATAGAAAAAAAGCCGAACATCTCTTCTCGTTATCGACAGTTTTTACCCGTTATTCTTCCAGCGCTATCTTTGGCATCGAAGAGGATTCTCCTGTGATGCTGCGATATTATGCCTATGCTTTACTAGAAAAAGCGCATAAACTTGATCCCAGCTTAATTGGTCAAAATACATTTAATGATTGGAAAAATCGTTTACTTGGTCAAAATGGCGCCTTCACTTGTAGCGCCCTGCTGGCTGATGAGATGACTGTTTATGCTAACCAGCGCTGCAAGCCCATATTACAAAAAATTATCCCACCAGCCTGGCGATAAACACTTCAAATAGAATCGCTTAGAAATAAATAAAATGGCATTGTTGGAAATAACAGCAATGCCTCAAATAGATTATCCAATCTATTTTTTGTTATACAGTAAATAGAATTGGATCTGTCAATTTTTATCATTTAACGAATATTCAGCAAACCGGATCACTTCGTCACCGAGCCAGCTATTGAGCTGTTTTAGCTTGCTTTGTAGCGGTATTAATTCATTGCGCACAAACACTTTGGCCGCTTTTTCCACATCGCCAAAGCCACCAACATTACCGGGGATAATGCCCATAATCTGCGGCGGCACGCGGTGAGCGGCTAACATATCGTCCCGGCTCACATTTTTAATATTTAAAAATTCATCTTTGGCGGCCGCCTCCGACAACGGGATGGTTTGGATACCATCTTTTTTACCGTCCGGCGAATACAAAAACAGATTGCGAAAATTTCCCGGTCCTTTACTGCTTTTGAATGCCTCACGAATATTGTCAATATCCTGCGGGCTTTGTGAGGGATTACTGATATAGAGGATATAGCCAGCGTGGGAGCCGTTAAGATAATATTTGCGCCGAAAAAGCGTCGACGCTTCATTAAGTAATACCGACGTCAGCGCAGCTAAATATTCCAGCAAGCCGTAGATTTCCTGGTTGATATCGGCTTCAATCAGATGAAAAACCTGTCCAGCCGGAAAATCATACAGCTCACAGTCATAGCCATATTTCACCAACCAGTAAGTGACTAAATCCTCCCCGCGTCGGGTAAATTTGGCCGGAATATGTTTAAGCCGTAATGGCCGTTTCAAGCCATTGGTGCGGCGCTCTAAATAACCATTACCAAACAGTAAAAAATCCAGTACAAAACTGTCGAAGTCCTGCCGGCTTAATAACGGATGTGGGATAAAGGTACTGGTGAGAATATTACGTTTGACATAAATCGCATTGCTGTGATGCGGCGCGGCGCGAAAAGGCGGGACAAGCCCTCAAAGCTAATCGGCGGCTTATAGTAGTTATCGATTAACACACATTCCAGATAATCAAATATTTCCCGTCGCTCAAGGGCGGAGATCGGCTCACCAAAAATAAACGCTTCAATCTGCTTACCTTGTTTAGCATTAGTTGCCATTTAAAAAACCTCAATAATATTACGGTGCGTGGCACTGTCGCCGGTGATCGGTTCGTTATACAGCGCATGCATGGTGGCCCAGGCCAGATCAGAGTGGCTGGCTTCTTCACTGCGACAGGCTTTATAAGTCGATTTTTTTGTAACCGTATTGCGCGCGTTACGTTTTCTCTGGCGAGGACAGCATCGGCAATTAAAAATATGAGCGGACACTAGTATATTTTATTAAATTAAAAAGATTCCTGAGTATTTTTAAGATATTCAGGAATAATGAATGGTAAAATTAATATACTAAGATAGTTAAATTAAATTTTTATTTACTATTTACTTCAAAGCAAACTTTAGTAAACTCTTGCAGTTTTGGCGACCAAGTAGTGCCATAGGTACATCCCGCTCTTAGATCATGTATTATGGCATTTGTAGTAACAAAAGCGTTTCCCTTATAGCCCTGCATTAAGACAGGTTTAGAACGAAATAAATCTTTTAATGCATCAATACTTTTTTCTGGGCTATATATAGCACGTAATTTAGCCGTATTGAGCCGCCATAATGTATTGGCAAATAAATTATCAAACAACCGCCAATTACCTTGAGCATATTTTTGCACCATCCATTTTTCTTCACCAATGGGATGATTGGTATGAACAATATAGCCTTTCTGTGTACCATCAATCACTTTATTACCTTTATCTGTTATTTCTATGGTAATAATTTGGTTATTTAAATCGACAAAGCTTGGTGAATATGCGCCATTGGTTTTCAAATCAGTGAAAATAGCAGGGATTTTATAGACATTATCATTTTTGGCAACGATTGCCATCAGCACCGCACTTATAGGCACACCATTTTTACCACTACCTTGACGTAAGCCTTCAATAATATTTGTTGTGGTAGCTAATTTTTTCCCCATTACAATTGAGGTAAAGAAGGGTGTTGGTGCATGCACAATTAAGTCTGGGCTTTGCCAAATAGCGCCCCAACCAGAATATGCTACATTCATATCTTGGGTTTGACCTAAAATACCATTTGACCATCCTATCGCGGTACATGCGGAACCATTTTTCTTCAGCTCAGCCATTTTTTTTAGCGCATTATCCGTCTCTTTTTGAATTTCCTTAGCAAATAATCCCTCTTCAGCCCAGGCAACCAAATAAATTTCGTCTAAAGTATGATTGGTTGCTGCAGCCAGTCCTTGCCAAAAACTAATTAATTCAGGAAATTGTTTTTTTATAACATCAATATTTTTAAGAATAGTACGTTGGTCACTTTCTAATATTTGTTTTTTTACTAAACCGAGTTGCAGCTTGATGTAATCGCCCATTACATCACTTTTAAAAAATTGCTTGTAACCGTTAACTATTTGTTTTCCGCCTTCTTTAGTTAGACCTTCAAATGAGATAACTGGTGTGTTTTTTTGCATAATATCTGTTGTGTTTGCATGATAATAATTACCTGTCAAATGGAATTCTGCTCCATTAAAAGCTTTAACAATATTATCATTTGCTAAAGCAAATTCAGCATTAATTAGAATCGAAATGATAGTTGCTGTATAAATTATTTTTTTCATAAACATTTCCTCTTAAGCATTTATTTACCAAAAAATGCTATCTTCAGAACGTGTGATAACAAAAGCTTGAATTTTTACAAATGCTTAAAATTATCTCAGATTATCATTCTATACCCCTTTATTTGTGTTAATTTAATTACGAATAAATTATTCATATATATCTAAATAGATGGCAAAAAATATTTGTTGCATTCTAACTAGTCATTTTTAGGTTTAATGAAAAACAAATTATTATTTATATTTGTTTTATTAGGTGTAACATTTGGTTAAATAAAATAACATTATTATGTAATTATTTATTAATGACATTTAACACTAAAAGCTATTAAATAAATTATTACTCAATCAAAAATACCACAAAAAAAATTAATATATTTTAATTTAATTTAATTTAATTTAATTTAAGAAAATTAATCATGCTAAATATGTATTAATAAGTAATAGTTTTAGAAATTAATAAATTAAGATAAATAACTTCTGGTATTTATATTTCATTATTTTTAATTTTTGAAGTTAATATTGGAAAGAAATTTGAATTAATAAAATATGGCTAACTAAATTAATTGACTTAAGTTACATTAAAAATAGTTATTGTTTGATTGTTTGATTGTTTGATTGTTTGATTGTTTAATGATTTAATTATTTAAATGGCTTAACTTTAATTATATTTAAAGTTAACTTGCGGAAAGTGAAAATAATGTAATTAATTATAACTAATCTTTTTAATGCAATATTATTTTGTTGTTTTCAGTAAAAAAGTAAACATTAATTACTCAAGCTTGAAATCATTTATAGATAAAAGCTCTCAATTATTTTTCATTATTTAATGATATCTGAAAATAGATTTTATACAGTTTATAATAAAAAAAATCTATAACTCTGGTGTCAATTATTATTAATTAAATTTCAACAACACCTCACAATGATAAACAACTTCACTATAAACATATTATTGACAAATAATGTAACCCTATCGATGTTATTCTTAATTAATGATGCTTTTTCACTTTCATTTTTTGTATCAACCTTCAAACAAATACAATCTCATGCAACTTATCGCGTCAAATAACAGCATAAAAAGAGATCAAAAAGAAGTTATTGTATAGCGCAGGATTATCGCCACAGCGTGCGCATGATTGAACTCAATGATGGCAACCGCCCAATCGGTAACATTCGCGCCGCGATTATTGGTATGGTTTGTACCACGAGAGAAACCGATGAAAAAGCCTTTCCACTGAATAAACCGGTGCTGATTACTGATGTGCAAGGTGCGATAAGTCAAGCCTGGAAAACGGGCATACTGGCACCCGCATTGCAAGTAATTGCCGATCAAGCAAAACCTGATAACAGTTGTAGTAAGAGTTAAACAAGGCGAAACCGAAGACGAAACGACTGCTGATATTATTATCCAGCATGGTCGTAAAACGGGTATTCAATCCTTGCCAGCCGCACAAAATAGTGTGGCTTGTTAAACCTATATTTTAGGCATAGCGGGGCTGAATAATAAAGCAGTTGCAATAGCACTCGCCAGTGTGGCACAAAAACTGCGCACCATGGCTTATATTAGTTCTTATGACTGCCAAACTGGCAGTGAAGCTATAAATATCGGAAAAATTTAGCTAGCCTGAATTGATGTTGATATGGCAGGATCTTTTGCCTTTCGATAGTGTGAATAAAGCCGAAAATAACGCCTGGGCAACAGCAGCCATCACTATCACAGTAATGAAGAAATTTTGTATTTAACAATTGCCACTATTTGATGGCAACGCAATTAACTGTTGTTGTAATCATGACTAACATTATTCTGTAATGCAAAAGTCCTCCGGTTGATCAATGCTAACGCATCGCTGATTTAGGTCTAAATGCTTTAATAACGCTGGGATCGGTTTCAACATAGGGGCCTTCTAATAACTGGATACAGTAAGGTACGCTAGCAAAAATTCCAGCAACAATTTCGCTTCCCTGCTGATCTTTTAAACCGGCTAATGTTTCTGTAATTGATTTTGGTTGTCCGGGTAAATTCAAAATCAATGTTTGCTTGCGGATGACGCCAACTTGACGTGATAGGATCGCCGTTGGGACAAAATGCAAACTGATTTGCCGCATTTGTTCACCAAAACCCGGCATTTCCCGATCGGCAATCGCTAGTGTCGCATCCGGTGTTACGTCACGCAGCGCTGGCCCAGTACCACCGGTAGTTAAAATTAAATGACAAGCTAGATCATCAACTAGCTCACAAAGTGTGAGTTCAATAATTTTTTGCTCATCAGGGATTAAACGTGACTCAATGGTAAAAGCGGTTTTAAGTGCTGTGGAAAGCCAATTTTTAAGTGTAGGGATGCCCAGATCTTGATAAATTCCCTTCGCTGCCCGATCAGAAACAGAAACCAAACCTATCCGCAATTTATCCATGAGATCCTCAAATTTGATATTGAAAACAAGATGTTTAATACTAAATCTATTCAACTTTTGCTGTAGCAACCCAAAGATAAATAATATTATTCCCTTAAGCACCCTTAGCCCAACAAATAAAACTCAAAAGCCTAGTAAGATAGTCCACTAGGCTTTTATTTATAACAGAGAAATATTAATTACAGTTGTTGTGCAACCATTTTTTCTAACTTTTCCTGATCGATAGCAAATTTACGAATACCCTCAGCCAGTTTGTCGGTCGCCATAGCATCAGCATGATGTTGCCAATAGAATTCGGCTTCCGTCATCGGTTTAGGTGGTGACTGTATTTGACCATCAAATGCCAATTGGCGAACAACTTCACCTTGAGACTCAGAAAGTTCTTTAAGTAATGCCGGCGCAATCGTTAAACGATCACAACCTGCCAGTTGCAAAATTTCACCACTATTGCGGAAACTGGCTCCCATTACCACCGTTTGGTAGTCATGTTGTTTATAATAATTGTAAATTTGTGTAACAGAAATAACACCAGGATCTTCTTGTGGAGCATACTCTTTTGTATCGGTATTCGCTTTATACCAATCAAGAATACGACCGACAAAGGGTGAGATCAGATAAACACCGGCTTCAGCACAAGCACGTGCCTGAGCAAAAGAAAATAATAGGGTTAAGTTACAGTTAATACCCTCTTTTTCCAACTGTTCTGCTGCGCGAATACCTTGCCAAGTTGAAGCTAATTTTATCAAAATACGATCATTTTTAACGCCGGCACTATTATAAAGTTTAATAATACGGCGCGCTTTTTTAATGCATGCATCGCTATCATAGGAAAGACGCGCATCAACTTCTGTTGAAATTCTTCCTGGAATTAATTGTAAGATTTCTAACCCAATATTAACTGCCAACTTATCGCATGCATCAATAATTTGTTGCGCGCGTGAATTACTTTGCTCACGTGCCCATTTGATCGCTTCATCAATGAGTGGCTGATATTCTTGGATCTGAGCCGCATTAAGGATCAAAGAGGGGTTAGTGGTTGCATCTTCAGGTTTATAAAGCTTTATTGCGCTAATATCCCCTGTATCTGCCACAACCGTCGTTATTTTACGTAAAGAGGTTAATTTATCGCTCATTTTTTAATCCTGTCGTTATTGAGATGAAGCCGAGGCTCACAATCCTATCTTGCTGTGATAATATCATGCATTGATATTACAACAAATAAGTGCAGCAACCATTGTTATCGATAACATATTTAGCCTGCCTTTTTTCATAACCTACTGTCGTTTGAATAGCAATAATTAACGATAAATGCTACAAATAACCTCAATGATAGCAATACATCATTTTAATGAAGTCGCTTATTTTTGAATTTTACTGGGTAGTAATTATGCTTATCACGATTTCACCAGCCAAAACACTTGATTATGAAAGTCCGTTGGCTACAACTGAATATAGCCAGCCAACCCTATTAACACAGGCAGAGCAATTGATTCAGATCTGCCGTAAACTTACACCAGCGGAAATTGCTAGTCTAATGCATATTAGTGACAAATTGGCTGGTTTAAATGCCGCTCGTTTTGGACAGTGGCATGCTACTTTTACGCTAGAGAATGCCCGAGCGGCGATCTTAGCCTTTAAAGGTGATGTCTATACCGGCCTGCAAGCGGACAGTTTTACGCCAAAAGATTTTACTTTTGCCCAAAAACATCTTCGGATTCTATCCGGTTTATATGGTGTATTACGTCCACTTGATCTGATGCAACCTTACCGATTAGAAATGGGAACTAAACTAAATAATAAACAAGGAAAAGATCTTTATGCTTTTTGGGGTGATATTATTACTGAAAATCTTAATCAAGCCCTAAATAGTCAAGGTGATAATATTCTAATTAACTTAGCATCAGATGAATATTTTAAAGCCATTAATAGCAAAAAACTGGATGCTTATATTGTTAAACCTATTTTTCTAGATGAAAAACAGGGCAAATATAAAGTTATTAGTTTCTATGCTAAAAAAGCCCGTGGGCTAATGAGTCGCTTTATTATTCAAAATCAACTAAAAAATATTCAGCAACTGACTGAATTTAATTTAGCCGGTTATCAATTTGATGACGCTGCTTCCAAAGATAATGAGCTAGTTTTTAAACGATCTCAACAGGGTTAACAATGGAAGCTAATGCTTCCATTGCAGTACTTTGTTATCTAGTCACATGCTTGAGCAAAAATTTACGTAATAAAACAAAATCAGCGGGTAGCTGATGGGAAAATAGCGGCAATTTAGCCCGTTTTGCTAAAGCAGTTGGTAATGGTAATGATTTAGCGAGAATAGAATCTACACTTTGTTTAAATTTAGCTGGATGTGCGGTACTTAAAAACAGTCCGTATTCATCATCTTGCAGCTGATCACGTAAAATACGATAAGCAACTGCGCCATGTGGCTCAGAAATATAACCTTTACTCGCCAGTTCTTGCATGGTTTTTGCGGTCATTTTATCATCAACAACGCCATAACCAAGCTCATCAAGCGCCCATTTTTGGTACAGGAATAGCGCCTCTATCCGTGGCCAATTATTTGGCTGACTAACATCCATCGCATTTGACAGGGTCGCTATTGTCTGATGTGGTAACCATTGCCCCTCGGACAGATAACGTGGAACGGTATCATTAACATTAGTGGCGGCAATAAAACGTTTCACCGGTAGCCCCATAGCTTTGGCAAATAAGCCGGCAGTTAAATTACCAAAATTACCACTGGGTACCGAAATAACTAACTGCTGACGTTTTTCAACCGGTAGCTGGGCAACAGCCTCAAAATAATAACAAATCTGTGCCAATAAGCGGCTAATATTAATCGAATTAGCGGAGGTCAAGCATAATATCCGTTTTAATTCTTCATCATCAAATGCCTGTTTTACCAGTGTTTGGCAATCATCAAAGTCACCGTTGATAGCAATAGTATGGATATTTTCCCCGAGTGTACAAAATAACTTCTCCTGCAAAGAGGTGATCTTATTTTCCGGATAGAGAATAATTACCTGAACATTATTGAGACCATAAAAAGCATGGGCAACGGCTGCGCCAGTATCACCTGAAGTCGCAGTTAAAATAGTAATAGGTTCATTGCTGGCAATTTGTGCCAATATTTGTGCCATAAACCGCCCACCAAAATCTTTGAATGCTAAGGTTGGACCATGATACAACTCCAGGCTGGCGATATTTTCTTCTATTGGCCTAACAACTAACGGAAAATTAAATGCCTTTTTGACGCTTTCTGTCACTTGTTCAAACGGCATTTCATCGCCAATATAGGTGGATAAGATATGGCTACTACGGGTGATAAAATCGTACTGTAACCATTTAGTTAGCTGCTCATCATTTAGTTTTGGTAAATTAAGCGGGAAAAAAAGACCCTGCTGCAGACCAAGCCCCTGTTTTACTGCCTGCACAAAACTGACCTGCTGGTTTTGATTTTTTAAATTATATAATCTCATTTTTAGCCTATCACTCTTGCTCCAACTTGATCTAAACGACACATATGTACAAAACCTTCACTATTTTGTAGGTAATGTTGTGTCAGCCATTGCATTACTTTTTCTGCCGTCTCTCTTTCATAACAAATTGCAAATAATGTCGGTCCTGAGCCAGAGATGCCACAAGCGACTGCACCGAGATTTTTTACTTTTTCGCGGGCGGATATAAAACCGGGCAATATTTGAGCACGATAGGGCTCAGCAATCACATCCTGCAACATATCGATCGCTAAATCAGTTTGTTGTGTGTGACAAGCATGAATAAAACTAGCTAATAATCGACCATGATTAATCGTATCCTGCCGTTGATAATGCGTTGGCAGAATAGCCCTCGCTTCTGCTGTCGCAACCTTGATACCAGGGTAAGCCATCACCCAAATCCAATCAGCGAAAGTAGGGATTGCTTGACTAATCATATTATTTTGTTCGACGATAAGCTGCATACCGCCCAAATAGCAAGGCGCAACATTATCATAATGAATACTACCAGCCACACGGCCTTCTAATTGCCCCATCATTAATAACAAGCTGTTTTTATCAAAAGGACAACCGGCATACTCATTTAATGCCATCAGTGCGGCTACCACTGAGCAGGCACTCGAGCCTAATCCAGAACCTATTGGCATATTCTTTTCCAATGTCATTTCAACATTGAGAGATTCGCCCAATTTTTGACAAAACAGTTGCCAGGCCTGGTAAACGATATTTTGCTGTGGCAGCTGGGGCAATTTAGCAACAAAAAAGCCACTATTTTTCAAATTAAATTTATCCGCCTTTACGACCGAGACACAATCGCCTAATTGCTGATTATCTATTGGAGAGATAGCCGCACCTAATACATCAAACCCAACACTGACATTGCCTATCGATGCGGGTGCATAAACTTTAACCATTTTATGCTCCTATTTTCCTTGTTAGTGCCCGTAATATATCGGCAAATACCCCTGCGGCAGTAACTTCATTACCTGCACCGTAACCTCTTAATACTAATGGAATTGGTTGATAATAGCGGGTATAAAATGCTAAAGCATTTTCACCATCCTTAACTTTATAAAGAGGATTATGTTCATCGACGGCTACCACTTTTACCTGACAACGACCGTCTTTAATTAACCCGACATATCGAAGGACTTTTCCCTGTGCCGCTGCTTGGGCAACTCTTATCTTAAAATCTTGATCTAATTGGGTTAATCGTTGAAGAAAATGGTTAACGTTACCACTGGTATCAAAAGAGATAGGCAAGATCGGTTCAATTTCAATATCACTAAGCTCAAGACAGTAACCTACTTCACGCGCCAGAATCAGCAACTTACGTGCAACATCCATACCAGAAAGATCATCACGAGGATCCGGTTCAGTAAAACCTTTTTCTTTCGCTAACTGTGTTGCTTGCGATAAAGACATTCCTTCATCAAGTAAACCAAAAATATAGGAAAGTGAGCCAGATAAAATCCCGCTAAACGCTAGCAGTTCATCACCTGCATTGAGTAAATTCTGTAAATTTTCAATGACAGGCAAACCAGCACCGACATTCGCTTCATACAGAAATTTACGCTTTGATTGCTCAGCAACTAATCGGATCTGGCGATAATAATGCATACTATCGGTATTAGCTTTTTTATTTGGCGTAACAATATTAAATCCTGCCTTGAGCAAAAAAACATAGTGCTTCGCTATTTGCTGATCAGCGGTACAATCAACGATAACGGGATTTAGAAAACAATGTTTATCTTGTAATTGGCACACATCACGTAAACTAAAAGATCGTTTAGATTGTGATAACGCTATTTGCCAATTATCCAACGTTAATCCTGTAATATCCGTTAACATCACCCGCGAATTAGCAATTGCACAAACTCGCAGATCAATCTGTTGCTTTTTCAACCAATTTTGTTGCCGATAAATTTGTTCAAGTAAAGCATTGCCAACAACACCAACAACAAAAACATTGATAATTTGATCGGTATTAAACAACATTTGGTGACATAACTGCACCGCAATGGTGCTCATATTATTATCAATCACGGCAGAGATTGAGCGCTCTGAAGAGCCTTGTGCAATAGCGACAATGTTAATATTACCACGCGTTAAGGCAGCAAAAAAACGGGCCGATATTCCCTTGCAAGTCCGCATACCATCACCAACTACTGAGATAATCGCTAACTGCTCGATGATATCTAATGAACCAAGTAAACCTTCTTTTAATTCCAAATAAAACTCTTCATTCAGTGCCTGATATGACTGTGATAACTGTTCCTGATATACACAAAAACTAATGCTGTACTCAGAAGAAGATTGCGTGATTAATATAATTGAAATCCCTTTTTGGGACAGCGCGGAAAAGACGCGAGCAGCCATACCTACCATACCCTTCATGCCAGGTCCTGAGACATTAATCATCGCCATATTATTTAGGCTAGTGATCCCTTTAATTGGCATACATTCACTATTTTCAATATTACCAATTAAAGTACCCTTACCCTCAGGCGCGGAGGAATTTTTAATTAAACAAGGGATCTGAAATTGGGCAATCGGAGCAATTGTTCGAGGATGCAGGACTTTAGCTCCAAAATAGGAGAGTTCCATCGCTTCTTGATAAGATATTTCTGTTAGCAACTGAGCTTCTGGCACGATACGAGGATCACAAGTATAAACCCCAGCGACATCGGTCCAAATTTCACAATAATCTGCCCGTAAGCAAGCGGCTAGAACATCCGCTGAGTAATCAGAGCCATTACGCCCCAATATTACCGGTTCATTTTGCCCATTACCGGCAGTAAATCCCGCCAATAAAATAAGATGATCTTTAGGTATATTCAAAGCACTAATGCGCTGGCTAGATTCACGTATATCGACTGTCGCACCAAGATAAGGACCTTCAGCGAATAAATTTTTTACTGGATCAATAATCGTTACTAGGTAACCACGTGCACGCAGTATCGATGCCATAATCGTAATTGACATTTTTTCACCACGGCATATTAATCCAGCATAGAGACTTGCTGGACATTGCCCCAAACCTAATAGCTCAATACCCTGCAATATTTGCTGAATTTGAATAAACTCATTTTCAATCATTTGCCTGACTTTTTCATAGGCAAAATCAGATTGCTTTTCTTGCAAACCGGAGATCAACGCAGAAAAAATTTCATTAGCCCCTTTGATATGTGGAGTAATATCAGCGCCCGACGTCGCTGCATCGATCATAGCAATAAGATAATCCGTGATCTTAGCAGGTGCTGACAAAACTAACGCCACCGGCCCTGCTGTAAATTTATCCGCAACAATATTAGCAACGTTAAGCATTTTATTATCATTGGCAACCGACGTTCCACCAAATTTGAGCACACGCATTGATTTTTCCTCCTGGAATTGGGTTAAAAAAAAACCCGCATCATTTGCTTGGATGCGGGCTTTCTGTTCGATTTCGATTTTAGTTATGCGTCAGCCCGCCCCATAACCAATGGTTACGGTAGTGGTAATGGTGGTAGTATTGAAGCTGGTCTTACGCATCACAGTCCTAACTTTTTATAAAAAATGTTTAGCTATATACTGGTTAAAGCAATTTTAATGCAAAGTCAAATAATCTGTTCTTTAATTACTAAAACCTATTAAACATATTTATATCTTTGTTAAGTAACTTCACGTACAGAATACATTTCACTTTAAGTAGATAAAAAAACATCCATAACCGAATAAATAAGAATTTTTATCTATTTGCCGTCACGAATGCTAGTATGTAAACAGATAAATAATAATACGAGGCTTTGCGTTTATATTTTTCAAATAAATTACATTAGCGCCTAATTTAATATAAATACAATATTTTATGACACAAAAAATCATATAATTTAAGAAATAATCTTTATAATAGCTTTATTTCGATTTTGACGTGTATCAACAAAAGTCATTTTTTTAGGTGGTAAATAACCTTTTAGCTGTTATATTGCTGTTAACATAAAATGAGAAAAGAATTGTTTAGTAAATTTCTTTTAGGTTCGGCATAATTGTTTTTTTGTTACAAAAAATTTATATGAACTTTAATGATATTCGCTAAGCTTTCATTAGTATTATAAAACGAAATTAGAGAAAGCATGCTCTTGAAACATTAGTGTGTAAATCTGGTAATTTATATTGTAGAGAGTTAGGTAGCACATATGCAAACCCCACATATTTTGATTGTTGAAGACGAGATTGTCACACGCAATACCTTAAAAAGCATTTTCGAAGCAGAAGGCTATATTGTACATGAAGCTACTGATGGTGCCGAAATGCACAATATTTTATCTGATAATGATATTAACCTGGTCATTATGGATATTAATTTGCCAGGCAAAAATGGTCTGCTACTTGCACGCGAATTACGTGAACAAGCTCATGTCGCGCTGATGTTTCTTACTGGGCGTGATAATGAAGTTGATAAGATATTAGGATTAGAAATTGGGGCTGATGATTATATAACTAAGCCTTTCAATCCTCGTGAATTAACAATTCGTGCCCGAAATTTGCTTTCGCGCACCATGAATCTTTGCCAAATCAGTGGCGAACGCCGTCAGGTTGAAAGTTATAAATTTAACGGCTGGGAACTGGATATTAATAGTCGCTCTTTAATCAGCCCGATCGGTGATCAATATAAATTACCACGTAGTGAATTCAGAGCTATGTTACATTTTTGTGAAAATCCAAGTAAAATTCAAACACGTGCAGAACTATTGAAAAAAATGACCGGACGTGAATTAAAGCCACATGATAGAACGGTTGATGTGACTATCCGCCGTATTCGTAAACACTTTGAATCGATAGCTGACACACCCGAAATTATTGCCACCATCCATGGTGAAGGTTATCGTTTCTGTGGTGATATTGAAGAATAAATATAGAATATTAAACCCCTTTTATTTAGATTGGGGTTTTAATATATTTTAATGCCATGGCATAATTGGCACGGCACTAATCGCATTTTTAGGCGAGCCATCAATTATTTTGTCTGAATAAGTTAAATAAATAAGTGCATTCCGTTGCTTATCGTAAAAACGTACTACCTGTAGTTTTTTGAAAATCAATGAAGTACGTTTTTGGAAAACAACTTGTCCCTTTTTATTATTTAATTTAATTTTGTCATCTATAATTATTGGCCCAACTTGCTGACAAGAAATTGCCGAATCAGCAGTATCTTCTGCCAGGCCAAGACCCCCTTTAATACCGCCTGTTTTTGCTCGACTTAGATAACAAGTTATATTGTTAATATCCGGATCGTCAAATGCTTCAATAACAATTTTATTATCAGGACCAAAGAGCTTAAATACAGTATCAACAGAACCGATTTCTTCTGCATATATGGTAATTGGTAGAAAAAATATTATTAAAATAGATAGTAATTTTGATAAATCTCGCATGATATTAATTTTCCTTAATACACATTTAATAATAAAATTATTTTTACATTATTAATATCTATAAAAATAATAAAATAGCAATATAAATCAACTTAGTATTAAATGGATGTTTATTATAAAGTCTTTATACTATTTATAGATGATTATTTAAACTAGGTACTTCTATGGATCAAAACAATATTATCCGCGATTTACTATATTGGATCGACACGCATCTAGATCAACCACTATTTCTTGATAACGTCGCGGCTAAAGCGGGTTATTCAAAATGGCATTTACAGCGGATGTTTAAAAACATTACTCAGCAAGCAATTGGCTCTTATATCCGTGCTCGCCGACTTTCCCGTGCAGCTGTTGCTCTTAGGCTGACTAGTCGACCAATTCTTGATATTGCACTGCAATACCGTTTTGATTCACAGCAAACTTTTACCCGTGCGTTTAAAAAACAATTTGGCATTACACCGGCTCTCTATCGTCGTAGTGAAGATTGGTGTGCTACAGGTATGCAACCACCCATTACTTTAGAAGAACAAAAATTACCTAATGTATCCTTTGTCACACTGACACCCAAACATTTAATGGGAATAGAACAAACTTGTTCATATATATTAGAAGAGTGGTCTACTGCATGTGCCGAAATGCGCAAACATTTCTGGCAATATTATCAAGATAAAGCAAAAAATATACCTAATGAAGTTTATGGATTACATCGGGTCGTACATAGTTCAGAAAAGGACGAGGAACAAACTGTTTTATATATCACTGCAGTCGAACCACAATATGCTGATAATAAAAATAATTTATATCATTCAATTATCATCGAAGGCGGTGATTATGCCCGGTTTACTTTTGAAGGAAAACCAACAAAAAGCGATCTACAACAGTTTTTGTATATGATTTATGGTGTTTATATGCCTAATCTCAATCTAACCCGCCGCGCGGGACATGATATAGAACATTATCACCTCAAAGATCCTAATAACCCTGAATGTAACTACGATAATCCGGAAAACCATATGGTCGCATTTGATTATTTTGTGCCGATTAAAAGAACACTTCTCCCTCCACTGAAAACTAATTGATTATAATAGTTGCTAGTTGATCAAATCCAAGGGAATTTTTCCCTTGGCAAAATTATTCTTACATTATTTAATTATTAACGTTAAATTTGCTGTTCATCTAATGCAGGTTCAATTAAATGAGATATATCCCCCGCGGTTTCTACTACCCAACCATTCGCCAACCAAGGCGTTTCCTGAAAATCTACCTTTGAAATAGAGCAGTTACGTAAACGTAAACGTAAACGTAAACGTCTTTCAGCGTAAGTCGGTACACCCAGTATGCGATTAAGAAGCGCACCTAACCCTATCCCATGACTAACCAATAAAGGTAAACTCCCCGCTGGCAAAGAACGACACTCCTCTAGAGCAGTAAACATGCGTTTAGTTATCTCTCCCATAGATTCTCCATCGGGAATACGTGCCCCGGGAGATCCATTAACCAAACTACGACGCCAACGCTCTTCTTCATCACTTAACGAACTAATTGCCCTCCCTTCTAGTATTCCCATGTTCAATTCCCTTAACCGTGGCTCAAGAATAATGTTACAATGGCAAGCTTGCGCGATAATTTCTGCCGTTTTCTGTGTGCGCCCTAAGTCGCTGGATACAATATGAGTGATGCCTATTGATTTAACTTTTTCAGCAACCAAATTAGCTTGTCTAATACCAACTTCAGTGAGTGGGCTGTCAGATTGTCCTTGAATACGCCGAGCCACGTTCCATTCAGTTTCTCCGTGGCGAACAAGATAGACCTGTAACATAATAATTTTCCATTATACTGCACATAATAATATTCTAGAGGATACTAATTAATGTATAAAGTAATCGCAGCAACCGCAAATCCGGCCAAAATAAACGCTATTCACTTAGCATTCGAAGCGGTTTTTGGTACAAACAATTATAAAATCGAGAGCATCAATGTGAGTAGTAACGTAGCCAAGCAACCAATTGGTAATATAGAAACTCGCACAGGTGCACGCCAGCGCGTTATGGCCTTACGCCAAGTTCGACCTGAAGCAGATTTTTGGGTCGGTATAGAAGCTGGCATCGAAGATGAAATGACTTTTGCCTGGATTAGCATTGAGCATAAACAAATTCGAGGTGAATCGCGTTCTGCCAGTATTATGTTGCCCGAGCAAATTCTGCTTAGCATCCAGCAAGGCAGCGAGTTAGGCGATGTAATGGCGAATATCACTGGTATGGCTAATATTAAACATAACGAAGGGGCAATTGGTTTTTTTACCAATGGTTTACTCAGCCGTGCCAGTGTCTACCAGCAAGCGCTTATTTTAGCATTAGCACCTATCCAACATGAAATTTATAAAGAACTTAATATGATGCATGACGACTAAGTCATGTCATCTATACCAAATCGTATAAAGATTGGCTAAAGATGTATATTTAGACAATTAATAAAACATTTTTATGGCTTGAGTAACTGCTGTTCCAACCAAACTTTCACTTCTTTAGTCGCACTCTTCAAACTATTAGAACCTCGTGTGATGGTTGCAATCCCGACTCCTAACTCACTTTTAAGCTCCCGCTGACTCATTTCTCCTTCCATTAATGCCTGGATAATCCGCACTCTTGTCCCGAGCGCCAAACGTTCATCTGGGGTTAAAAATAATTGTAAAATGGGTTGTTGTAACTCATGTTGAAAAGCACTATGTAATAATTCGACAAAACGTTGCCAATCACTATTTTCTTCAGGTTGAAGGGCTGGATCAATAAGATAGTTTTCCATAATATATACCGCCATACTATTTAACTAGTACAATAGCATAACATAAATGGCTCGGTGATGGATACAAAGAGCATTAATAGTTCATCAGCCATTCACTTTCTGTCAATAGTTTAATTGATTTGCCGAGTAAATGTTGATAAAAAAGATTGTAGACTAGTACATTTTTAACATAACGTCGGGTTTCAGAAAATGGAATACTTTCAATAAAAGCGATAGCATTTAGTTTTCCGTCGCTTACGGCCAACCAACGTGTCACTCTGGCAGGACCTGCATTATAAGCTGCACAAGCTAATACGCGATTAAAACCAAATTGCTGAAAAACGCTCTCTAAATATGCGGTTCCAAGCTCAATATTTTTTGCTGGATCAATCAATTTACGACTATCGGTATAATCTAAAATGCCATTAGATTTTGCCACTTGTTGTGCTGTCTGTGGCATTAATTGCATCAAACCAATCGCACCCGCCGCGGAACGCACTTGTGGATTCCAACCACTTTCTTGCCTGGCAATCGCCATAGCAAAACTTTTATCAATTTTTTTATCTTTTGTGTAGCGCTCAAATTCCTGTTACCAGGCAATAGGAAAACGTTCTGTTAAATGATCCCATAGTTTGGCAATAATTGTCGCCTGTACACTCAAATCAGCCCACCGATGTTCAAATGCATAGCGTGCTAGTTGCTGTTGGTGGTTTTTTTTCTGCCTGATAAGCAGATTGATCCATTCAGTCCGAGCTAAATTTTCCTTTTGCCAAAACAATAATTCGCCAATTCGCTGCACTTCAGGCAATGAATCGATATCTTCTTCAGGTTTAGTGGCAAGCGCAATATTAATAGGATACGGAATGTTTAATTTTTGTGCCGCAACCATGGGATAAAATCCGCGTCGCTTGACCAAATTGAATAATATCTTTTTACCTTGGCTATGTTTGCCTTGAGCGATTAAGGTGATCGCCTGCCAATATTGCCACTCTTCCTTATTTCTGCTCTCTTTCGGTAATCGTTTTAACCATTGCGCAAGCGAATGCATGTCATTGCTTGCTAACGCTAAACGTACCCTCCGTTCACGCAAAGAAATGGAAGATGAATGTTGAATAACACTATCGCGCCACTTTGCTTGTGTTAGCGTCACATCACCGAATAATTGCCAGGCGATATCCTCCTTTAATTGCTGTTGTTGTAAATGGCTCATTTTCTGGGCTTGCGTTATCATTGGGATCGCTAGCTTGGCTTTTTCTACCGATTGACGCGCAAAACGGCTAAAGATCACTAATATCACTTGTCGATTAAACTCTGATGGCTTGACCTTGCTAGCAAATTCCAGGACTAAAGTGGGATCTTGCTGTAATTTAGCCAAGCGTTGACCGATAATTTGATCCTTAGCGGGTAAACGATTGACTAAGCGGGTGATCAGAGCAGCATCATTGTTTTTTATAGCTAAAAAAATACGTTGCAAAATCAATTCAGTCGTTAATTGACCCGCTTGTTGCCAAAGGGTAAAAAGTTGATCGCACGCTTTAGGTAGTGAATAACCGTGTAACCAAATCTGTTTTGCTCCCTGCCACGCCGCTTGCTTATTACCCGTTTGCCATTTGGCATAGTAATAATTACAACGAGCCATAACTGGGCTCGGTGGTGTAGGGCTAAAAGTTAGCAGGCTATGCCATTCGCTGCGCTCGGCAAGCTGATTGATAAAAAGGGTAGATAATTTTTGATTGAGAGGAAAATAAGGATATCGATTAATAAAATTCTTAACTTGCGCTATCGAGATTGTATTAAGATCTTGTGTCAATCGCCGATATTCTAAATAGGGATAAAGCGGATATTCTGTTAATGTTGGCATCAAACTTGAGACTCGCTGGTTATCATTAGCATCCCAGGCTTGTTTAATTGCCTGATAACGCTCACGTTGAGCAGTTAATGAGTCCCCCAGAGCATGGAAAGATAACCAGAGTATCATCAGCAATATTATCTCTTGCCACCATTTTTTCGACATCGCTGTTGACTCCTGTTCAAGATAACAATATCTATATAGAAATATTATTATCAAAAACAGATATAATCACTGAGATAATTAAAAATAGATCATAAAAATACAATTCCATAGAATGGCAAAATGATTGTCAGTACCCTTGACAATTAATATCCTAGCTAAAAACTAAACTACTAATGATAGTAAATAGAATCGTGTATAATATGCACTCAGCAATCTACCCGCTCAATTAAATGGCTTAATACAATATGGATAAGGTAATCATTTATTTTAACAAAACTTTATGCTAAAAATCAGCAATAAATCTTGATTAAGATCTTATTAATATTATTAATCGCAATTTAGGCAGAATTTAACTAAGTGCCTGAATATATTTCTTCAAATGAGATAAGCAACACGTTGATATCTAAAATTATTCAATAAGCAAAAAGGTAGAATAAATTGGCACAGTTCGTCTATTCCATGCATCGAGTGGGAAAAATTGTCCCACCGAAAAGGCATATTTTAAAAAATATCTCTCTAAGTTTCTTCCCAGGTGCCAAAATTGGCGTTCTAGGCCTTAATGGAGCGGGTAAATCAACCTTACTTCGCATTATGGCTGGCATCGATACTGAAATTGAAGGTGAAGCACGCCCTAACCCAGGGATCAAAATTGGCTATCTTTCTCAGGAACCAAAACTTAACCCTAATCATACTGTACGTGAAGCAGTCGAAGAGGCAGTTAGTGAAATAAAAAATGCCCTTACTCGCCTTGATGAAATTTATGCTGCCTACGCTGAACCTGATGCTGACTTTGATAAATTGGCCAAAGAACAGGGTCAGTTAGAAGCTATTTTGCAATCACATGACGGTCATAATTTGGATAACCAGTTGGAGCGTGCAGCCGATGCATTGCGCTTACCAGCCTGGGAGACAAAAATAGAACAACTTTCAGGTGGAGAGCGACGTCGAGTAGCGATTTGTCGGCTACTGCTGGAAAAACCCGATATGCTATTACTTGATGAGCCAACTAACCATTTGGATGCAGAATCCGTTGCCTGGTTAGAACGGTTTTTACATGATTACGAAGGTACCGTTGTTGCTATCACTCACGATCGTTACTTCCTAGATAACGTTGCCGGTTGGATCCTGGAACTTGATCGAGGAGAGGGTATTCCATGGGAAGGTAATTATTCTTCTTGGTTGGAACAAAAAGAGACTCGCCTGGCACAAGAGGCTTCCAGCGAAGCAGCTCGCCGCAAATCGATCGAAAAAGAACTTGAGTGGATCCGACAAAATCCTAAAGGTCGTCAGGCAAAAGGAAAAGCCCGCTTAGCCCGTTTTGAAGAGTTAAACAGTGTTGACTATCAAAAGCGTAATGAAACTAGTGAGCTCTTCATTCCGCCAGGACCGCGTCTTGGTGACAAAGTTTTAACGGTTGAAAATCTCAGTAAATCTTATGGTGATCGAATTTTAATTGATAACCTCAGTTTCTCAATCCCTAAAGGGGCTATCGTAGGTATTATCGGTCCAAATGGCGCAGGAAAATCAACCCTTTTTCGGATGATTTCAGGTCAAGAACAGCCTGACTCTGGCACCATCACTTTGGGTGAAACCGTTAAAGTAGCCTCGGTTGAGCAATTCCGGGACACGATGGACAATAATAAAACAGTATGGGAAGAGGTATCCGGCGGGCAAGATATTATGCGCATCGGTAATTTTGAAATTCCAAGTAGAGCTTACGTCGGGCGTTTTAATTTCAAAGGCGTTGACCAGGGTAAGCGCGTTGGCGAACTTTCTGGTGGTGAACGTGGCCGTTTACACTTGGCAAAACTACTCCAGGTTGGTGGAAATATGCTGCTACTGGATGAGCCAACCAACGATTTGGATGTCGAAACATTACGCGCGTTAGAAAATGCATTACTGGAATTTCCTGGCAGTGCATTAGTTATTTCCCACGATCGCTGGTTTCTTGACCGGATTGCTACTCATATTATTGATTATCAGGATGAAGGAAAAGTCACTTTCTTTGAAGGTAATTTTAGCGAATATGAAGATTATAAAAAACGGACATTGGGCGCTGATGCGCTAGAACCTCATCGCATCAAATATAAAAAGATGAGCAAATAAATAATCCTAATAGCATAAGGCTTGCTAAAGCGAGCCTTATCATTTAAAGTCTCGGAGATTTTTCATCCAGCATAAGTAATTGCTGAACCAGCTCAATACAACGTAAAAAACGCTCATCATAATTAGGCGAATCAACCACCACAAACTGCACTTGATTTTCAACCAGTAGTTCAGTCAATAAATTTTGAAATGTTTTGCGTTCCTCATCACTCCCTAAACTACGTAATCCATCAGCCACCCATGGGATATTATTTTCTAGTAAAATAACCAGATCAAAACGGTATTCATCTATCAATGCTTGCACAAAAGGATGTGGTTTCCCCTCATATCGTTTACAAAAAGCTTGGGTGGTAATGAAATCAGTATCGATAAACGCAACTTTATTGGCATATTTAACGGCAAAATCAATATACTTTGCATGACCCAATGCGATCTTGTCATAGTCAGAATATTGTAACGCCATCTCATCGCCCCCTAAATGAGAGAAAACATAATCACGACCATATTCCCAGGCACTGGTGGTATTAAAAATATTTGCCAGCTTGTTAACTAAAGTCGATTTACCACTCGACTCACCTCCTAATATGGCTACCTTACGGACAAAAAAAGGTTTTACTTCTGTTGGAATATATTCCCAATACCGAAATGGCGCTTGCCTAATTTGATGACCACTAATATTCATAAATGTGCGCTCAGGATCAATCAGCACCACTTCTGCACCAAGATATTTTTTATAATGCGCAATATCATCCACTTCACCTGAATAAATAAATTGTGGTTGAATATTTTTTGCCATTAAAAATTTCTTCATTCCTTCGCTCCATACTTGCCAGCCATGTGGGTATGGCTCGATGTCTTGTTCATCAAAGGAATGGATATAAATATTTTTTTGGTATTTGAAAGTTTGTAATAACCACCGTAGCCGATCGCTTACTGTCGGTTGCTGTGACATAGAACTGTCAATAAAAAGCGCTCGATCACGTGGTTCATCATGACAAAGAATGACATATAATTCATCGACTTGACTGCATGCGCGTTGTATCAAATAAATATGGCCAGTATGTAAGGGGTAAAACTTACCGAATACTACGCCAATCCGTTTAGGCTTTAATGGATATTCAATATTTAAAAAACGATGTAAGGCGGCAATTTTTCGCGCGCTAGGATTGTTAATTTTACCATTAATTAATTGGCTTAAATAACCTTTAGTCATGCTGCAAGCTGTAGCAATTTGTTGTAGAGTACAACCCGTTTGCTTAATTGCCTGTTTCAAATAATCAAACTGTTTCATCGCCTCTCCGGTTAATCAAAGTCTTCCATAACCGTTAATGCCTCTGACAGTTTTTTCACACCAAATAACTGCATATTAGGTAATGGTTTTTTGGGTACATTCGCATAAGGGACAATCGCGCGTTTAAAACCATGTTTTGCTGCCTCAATGATCCGCTCTTGGCCACTCGGTACTGGACGGATTTCACCAGCCAAACCGACTTCACCAAAAACTACAACATCACGCGGCAGTGGACGATTACGGAAACTTGACACTAAAGAAAACAGCAAAGCAAGATCGGCACTCGTTTCCGTTACTTTAACGCCACCAACAACATTAACAAAAACATCTTGATCCGACATCTGTAATCCACCATGCCGATGCAAAATAGCCAGCAAAATTGCTAATCTATTTTGTTCTAAACCGACAGCAACCCGCCGTGGATTAGCTAACATTGAATAATCCACTAATGCCTGAATTTCCACCAGCAATGGGCGTGTTCCTTCCCAAACCACCATCACCGAACTGCCCGAAGTGATCTCTTCTGCCCGACTAAGAAAAATAGCAGAAGGATTATTGACTTCTTTTAACCCTTTTTCCGTCATGGCAAATACACCCAGTTCATTAACCGCACCAAATCGGTTTTTATGACTTCTTAAAGTACGAAATCGTGAGTCTGCTTCACCGTCAAGCATTATTGAACAGTCAATACAGTGTTCAAGCACTTTTGGGCCGGCCAAAGAACCATCTTTAGTCACATGCCCTACCATGATAATGGCGATCCCTCGTGTTTTAGCAAATCGGGTAAGATATGCGGCAGTTTCTCGCACTTGTGCCACACTACCCGGTGATGATTGTATATCCGTCATATGCATGACTTGAATAGAATCAATCACCATCAATTTTGGCTGTTCCTGCTCTGCTAGCAAACAAATTTGCTCAATACTGGTCTCAGATAGCATATTGAGATTATCGGACGGCAACCCTAATCGGTGAGCTCGCATCGCCACCTGCTGTAAAGACTCCTCACCGGTAACGTATAAAGTTTTCATTTGTGATGAAAGCCGACACATAGTTTGCAGCAGCAATGTACTTTTACCTGCACCTGGATTACCACCAATCAAGATTGCACTACCCGGTACTACTCCACCACCCAGCACGCGATCAAATTCTTTAAAATCGGTAGAAAAACGTGGCAATGCTTCTAAACTAATAGCAGACAATTTCTGTACTTGATTACCGCCAGCCCCGCCGGCATAACCATTAAAGCGTTCTGCTCGTGAGGAAGAACTGGCAGCTAACCTTACCTCTGTGATTGTATTCCAAGTATGACAAGCGATGCACTGGCCTTGCCAACGTGGATAATCTGCACCACATTCATTACAGACAAATGCTCTTTTTACTGCTTTTGCCACCGCCATTGCCTCTCTTATTTATGGTTCTAATAATTAACGTTCTTCATGCTTTAAACCACCACTTAACACACAAAGTACCCCCATCAAATCAGCATGTTGAATCGCTACTTTTGCTCTGGCCTGTACTTTAGGTTTCGCATGATAAGCAATACCCAGCCCCGCCTTACGGATCATTTTTACATCGTTGGCGCCATCACCAATAGCAACGGTTTGCTCGATTGGAATAGAGAATTGTCTGGCTAATTTTATCAAGGTTTGTGCTTTAACTTTTGCATCCACGATATTGCCATTCACTTTACCGGTCAATTTGTTATCTTTAATTTCTAGTTTGTTGGCTACCGCGGCGGTTAATTTTAATTTTTCCTTTAAATAATGAGTAAAAAAATTAAATCCACCTGAAACAATAACAACATGCCAATCAAACGCCTGCAATTTACGGACAAGACTCGTTAAACCTGGTGTCAGGGGCATATGCGCTAATACATTTTGCAAAATTTGGATGTCGGTGCCAGCAAGTAATTTTACTCGGGCTTTTAGACTTTCACTAAAATCAATTTCCCCTAGCATGGCGCGTTCAGTAATTTCAGCAACCTGCTTGCCAACTCCGGCCAAACGAGCAATTTCATCAATACATTCAATTTGAATCGCTGTTGAATCCATATCCATCACCAACAATCCTGGCGCACGTAAACGAGGAATATTACCCAGCGGTACAACATCTAAACTACATTCTTCAGCTATTTTCTTTATTTTTGCAGTTAAGCTACCTGCAATACGAACGACTTGATAATCATCAATTCGCCAAGAAGAAACAATGACAATAGCATTACCAGAGCGCTGTTGAAAGTGACTAATACGTTGTTTATTAAGCCCTCGCCCATAAAGCAACCAACCACTATCACCAGCCCGATAATCCAATGGCATAATTTCTTCACCACTCAATGAAAGTGGTAATCCAGGCCACTTTTGGATCTCATTAGGCAAATAACAATAGGTTAAACTGGTCGACATTAATTCATACTCCTGTAATCCAATTGCGACAATTAGCCAACAAAAAAATAACTTTTTAAACTACCCTATCATCTCAACCTCTGGCAATATGATAATGAACTAAGTTTAAAAGAGCCGATTATGATTAAAACGAAATTAAAGTTTCGATTACATAAAACCGTTATCATTTTAATTTGCTTCTCCTTACTGGTTATTCTAATCCAAGGAGTTACCTATTTTAGTCGTTCACATCAGCAAATCAGAATTGAGCAGTTTAAAGAACTAGTGGTTACCCTTGCTGAACAAGTCGCTTTTAGCTTATCCAATTATATTCAAAGTAATGGTAAGAGTTTTAATAATGAACAGATCCTTGCCATTCTTAATCAATTAACAATTAATGAACATATTCTTGATGCAAGCGTTTATCTTAATGATGGTACCCAAATTCAGCATGCGGGTGAAAAGGTTGCTTTACGAGAGCGGTTATCTCTTAATCAACCCTCATGCCACAACTATGTAAACTATCAATTGGTTGTTCCAATCTTTGATACAGAAAAACCAAAAGGTTTTTTACGTTTAACCATCGATACTCATCAATTCAGTATAGGATCTAAACAAATAGATAATATGGCTAATTTATTAAAGATTTTGTTATTGCTAGCACTCGCTATCGGTTTTATTCTGGCTAATATCTTATCAAGATCGATGCCAATAGGTTGGCTAAAATTATCATTTTTATCAACAAGCAATAGTCGCAATCAGCAAAAAAATAAAAATTACTAAAAAGAAAAAGCAGATTAAAATCTGCTTTTTTACTTGATTTAAATTTAATGATCTATTTTTTAATCCAGTAATAATACTGATTCTAACGCAATTTCAACCATCTCATTAAACGTCGTCTGCCGTTCTGCTGAAGTTGTCTTTTCACCAAGACGAATATGATCAGAAACGGTACAAATAGTTAGTGCTTTCACACCATACTCAACCGCTATGCTATACATACCAGCGGCTTCCATTTCTACACCCAAAATGCCATATTTTTCCATTGTATCAAAAACTTGCATTTGAGGTGAATAAAAAAGATCAGTAGAAAAAATATTACCTACCCGAACATTAATGTTCTTTGCTTTAGCCACGCTAACCGCATTATGTACCAAGTTATAATCCGCAATAGCAGCAAAATCATTATCATCAAACTTTAGTCGATTAACTTTAGAATCGGTACATGCGCCGAGGCCAATAATAATATCGCGTAATTTTACTTGAGGACTAATCGCCCCACAGGATCCAACTCGTATTATGGTTTTAACACCAAAATCAGTAATTAACTCTGTCATGTAAATTGAACAAGAGGGGATGCCCATTCCATGTCCCATCACAGAAATACTTCGGCCTCGGTAATTACCAGTAAAACCTAACATACCACGAACATCATTTACTTGATGGCTGTCAGTCAAAAAATTTTCTGCAATATGTTTTGCACGTAGCGGATCACCTGGCATCAAAACAATATCAGCAAAATCGCCCATCTCAGCATTAATATGTGCAGTGGCCATAAATAAATTTCCTTTTATTTCTTATCAATAATATCGGGAATATAAATGAATATTCCCCATCATACTTAAAATAGCGTTTTGCCATATGCCATTGGCGACAAACCAAAATATTGCGCAACGGTTTGACCAATATCAGCAAAGGTTTGTCGATGACCTAATGCCCCCGGTTTTACTTTCGGACCATAAATTAAAATAGGAATATTTTCTCGCGTATGATCAGTTCCTGGGCAGGTCGGGTCACAACCATGATCAGCGGTAATAATTAAAACATCATCATTTTTTATTAATTCCAACATTTCAGGTAAACGGCGATCAAGTAACTCAAGTCCAGCCGCATAACCAGCAACATCACGCCGATGTCCATAGGAAGAATCAAAATCAACAAAATTAGTAAATACGATAGTGTTGTCGGCGGCTTTTTTGATCTCTTCAAGGCTCGCTGCAAATAGTGCTTCAATGCCGGTCGCTTTTACTTGCTTAGTAATGCCTACATTGGCATAAATATCAGCAATTTTGCCAATTGAAACTACCTCGCCAGCTTTTTCTTCAACCAGTTTTTTCAAGACAGTTGGTGCCGGAGGTTCAACAGAATAATCCCGCCGATTACCTGTACGCTGAAAACAGCCCGCTTTATTGCCGATAAAAGGTCGAGCAATAACCCGCCCGATATTATAAGCGCCATCATCTAGCGTCTTTCTCGCTATCTCACAAAGCTGATAAAGATTTTTAACCCCAAAAGTCTCTTCATGGCAGGCTATCTGAAACACTGAATCGGCTGAAGTATAGAAAATAGGCTTACCTGTTTTCATATGCTCTTCACCTAATTGATCCAAGATCACGGTACCAGAAGAGTGGCAATTTCCCAGATAACCGGGCAAATTGGCTGCTTCAACTAGCTTATCCAATAATTGTTGCGGAAAACTATTTTTTTCCTGCGCAAAATATCCCCATTCAAATAAAACTGGTACCCCGGCAATCTCCCAATGACCTGATGGAGTATCTTTGCCGGAAGATAACTCACTGGCATAACCATAGGCAGCGATAATCTCAGCATCTTCATCCAGGCCGATTGGAAATGTCCCTGATGATCCTTCAGCAGCTTTTCCTAACCCTAAACGTGTTAAATTAGGCAAATAGAGTTTCCCTTTACGACCTTTATCCGCCTTCCCTTGTGCACAAGCGGCCGCAATATGCCCTAACGTATTCGCACCAGCATCGCCAAATCTATCAGCGTCAGGTGTAGCACCGATACCAAAAGAATCAAGAACCATAATAAATACACGTTTCATAACTACCCTTGGTTAGTTCAAATTCAATTAATTTATTATTAAACAAAGAATAATCCGAGTTCACAATAACTATTCACTGGCGCCAATAAATACAAAATATTCATCGATGCTACTATTTAAAAACTGCTTTATTAATGTTGATTTACACAGATTATTAAAATAGACATTTCCATTTTTTTGCCAACCAATAATTACTGAAACACGAAATAAAAAGATCAATAAAATTAATAGTCGCCAGCAAAATTATCTATTTGGCATCCTAATGTATTTAATAAACTAGACAATAAGCTTGATGCACCAAAACGAAAATGACGAATATCCGCCCACGTCTTTCCCATGATGCGATCGGCTAATGCCAAATATTGCGCCGCATCCTCTACTATGCGAACGCCACCTGCCACCTTACAACCCACCTGGTTAGCAACCCCTATATCTCGAATAACCTTAAGCATAATTTCAACATTCTCTAAGGTGGCATTTATCGCTACCTTACCCGTTGAAGTTTTAACAAAATCAGCGCCGGCAGTAATGGCAATTTCTGTCGCTTGACGAATAAGATCAGCCTGCTTTAATTCACCGGCTTCAATAATAACTTTCAGTAAAACACTACTCGTTCGGCAAATTTCTTTACACGCTTTAACCTGTTCAAAACCAATTTGCTTATTACCGGCTATTAAGGCTCGATAAGGAAAAACAACATCAACTTCGTCTGCTCCATAAGCAATAGCTGCTTGTGTTTCAGTCAATGCCATCGCGACATCCTGCCCGCCAAATGGAAAATTAGTTACGGTTGCAATTCGAATATTCGGGGTATTTTGTTCAGTTAAAATCTTACGTGCCAATGGAATAAAGCGTGGATAAATACATATCGCAGCGGTATTTCCTCGGGCGGTTTTTGCTTGATGGCATAATATCTTCACTTTTTCATCAGTATCGTCATCATTTAATAGGGTTAAATCCATCAAATTTAATGCGCGTTGCGCAGCAAGTTTTAATTCCATTATATAATTCTCTAAAACTAATGACATTATTGCTTCAGTGTTTAAACAACCGTTTAATTATATCAAGCTTATTGGGTTACATTGCCGCTAACGATAAAAAGAAGCCAGCAATAGTGGCACTCATCAAATTAGATAATGAACCGGCTAATACCGCTTTCAAACCCAATCGAGCAACATCTTTACGTCGATTTGGAGCAATCCCGCCTAAACCACCCAGTAATATAGCTACGGAAGCCAAATTAGCAAACCCACATAATGCAAAAGAGATTATGGCTTTAGTGTGCTCAGAAAGTACTTGCTTACCTGCGGCAATCACCTCGCTATCAGGTTTTAAGTATTCGCCAAAGTGCATATAAGCAACAAATTCATTGACCACTAACTTTTGTCCAATAAACGAACCGGCAATCGTCGCTTCATGCCAGGGTATACCAATCAAATAGGCAATTGGCGCAAAGATCCAACCTAAGATCAATTCTAATGATAAGCCTGGTATATAGATCCAGCCTCCAACCACCGCCAAAATGCCATTAAGCAAAGCGATTAATGCAACAAATGCCAGCAACATCGCACCGACATTTAAAGCAAGTTGCATACCGGAAGAGGCACCGGCGGCGGCGGCATCAATAATGTTAACTGGCCGCTCTTCGCCACTCGCCACACTGACCATATTAACAGCATCATGGGTTTTCTCTGTTTCCGGTACCATCAATTTGGCAAATAACAATCCCCCTGGTGCCGCCATAAAAGATGCTGCGATCAGATATTCCATTGGCACCCCCATTTGCGCATAGCCGGCCAATACTGAGCCAGCAACGGAAGCTAATCCACCACACATAACAGCAAATAGTTCAGAGTTAGTCATTGTGGCAATATAGGGTCTGACAACTAAAGGCGCCTCTGTATGGCCGACAAAAATATTAGCGGTTGCCGATAACGACTCGGTGCGTGAGGTACCTAATATCCATTGCAAAAGTCCACCTAATATTTTGATAAAAAACTGCATAATACCAAGATAATAAAGGACGGCGATTAATGAGGAGAAGAAAACAATGACCGGTAAAACACGTAAGGCAAAAATAAAACCACTACCGCCAAACAGTTCAAACATTTTATTGGAGACCAAACCACCAAAGATAAAATCCATGCCAACTTGTCCATAACCAATCACATTAGAGACTGCATCAGATACAGTTTCCAAAGTACGGCGGCCAGCTGGAACATAGAGAACAAATGCTCCCATAGTCATTTGAATAATAAAAGCACCAAATACGGTACGGAATTTAATTGCTCGACGGTTACTGGAAAAAATGATAGCGATAAAAATCAATACTACCATCCCTAGCAGGCTCATAATGAGTTGCATGAATAATATCCCTGTGTATTTTATTTCAAATGAAAAATTTCTATTGTTTAAAGAATAAACTGTCAGTTTAATGCGCAGACATTATAACGATTTCACATTAATAACTCGCAGTCCGTATCACAAATAATCATAACGAAAAATCACGAAAAAATAAATTTTGCGACACATATCACTTACGAAAAGCGATATTGCCAGCAAAAATTATCTAAATAGACACATAATTATAATTAAATAATTTATTAGTATGATTAATTAACTCATATTATGTCTGCCTTTTTTGATATTAAATAGTTGCAAACTATTATTATAAAGCTGCCCTGCAATTTCTTCTGTTGACTCTTGCCGAAGGTTACATAGTGCTTCAAAAACCAAACGTATTCTTTCCGGACGATTAATCTGCCCCTGAAATCCGGCTAATGGCATATCAGGCGCATCAGTTTCAAGTACTAATGACCTTAGCGGCAATTGCGCAACTACGGCCCGCGTTTTCTTAGCTAGCTCATAGGTGATTACACCACCAATACCGATAAAATAACCTAACTGGATAAAAGCATTTGCTTGCGATAAACTGCCCGAAAATCCATGAATAACTCCCTTTTTTGGCACATCAAATCGTCTTAATAAAGCAGCTAGCTGATCATGGCTTTTACGCGAATGTAGAATAACCGGTAACTCATATTGTTTAGCCAACTTTAATTGCTGGATCAGCAATGTTTGTTGTTGCTTAACCACAGCATTAGTAACAAAATAATCTAAGCCTATTTCACCAATAGCAACACATTTATTGCTGTTTTCCTGCAGTAATGCCACTAATTCAGTAAAATGCTCGGGTAAATAATTGGCAATATACAAAGGATGAAAGCCTAATGCAGCATATAAATGCGGATGTTGCGGTGCCAGTAAATATACTCGCTCTAAATTCTCAATACCCACTGACGGGATAATGATATCGGTCACGCGAACTTTTGCAGCATGCAAAAAGCTATCTTCAATATCATGGATAAAAGGAGGAAAATCAAAATGACAATGAGTGTCAACGAACATCAATGACTAATCCTTCATCACCTGATTTAGGGTCTTCATCTTGTTGATTCGAAATCACATCAGCTGACAAAGATGCTGAATTAACCACTTGATTATTTTCAATAGAATACGGGTAAGATACTAAATCATTAGCAGCAAAATAGTCACTTAAGCTAGTTAAAAAATAGCGGCCACATTGACGTCTAATATGATAATCACTATTTAAATTTGCAGCACGGCTACCTAATGCACAACTCATTAAAGGTTTCGGTGGATAAATTTCAAAAATTTGGATACCTGGCGGGGGCGCAGCAATAAATTTCTGGGTCTGTTGATAGCTTTTAATATGTACTTTGATCATCTTAGCCATCCGCCGTATATTGCGGTGTTCCAACCAGCGGGTCATCCTTTTTAACCATTCGGAGGTATAATAAATTCCCGAAGGAACTGTTCTAATCACTACAATTGTTTTTGCGCCACGGCGATAAGCTTCCTCAACAGGAATTGAAGCCGTTATACCACCATCATGATAAAGCTGGCCATTAAATACCGCCCCCTGGCGATAAAATCCGGGAATAGCACTTGACGCCCGAATAATATCTAACCAGCTATCTTGCGTGGGTTGAAAATATACCGGACTAAAATCTTCATAGCAACATGCACTAATTAAAAATTGACGTCCGCTATTTAAGCAAGACAATCCTTTAGAGAAATCAAGAGGTAATTCACGGGAAGTGATATCAATTAGCCAATCTAAATCAATCATATGGCCACCACGAATAAAACGTAATGGACTAAAAAACTGAGATTTAGTGGTATAATCAGTAATCACTTTACGGGCATAACCGCGTTGTTGACAAAGATAGGCCGATAAATTTTGCGCGCCGGCCGATGTCCCTACCATAATATCAAATGGATTGAAGCCAACACGGAGAAATTCATCCAATACACCTGCGGTAAAAATACCGCGCTGCCCACCCCCCTCACAGACTAATGCTATTTTGCCAAGAGCAGATGCATTATCGTCTAAGGTTAAAGGTTCAATATTCCCCAATGTGATTGGTATATATCTTCCCATATTGCTTTCCCCCTAAAACTGATAGTAGACCCTTAAAATGCAATCTGCTATTCAATATCTACTATTGTGTTTAATCCTGATATTTTTATCGCCTTAAAAGTTTGGGAGAAATAAATACAACAACTAAAAAAGTCATACCCCCCACTAATAACAAGTGAGGGTAATATAATAAAAAATCAATATGCAATTCATTAATGCTCACGGGTTTTACAGAACCGAATTTCAGGATATCGCTCGCTGGTTAGATTAAGATTTACCATCGTTGGCGCAATATAACTGAGGTTGTCACCACCATCTAAAGCTAGATTCTGTTCATTTTTCCGTTTGAATTCTTCTAATTTTTTCACATCATCACATTCGATCCAGCGTGCGGTTGACACATTTACCGGCTCATAAATAGCTTCAACGTTGTATTCACTCTTCAAACGTGCCACCACCACATCAAACTGAAGCACTCCTACAGCACCAACAATAAGATCATTATTGGCTAAAGGACGAAATACCTGGACAGCACCCTCTTCGGATAACTGAACTAACCCTTTAAGTAACTGTTTTTGTTTTAACGGATCACGTAAACGAATCCGTTTGAAGAGTTCGGGCGCAAAATTGGGAATACCGGTAAATTTTAACGCTTCTCCCTGGGTAAAGGTATCACCGATCTGAATAGTGCCATGATTGTGCAGGCCGATAATATCACCTGGAAACGCTTCTTCAACATGGGAGCGATCTCCCGCCATAAAAGTGAGTGCGTCTGAAATGACTACCTCTTTTTTGTTTCGTACCTGATAAAGTTTCATACCTTTTTGATAGCTACCAGACACAATGCGTAAAAAAGCCACCCGATCACGATGTTTTGGATCCATGTTAGCTTGTATTTTAAATACAAAACCCGAAAATTTCTCTTCTTGCGCATTAACAATACGACTATCAGCCTGGCGCGGCATCGGTGTTGGAGCCCAATTGACCAAACCATCTAACATATGATCAACACCAAAATTGCCCAAAGCGGTACCCAAAAAGACCGGTGTTAACTTGCCTTGCAAAAAAGCGTCTAAATTAAATTCATGAGAAGCCCCTTTTACTAACTCAAGCTCTTCACGTAGCTGAGCAGCAAAGTCATCACCAATGATTTTGTCCAATTCGGTATTATTTAATCCTTTAATAATAACGACTTCTTGAATAGTATGCCCTTGTCCACTTTGGTATAAAATGGTCTCATCACGGTAAAGATGATAAACGCCTTTAAATAACTTACCACAACCAACTGGCCATGTAATCGGGCTACAAGCAATACTTAATTCACTTTCAACCTCATCCATTAATTCCATTGGATCGCGAATATCACGATCTAATTTATTCATAAAGGTTAAAATAGGCGTATCACGCAGCCGGGTCACTTCCATCAATTTACGCGTACGATCTTCAACACCTTTAGCCGCATCAATGACCATCAAACAACAATCGACCGCCGTTAAAGTACGATAGGTATCTTCTGAAAAATCCTCATGTCCTGGCGTATCAAGCAAATTAATCAAACAATCCTGATAAGGAAATTGCATTACCGAAGTGGTAATCGAAATTCCCCGCTGCTTTTCCATTTCCATCCAGTCAGATTTTGCATGTTGATTCGAACCACGACCTTTCACTGTGCCTGCTTTTTGAATAGCTTGACCAAACAACAGCACTTTTTCTGTGATCGTGGTTTTCCCTGCATCAGGGTGAGAAATAATAGCAAAGGTTCTCCGTTGTGCTATTTTCTGACAAAAACTATTCTCTTTCATTATAACTACCCAGCACACACATCGTGATGTATAAAAATTGGCAAAAATTCTACACTGACAAAACCATTTTGAAAACAATTACCGACTAACTAAAAAATATTTTTTAGTTAGTCAGCGAAATTAAATATAAAAAAGATCAAAAAAATTATTTTTAGCCAGAAATAATTTATTTAATTAAAATACATCTTATCTTATAAATTTTGATCGATATAGGTATATATCCATACATACTAGAATAAATAGAGCTATAAATAAAAACTGGCTTTACAAAATAGGTTAAATATCAACATATTATTCTTATAAGATAGACGATTTATATTTAAAATATAACTTATAAAATAAGCGACTAATAATTTTATTACAATTGACTATTTTTTATTTTCACTGCATAAAATATTATAAACCTTTTTTTGCTAACATCTGTGCATGATTGACATAAATACTGGGTATATCATATTGATTTGAAACGACGCCAGCAATTTGGTTAACGATATCCAGATGATCCATATCATAATCATCACAGATTAATTTGCCTAATCGCATACTATAACGCCCAACAAGCCCATCATTTTCTTTTTCTCTAGAAAAAAAACTACTTAATTGCAACAATGAAGTATGACTAACATCAAATGCATTTATTCCCGAATTAATTAATGATTTTTTAATAAAACTACCGAATGAATAATAATGCACGCCATTAACAACTTCATCACCTTCACCTCGCCATTCTTTTGGCAAACCTTGTGGATATTTTTTATTAAATTCATTGACGACCTCTGTTGTCAATGAATTTAATGCTTCAACACCATCTTGCGGTTTTAATGTGCCTGAGGATATTAAAGAAATAAATGTGAAAAATATTTCAGCAGCGGTAACAACCACTGTTTCGGTTAATTTACCTGGTATCAATACTTTTCTAACAAGATCCGCTATTTCAGAACCATGATTAACACCATTCATCGAGGTTACTGAAGCAATACTGGCTGAATAGTTGGCAGCAACATAGCGTGCGAATAAAGCACCTTGACTATGAGCAATCAAGTTCACTTTCTCACAACCGATGTTTCGCTTGAGTTCCTCGATGTAGAGCCATAATTGCTCTCCATTTACTTCATTTGAATTAACGCCAGACAATATCGGTGAAAAGACATTATAGCCCTGTTTTTTCAATCGATTTTCAATAGCAAAAAAACATGGATAGCCAGCTATCTTATCAAAACCAAATAATCCGTGAACTAAAATAATAGGATATTTTGTCGGCATAATTTCTCCCTAGTAAGTTTATTAAATATTAAAAACAAATCCGACTACTTTAATAAGTAGTCATTAATTATAAAGTTGAGATTTTCACAATGGGATAATTGAAACTGATAAAAGGTAAACAAAAAAATATTATATAACAAGTAACTTAAATTCACTGATATAACAATTTCAATTGATTAATTTTCTGATAAATAAATTAATATCATTTATCTTTAGTAAAGTGAATAATATAAAAATGCCATCAATAAAGATGGCATGGGAAAATTTTGCTAATAAAAATCCGCTAATTTAATAATAATAAACAAGATAAATCATCACCAAAATTAAGTTTATCAATTAATTCATCCAGCTGCTGGCGTAAATTATTGGAGTGTTGAGTAACGGTCGAATAATGACAAAACATTAATTGAATACTTTCCATCGATACCTCAATATCATAAGCTGATTGAACCGACAGTAATGTTTTGATATAAAAATAATCAGTAAAACAATAATAAAGTGATCGTAAACTCTGCTTCAAATTATATAAGCCAAATTTTTCGTCATATATTCGATAAAGAAAATAGTTTTTCAGTACCTGCGGTTCAGCTAGACAACTGGTTGATAAGACCTTTTGCCATTCATCATCCAATTTTTTCCAATTAGCTAGCATATCCTCATTGAGTGATTCTGACTCTAAACCAAAAAAGTGCATGGTATTGGTAAAAGCCGGTAATAAATAATGTTTAGAGCGATCTGTAGTAGTAAAAAAACGTAGCATAATGAGTAATAAAGAAAACTTTAATTGATGCCTGGCTGTAGATGTTACTTGTTTTCTTTGTTGATATATTTCACCGTTAGTTAATTTTTCCACTAACGACATAAATATATTTTCTACTTGGCTATAATTGGCCTCTACTTGATAATCAATTGATTGTAAAAAAACCATAAATTGAGCAAGTGCATAGAGATTATCCTCAATAAATGGGCTATCTGCCATAATCAAATGACGACAAAATAGTTGTATAACCTGATGTTCTTGCGTGACGGCTATACTCTGATCAATCACGCGTTTTTCAGTAATTTTAACATTTTCAATCACTGTGTTTTCTTCATATTTCATCGAATCTGGTTGAAATAACACTAAACGAACCACTTCAGGGCAAGAAAAACTTAAGGAATGTTGCGTATAGCCATCCAGTTGGGTTTTTGATCGTGGATAAGTCTGGCAAGTATGACTTAATGCGCTAGGGCCTAATGTTTTATAAATCCCACACAATTTATCATGCCCAAAAAAGGGACAATTTCCTTCTTCATTCATTGAGATATAAGAATAATTGTTAGTACCACTACTATTAGGATATTTAATTAGATGTTTATCTGTGATCTCTTTGATTTCAATTTGGTGCACGGTTTTATATTTTTTATGCGTCTTTTTATCAACATTAATCGTCCAGCCACGGCAACAATGAGATAGACACTGATCACCAATGCATTTAAATTTTTTATAAAAAAGTGGGATAATTTCTCTATGTTGTTTCATTACAAATAGACTCTATTAAGCTAATATTGACACGCAAATTACCACTTAATAGCGCCTATCAATGGTACTATTATCGAATATAAACCATTTTTTTAACTTAATTGAGGTATTTCTAATTTATATAGCAGGCAAAATAGTTAACGCCATAACCACTGCATCTTCCCGTTTTTTTGCCGCTGGATAATAATTTTTTCTTATTGTGACAATATGAAAACCCAATTTTTCATATAGGTGAATTGCCACATAATTTGATTGCCTGACTTCCAACCACAAAGTTTGAATATTTTTAGTTGCCAAACGATCGATCAAATAGCTTAATAAATACTTACCACAACCTTGACCTTGATAATCAGGATGAATAGCAATATTAAATAGTGTTGCTTCATCAAGTAGATATTGTGTGATGGCGAAACCAATTAGTCGATTTTCCGCACTGATTTTTAAATTAATATATTGCTTTCCTTGATTACTGTAAAAAACTTTTTCACTCCAGGGAAAAGCATGACTCATTTTTTCAATCGCAAAAGCAGAGGTTAAATCAATTTGTTCTAAATTCGAAATTATTTTCATACTGGCATATTTGCGCCCATAAAGCGCGTTTTGACTGAGGATTAAAATAAATCTCTTCCAAAGGTAAAGTATGGATGACCCATTTTTTTGAACTAACAGCTAATTGCTTGCCTAGGATCCAACAAGGCCAATAAACTTCTTTCGGTAACAGTGATACCTCTTTCGTTAATAGACAACATACCTGACAACTGTCTATCTGCATCGCTCGTAAAATATCTTTGACCAAAAGGTTGTCTAAATCAATGCGCTCATTAGCGATGATAACTAATTGGGTAGAATCAGGAATAGACACGGCATGTTCACCACGCAATACCGTAGGATTGCGTAATGTCCATTGCACAATTCCCATATGTTTCAGTAATTGATCTCTAACCGTCATCGAACTACTCCCCGACACAATATAGCTTGCACCTTATCAAACAGAGCTAGATAAATCAAAATAATAACATTGCAAGACACAGTAATATAAGCACAATTACTGTTCCTCGCTAGTGGTAATTTATTTGCTAAATTTAGACCGTAATTAAATAGGGAGAATGTACAACTTATTAAATTATTAAGGAACAACATGATCACCAAATATTAGACAACAAGTAACCATTGGATTGAAATTCAATAATAGTGATACAATCGTAATAACAAGTTCATATCGCACAAATTTATCAAAATTACCGATTTTATGAGCGATCTTTTTTTGCGCCACGCGGCAAATTTTTTCCTTTTATAGTTGATAAAAGGAAACTTAATCTACTATAGGAGCCAACATTTATGTCTTCACTGACGCCCGCTAGTGAAGTGATTTTACGCCATGATGAATATTTTATTGGCCGTCGTATTTTAATCGCTGGTAACTTACAAGATAATATTAGCTCAGAAATTAACGCTGAAATTTTACATATTTTAACCAATCAATATCACTACTGGTTATCATTTAACAAAGCACTAGGCGAAAATGCCCATTATGACTTAACATTAGAAAAAACAGTGGCAGCACAATGTAATATTCTGATCTACTTTTGGCCCAAAAACAAACAAGAAGCCAATTTTCAACTCCATAATATATGTTCAGTTCTACCGATAGGTAGTGAAATTTTTATTGTTGGTGAAAATCGCAGTGGTGTAAATAGCGTCGATAAAATTCTAAAAGAAATAGGTTGTGTACGCAAAATTGATGCAGCGCGGCGCTGTAGCCTCTATTATTGCCAGCTAGAAAAGCAACCCCAATTTCATTTAGCCGATTGGTGGAATAGTTATAAGGTCGCTGATATTACTATCAAAACCCTGCCTGGTGTATTTAGTCAACAAGCGCTGGATGCAGGTAGTCAACTACTTCTCTCTACATTCCAAACACCAATAAAAGGTAAGTTATTGGATATGGCATCAGGTTGTGGTGTGTTAAGCACGGTTATTGGCAAAAAAAACCCTAACATAAAATTAACGCTCTGTGATACTCATGCCGCAGCGATAAGATCATCTATTGAAACATTAAAAATAAATGGCTTAACTGGGCATATCTTACCAAGTGATATCTACTCGACGATTGAAGATAGTTACGACTGGATAATTTGTAACCCACCGTTCCATGATGGATTAAAAACAGATTATACTGCTGCTGAAACCATTATCAAACAGGCACCAAATTATCTAAAACCAGGGGGAAAATTTAGAATGGTTGCCAATGCCTTCTTACCTTACCCAGATTGGTTAGATAAAGCTTTTGGTCGCCATGAAATACTTGCCCAAACAGGTAAATTTAAAATTTATCAAGCCAGTAAATTTCGTTAAATCTAATACAATGAATTTTTAGCAAAATAATTAACTATCGGAATAATATTGCTATCAGTTTCGTTTTAAGTGAATGAGAGATGGGAATGGAAGTAGGTAGCAATATTTAACGACAACATTATATAGCATAAGTAAATAATTCAGTTAAGATGACAAAATACAATAAAGATAACGGTTTAAATTATCCCTAGCTCATTGGCTTCCAATTATTAATTATATATTTTTGTCACTTTCCTGATTAATTTGTTCGGCTCGGCTTTCACTTATGCCGTCTAATACATGATAAGCAATCGCACAAAAAAGCGAATTCAATCTTTTCATATCACCAAGTAAACTAACATGTAAGTTACTAGTATCTAGACTTTGCATATTTCGTTTATGTAGGCGCTCAACATGTGCATAAGCATAACGTTGATTTAATAACCGAAATCGATGTTTAGCTCTTCGCAATCGACGCGCATTATCTATGTCCCCAGATACAAATACCGACATCGCTAAACTCAAATTATTCTGTAATCGTTCCATTAGCGTATTTAGCTCTTTAGTACCTTCAGGTGAGAAAAAATATTGCTTGCCAAATATTTTTTTGACCACTTCAGTTGCCATACGATTAATGATGGTGGCTGATTGCTGTAAATTCAAAGCGGTATCAATAATTTCTGCCCAGCGCCGAGAATCGGCGTCCCCTAATTCATTTTGCTGAATTTGAGCCAAATAGAGTTTAATACTACTATGTAGCATATCGATCTCTTCTTCCAGGTGAGCAATATAACGCCTCTGTATTTTATTACCATTTAGAACTTCAGCCAAACGTTGAACGTAGCACGCTACGCGTGAGCGGCGCAGCGGTGCTGCTTCGGGGATGTTAATGAGTTGAGTACTGTTTTATACTCTGCAGTAGGTTAATTTTTTTCAGGGATTCATCTCGATGGCTCGCAATAAATCTCCCAGAAAGCGTAAACCGGTTAAATCAGGCAGGCTGCCCGTCACTTCACGTGCCACAGCGCCTGTTTATCCGAAACGTTTTATGATCTCTCTCCCACCCGAAAATGATGATGACAGACCGCCTGAATTTTTTTATGACACCCTAAAAGAAGCCATACGCCACTGCGTCCG
>NZ_AUCC01000022.1 GCF_000429565.1 Arsenophonus nasoniae DSM 15247
GAGAAAAAATTGGGGGCCGAGTCGGACGCAGTGGCGTATGGCTTCTTTTAGGGTGTCATAAAAAAATTCAGGCGGTCTGTCATCATCATTTTCGGGTGGGAGAGAGATCATAAAACGTTTCGGATAAACAGGCGCTGTGGCACGTGAAGTGACGGGCAGCCTGCCTGATTTAACCGGTTTACGCTTTCTGGGAGATTTATTGCGAGCCATCGAGATGAATCCCTGAAAAAAATTAACCTACTGCAGAGTATAAAACAGTACTCAACTCATTAACATCCCCGAAGCAGCACCGCTGCGCCGCTCACGCGTAGCGTGCTACGTTCTCGGCTGTGATAGGCCATGGCCCGAATATCGACCTCTTGCGGCCAAATGGCTTCCAATAAGAAACGGGTTAACTGAATACATGGCTGAATATTTGCCATCCGTACAACACCAAAAGAGACATTAATACCGGTGAGCTTGTCAGGGAAACTGTGCTGTTGGTGTTGAGCAATAATTGCTTGCTGAATAGCCTGAAAGTAGCTTTTTTGCTGATCAGTATCATTTTTATCACGTGGCAATGGCAAAATTGTTGCTTTGCGTCTTGCTGGTTTTTCCGCCAGCCGCTCAGTTCGTTTTTGGATAAATGTCTGATGTTCAGCTTGATAGTATTGCGCAGTTTGTTCACTGTTATTGAGGGTGGCAAGGTGGGCGGTAAATTCATCGACCCAGACGCAACCAACCTGATGATTAAGATGTCGGCTAGTGGCATGCAGATGCCAGCCTTGCTGGTAGGCATGGAAAAAACTTAATGCCAGATCCGGTGGTATAGTGGCTGATGAGATCATCACTTTGCGCCCCAACATACCGGCCAGATGAATTAATCGGCCAATGGCGACCAGATCCTCGCCCATAAAATCATCAACCTCATCGATCACTAAATCGGAGGACATTAACCTTAGACAAGGCAGGATATAGCGTCCACCCCGTGTGGTCTCGGTCGCAGCCATGATATGGTCGATGGTACAAGCTAATACGGGCGCATAGAGTAAAGCGCGATCTTTTGCGCGTTTTAACACAGTGATCAGCTCTTCTTCTGGCAGAATTCCTTGCCAAGCTTCATCTTGCCAGCGTAATTCGTCGTCACCATCAAACAAATTTTCCACAGATGCTGAGCCCGTTGCCTCATACTCCGTTTCTGGCTCTTCATTTTTCGGCGACAGTTCATCTTGATGCAATTGTTGGATCGCTTGCGAGCCGATTAAGACTGCTAATTGGCTATCATCGAGCCCGATCCGAGCACGGTATTCATCCCCAGTTTGCAATGTCAATGTACGCAATCCCAATGCGAGTATGTAACGGAGACTCTGTTTATCATCCGATAAGGCTTGCATAATTTTGGCGTTGGCCAGTGTTTTACCACAGCCGGTACTCGCCATATTGACGATAAAAAAACCGCTAATATTGTCGTTATTTTCATCACGGTAATGGCTAATCGCCGTTACTGCCTTGTCTTGCCATTGAAATCCTTGCTTGGGATTTTTCTGTGGTTTTAGCTTCTTGATATCACAGGCGACTGGCGGTTCACTCTCAAAAAAAGGCAAATATTCCACTACATTTCTCGCCGCTTCTGTAACATTGAGTAGATGTTCATCCAGTTTTTGCTTTAATTTTTTACCGCCGTTATTTGGTTCAAGTGCAGTGTTAGCATATAAATTAATATTGGTTTGCCAGTTAGGATCGTTATTTTGTGATGAGTAATGATGATCGCCCAACATTAGACATAAGCGAGCATGATGAGCAATTAGGCGCCAGCTGCCATTTTGCATTGCTTCCATAAATAGGGGTAACTGTTGTTTTAAATGGTTGGCCGCTGAACTTAGCGCTGTAAGCCAAACCAGCGATTGACTGAGTAATCCCTGGGGAAATTCGAAGCACTGACTCACTCGTTGTTGATATTCTTTTTCATCTTGCCGATTTTCGTATCCCCAGTTTTGTTTCAGCCGCTGCAATAATAGTGTTATTGTGTCACAGGTATGATCTTTTAAATTGTTAATTTCCTTATCAACCCGTAATGAAGGTAACCGGTGATGGGAAACAATTAACCAACTTAGTAGTGATGCAGCATCAGGTAGGTGGGTTAACGGTTTTATTTCCTGCTGATGACTTTGTTGTTCTGTTAGCCAATTTTGTAGCTTTGCTTCATCAATGCGCTGAGTAATTAAGGTGTCAAGCCAGCTTAGATCATGCTGAGGTTGGTCACTGGTTTTGACTAACGCACTAAATAGTAATACCGAGATCCATTCATGCCTAATTGGATCACCCTTAGCTGAAGTTTTACATTGTGGATCTAATTTTGTTTGAAATAAGCGAGAGGCTTTTCCCCAATCATGTAATAAGCCGGCTAGACGAGTGAAAGCATCAATTAACGGCAGGTACTTCCAGTTATTTTCATACTGGCTGCCAAGTAGTGATTTTTCCGTGCGGTTGACAGGAACATGGCCTTCGTTATTAAATTTATTTTTATTACCAACCACCCATAATAATTGAAAACGAGAACGAGATCGTATCCAGTGGCAACTGATGGCACTATTTCTGCTAGCACTTTGGCGTAACATTTTATGTACGGTTTTTAATCCATTTTCAGTGATCACCGTTTGCCAGGTGTTATCGCCGATCCGATTGGCAAAGGCATCTAATATTCGACGTGTTCTTTTCAAGGCATTTTTCTCACACTGAGAAACAAACGTTACCATCATAGATTTTGTTCCTTAATCTGTTATTCAGAATGGTTTTGTAATGCGATTGCTTTTACGGTATTAAACATAAAATCGAGTGCTTGATGCTCAACAAATTGTTGTAATACTTGTTGGCGAAACTCCTGTTCGCTGGCATTGTCCTTGGCGCAGATAAAGGCCCATGGCAGAACTATCGCATCTTTAATTAAGTCAGCTACATCAAATACCAGTGCGCCACGGCGGGTTTTGCCATGCATAACAGCAAAACTGTGGGGGATGCCTAATACCCATAGGCAACTGGCGGCTAAACCGTAAGCTAAGTAATTACCGTGATTAAGAAACTCATTAGTTTTATTGAGTGATTTATGTTGTCGGATAAAATTTTTCTGGTTGGTATTATTTGCAGCATATTTATATAAAGTTTTCGTCAATTGCGCTTCTGTTACTAAGAGTTCTATGGGATCCTTAGCCACTTTGGTGCGCGCATGAAATGTTTCCAGAGCCTTTTGAATTATTTTATTTTGGTAAACAAATTCTTCATTTTTCAATTCACGATCTTTTTCCCATACTTGTTGTAAATAGTTGATCCGCGCCTGCTGAAACTGCTTAGCGGCGGCTAAACGCTTATCTTGATCAAACCAGAACTGCATCCAGCCTTGTAAATATTCTGTTGGTCGATACTCATTTTGTGGTGTTAGCCACTCGATTTCGGCACCCATAAATAAAGGGGTACCGCCGCCGCCACAGAAACCTACCAGTACGCCGGCGGTGGCTAGCATTCGCATAGCAGCTTGAGTGATAGAGGTTCCTGTGCCTAATAGAATTACGGTCGTATTTGCAATGGGAATATTGTAATAGCAGTTTTCATTCTTGGCTTCCGTTAGATATAAAACTCGGCCATCTTTTTGCATAACGCGACAATGTTCTAGATAGTAGAGGTTAGCTCTTTTGGAATGTAATATTGTTTTTAGGTCTGAAGGCGGCAATTGTTCCATTTTTATTTTAAAACTCCATTTTAATGATTTTTTGACGCTAAATGGCGCTAGCGAATTAATTGATTGCTAAGTGGCATTTGGGGTTGTTATTTAGTGTTCTATATTAATGAAAATTTATTTTATATTTCATGATATAGCACATAAAAATCAGATAAATTTAGGTTAAGTGAAACATTGTTCTATGGTATGGCTTATTGGGCTTAATTTTAATTTCCCCTAATTAGGCGTAAAATTTTATTGCTTAGTTGCTAGCAACTTTTTTATTAACTAATAATTTATGTAAATATAGTTAATATAAGTTATAGAAATATTTTATTAATTTAAAGAACTATATATTAATTAAATGCTGCTAATCTTTTATTATTTTCATTTATTATAAAATTAAAAATTTCTAGTGATTATTGAAGAGTTAAATAAATAGAGTTTAAACAGAAAATAAATTGAATTTGATTTTGCATTGCTATTTAGTTGAAATACTAAGGTATTGCTATCAGCGATACCTAACGTTTTTTTACAAAAAATGAAATTTATATATATTAAATATACTATTAAAAATTTAGTTGCAGAAAAATATTTGTTAATGTCTGATTATCATAATATTTTATTATAAATTGTTAGAAATTGATTTCAGGTAATATATATTCAATAAAACAGACAGCGGAGCAGTAATGAAAAAATTTTTACCTCAATTAGAAAATAAAATGCTGATGGCGTTTGTCGCTGCTGCTGAGTCAGGTAATTTTTTACAGGCAGGGATATTATTAAATAAGTCTAAAACGACAATTAGTCGTTGGATAAATGAACTTGAGATTATATTAGGCTATACGTTATTTGATAAACGCGCGAATGGCTCTGTTTTGGATATAAATAGTAATGGTAAACTTTTATTGCCAAAGGTGAAAATGTTTTTGTTATCTTTACAAAAATTAGAAAAATTTTCTTTCGCGTTAAATAACAATAAAGAGCCTGCGGCCATTAGATTAGCATTTAATCAACTGATTCCTGAAGAGGCGATTGCTGATGTAGTATTAAAATTAAAGAAAGAATTTCCCGCTGTTGAAATACATATTGTTCATGCGGATTTATTTGATGTTGAATTTACCCTTAATAGTAATAAAGCGGATTTTGTTTTAGGTTTGCAATGTGTTGAGATATATAACAATATTAATGCGCAAGTTGTTGGTGATATTCAAATGATGTTAGTGGCAGATCCAGCCCACCCTTTGGCGAAAGAACAACAGGTCAATAGTTTGTCTTTATCTTCTGAAACAGTCATTTATCCTTCATTGCAAGGTAAAGTCGATGATGAGCGATATCATTTCCTGCCTTATTCAGAAATGATGTTAACCACTGATTATTATTCGTGTGTGAAATTGGCAGAAAAAGGATTAGGTATTACTTATTACTTATATTCCTGACCATATGGCTATTAATTCTATTTTGACAAAAAAATTAAAAGAGGTAAAAGTTGATAAAAATGAAGTCAATAATATCCATTCATTAATGCTATATTACCGTGCAGATTATCGTTATTTTGCCATATCTGCCATTTTAAGTTCAGGATTAAAAGAGTGGTTTGGTTATCATTAAGTGATGAGCACCGTTTGGTATTCAATTGATCTAACGACTCGTTGCTGGGTTTTATCGTAAAGTGGCTAACATAATTAAATAAAACATAAACAAACTAGCAATGGGATATTTTTTCCCCATTCTTTACGCATATAATACGCGCTCATTCGAAAGTGTTATATCTCGTTAGGCGAGGCTCCTATACAAACACAAGTTGCTGATCTCACGACGTCGAGAGACGCCCAAGGTTAGGACAAGGCAGATCGGATTAAGGTTTGCCTCAAAGTAACTTCCTATCATAGGATACGTTGTATAGTGCTAAAACTAAGACGATTGGGATAGTGTTCTATGCTCTTTCATCTGGTTGCCCCTATATATGAGATTTATTATAGGGTATCTATATGTTGCTATTTTTGACATTCAGCGAGCAAAGTATTTTCTTAGCTAGATTTAGCTATATCTCTCTTCTTTCTCCCATACCGATAAATTAATTGTTTATTTTATTGGGTTAAAACAGCATTAAGTGATTATCTAACATCACTAATCAGCTGTGTATATTTAAAATATTTTTATGATGACCAGTTCATCAATTTTACTATGTCTTGAGATAAGTATTATGTTTTCTTTTATTAAAAATAAATCGACCAGTTTAATTTTTTTCTGTTTTTATATTCCCGGGGCTATGGCAGCAGACGTTTATGATAAGCAAGGTAATCGAATAGCGGTTAATGGTGAGATTGAATCTAAACTAATGAATTCAAAAGATAAGGATCAAGATGGTAATGAAATAAAGGTAAAACTGGGTTTAGAGTTAGATAGTCAGTTTACCAATTCTGCTAGTGGTTTTGCCAAATTTGAACATGAGATAGAACTGCATGGCGCAGAAGGGGACAAAAGTAATGAATCAAAGAATAATTTAGCTTTTGCTGGCTTAAAATATGTTACTCACCATATCGATTATGGTCGTAATTATGGTGTTATTTATGATGTCGCTGCTTATACCGATGGATTATCGCTTTTTGACGGTGATTTCTTTTCTGATAGTGATATTTCAACCACCAAAGAGGCGAGTAATTTGCTGACTTATCGGCAAACTGATTTTTTTAATTTAGTAAAGGGACTCAATTTTGCTTTGCAGTATCAAGGCAAAAATAGTCATGATGAGGTTCAGCATCAAAATGGTGAGGGGTGGGGAGCCAGTGTTAGTTATCACTTTACGGATAATTTGCAAGCAACCCTGGCCTATTTTTATTCCAACCGAACCCAACAGCAACAGCAGATCCGGCCGGGTAAATCGGCGGAAATATGGGCGATGGGTTTCAATTATGACGCTGAACCGGTCAAATTTGCTGGTTTATATTCCGAAAGCCGCAATATTCATTTCCACGAAGTCGATGATAATGTGGTGATCTTTGGTAAAGTTAGTACCCTCGAGTTGCTTTCTTCCTATACTTTTGCATCTGGTTTAGAGCCGGGAGTGGCTTATTTTTATTCACGGGCTAATAAGCAAGTGGATGTGGTTAACTATTTTAATATTTTTACTAACTATAATTTTAACGATAATTTCAAAGCTTACGCTGCTTATAAGGTTAATTTATTGAGAAATAGCCAACGGGGTAACGAATTAGAGATAGCGCGCGATAATGTTATTGGGGTAGGGATGACTTATAGTTTCTAAACTTTATCACTATTGGGAGCGGATTTTCTATTATCTTGCATCTTAATTGTTAGTTATGTGTGTCGTTAGCTATTTAATGACACACATAACTAAATTTATTTTTATTAACCAATGGTTATTAATTACCGATTTCAGTGCTTGTTCTTAATTTGGTTAATTCCAACGCTTTATTTTTCGTTAACTCAATTTTGTTGGCCATCGCGGCGATCCCCCAATAGGTTCCTTGCTGAGTATCATAAAAGCGGTTAATCGCTTCTAAGTTAAGATCGCGATATTTTATCCATGCCAATTGTGATTTTTTCAATGCAGTTTTGAATCTTGAGCTCAACTTTTTATCGGCGATTAATAATTGATATTGCTTGTTCAATTCGTTATCCCATAACTTTAATGCATTTTGGTAACAATCAACGCTATCAAGCGTTGATACCGTTGTTGGTTTCGCTAAACATTGTTCCAACGTTTGATCGATATTAATGCTATCGGCTAGCACCAATTTACTGATAAATAACATGATAACTATGGTTAATTTTTTCATGGCATCAACTCAAATGGTTTATCGGCATTAATAATATATAAGTATATAGGACAAGGTTGCTGGTTGAGATATAAATGTCGGTCGATTATCAATATTACGATTTAGTCTGAATAAAAGAATAATTATTCTTCATTAGGTAAATTATTGTCCTCATGTTAGGTTGCTAATTTAGGCTGCCTCAACTAGCTCCTCATCGAGTGACGATGAGGAGAAAGCGAGTCAATAATATTGAGCTAGTATTTGCTACTTATGTTTTGATTATTTTCCATTTCGAAACGTGGTGAAACGAAGCCATAGAGTGTCCAGCCTAGGAATGTTGCTAGTGCGCCCCACATAACGGCATCTTCTCCAGAGGAGTACAAGGCATAGAAACTATAGGCGGCACCAATAAAAGCAATAATATTAGCCATTTTTGCTTTCTGTGGCTCAACATTAGCCACTTTTTGTAAGATGATCATGGTGGCCATAGAAAGAATATAAGGGATAATATTAGTGACAACCGCTAGGTTAACTAATACATTAAATTGTTTATTTAATGATGGACTAATGGTCATTAGTGCTAAACCAGATTGGATAATGACAATAGTCAGCATACCTTTAATCGGTGCTTCTGCTTTATTGACAGCGGAGAAAAGTTTTGGAAAGTAGCCAGCATCCGATGATGATTTAAATACTTGCGCAATCGTAAACTGCCAACCCAGTAGGGAGCCACAACATGACATGATCATTAGCGCCATGATGACTTTACCGATAGTGGGATTAAATATTTGTGCGAAGGCTAAACCAAAAGGGGCTGTGGAGTTAGCTAAGTCTATATTTGGCACAATACCGGCTATGACATTGGTGGAAACAATATAGATTACCGCTGCGCCTAGTGTGCCGCCTAATACGGCAATAGGAACATTTTTCTCTGGGTTATCAACGGCTTCACTATTTGCACAAGCCGATTCCATGCCGAGAAATGCCCATAGTGTCATAGCAATTGAGGAGCCAACGGCCTGAAAAAATGGAAAATTGTGTGGGTTCCAGGAGTGGATATATAGGTCGGCTTTGAACCAGTACCAGCCAATAATGGAGATGCCCATAACGGGAATAATAACCCCCCAAACGGTAATACTACTTATCTGACCCGAGATGTGTGCCCCACCAAAGTTAGCAATGGTACATATCCATAATACGGCGATGGTAGCGATACAGATAACCAATGGACTTAAGTTTACCCCAAATAATTCTGCTCCATACCCAACCGCAGAGATAGCAATTGCTACGTTAGCAATTAATAGTGAGATCCCATAGGTATAGTTAGCCATAAAGTTGCCGGATTTACCAAAGGTATATTCAGCGTAACCACCCATTCCGCCACTGCGGCGGCTGTACATGCCACACTTTGAGAAAGCGTAAGCCAGTGCCATCGAGCCGATGGCTGTAACGATCCATGAAAGAATCGATATGGTGCCAACTTCTGCTAACTTGGTCGGTAACATAATAATACCTGAGCCCATCATATTCACCGTAGTCAATATGGTTAGCTGTAGCACACTCATTTTATTTTTAGATACCTGCATTTTTTTCTCTCTTTACTTATGAGAAATTTAAGTTATTTAATCGGTAAAAATTTACTGATTGTAGAGTTGTGCATAACTATTTAATCGCATAGCCATAAGCACGTTTGCGGCCATCAGCATCGGTTTGCAGATATACGCCTTGTAGTTCAGGTGAAAAACCTGGGAACTGATTGATCCCTTCTTCTAACGCCAGAAAATAATTTTGCACCGCCCCGCCCCAGACTTCTCCTGGCACAACACACAGTACGCCTGGTGGGTAAGGTAGCGCGCCTTCGGCTGCAATTCGACCGGCGATGTTTTCAATCGCAATCAATTCGACCTGGCCGCGTACAAACTGGATATTGGCTGCTTGCGGTAACATGTTGACGGCTGGAAAATGCGCTTGACGAAACATCTCTTTTTGGAGCTGCTTTACGTTCAATTTGGCATATAAGTTATGCATCTCTTGGCATAGCTGACGCAGGGTATAGTGCTGATAGCGTTGTTGGTTGCTACGGTAGAGTGTCGGTAAAACGTCAGCTAATGGGGCGTCGATTTCTAGTAAATGTTCAAAACGGGCAATTTGAGCCACCAGATGTTGCATTTTTGCTATCGATTCTGCCGGTGTGAGCAAAAATAGAATTGAATTTAGATCGCATTTTTCCGGGATAATGCCCTGTTCACGTAGGTAATTTGCCAGAATGGTGGCTGGTACACCAAAGCTTTCATAATCGCCAGTTTGGCTATTAATGCCGGGTGTGGTTAACATCAATTTACACGGGTCAACGAAGTACTGATTTTCGGCGTAACCATCAAACGAGTGCCAACGTTCACCGGGGGTAAATTTAAAGAAGCGTAAGTCATTAGCGATTTCATCAGTGTCGTAGTCACTCCAGGGGCGATTATCGACCATTGCAGGAATAAATGGGCGGATGAGTTTACAGCAACTTAGTAATAATTTGCGCGTTTCGATACCGGTTTTTACGCAGTCTATCCATAGCCGTTTGCCACTTTCGCCGGCATGCATTTTGGCATTAACATCTAAAGCGGCAAATAGCGGGTAGAACGGGCTGGTGGAAGCGTGCATCATAAAGGCGTTATTCAAGCGTTTGTGATTGACATAACGTAGTTGCCCTTTGATATGACGGTCTTTTTTATGGATTTGGGAAGTCTGTGAGAAACCTGCTTGTTGTTTGTGAACCGATTGGGTGACCAAAATACCGGGATCATTTTCATTGAGTTCCAGCAGTAATGGTGAACAGTCCTTCATCATTGGAATGAATTGTTCGTAACCTACCCAGGCAGAATCAAATAAAATATAGTCACAAAGATGGCCGATTTTATCGACAATTTGGCGTGCATTGTAAATTGTTCCGTCATAGGTACCAAGTTGGATCACCGCTAGGCGGAAAGGTCGTTTTTGCTCTGCGTGCTCAGGGGAAGTTTTTTTGATCAGATCAAGCAGATAATCTTCATTAAAACAGTGAGCGTCGATGCCACCAATAAAGCCAAATGTATTGCGAGCTGTTTCTAAATAGATTGGTGTTGCACCTGCTTGGATCAGCGCACCATGATGATTGGATTTATGATTATTGCGATCAAATAACACTAAATCCCCGGGTGCCAGTAAGGCGTTTAATACCACTTTGTTGGCAGAAGAGGTACCGTTTAAAACAAAGTAGGTTTTATCGGCATTAAACACTTTTGCGGCGTATTGCTGTGCCGTACAAGGTACACCTTCATGGATCAAGAGATCGCCCATTGAAACGTCCGCATTACAGAGATCTGAACGGAATAGATTTTCACCAAAATAGTCGACGAATAAGTTACCTAGCGGATGACGCCGAAAGAATGCTCCCCCTTGATGACCCGGACAATCGAAAGCGCTATAGCCTTGTTCGACATATTTTTTCAATTGGCCAAAAAAAGGTGACAGTAAATTTTGCTCATATTTTTGTGCCGCTGTTTCTAATTGCTTGGCATATAACTGGCTATTATCTTTGTTGAGATCGATAACACCCGCCAGACAAGAAAGTGTGTCGGCCGGAATAACTTGATTGCGATGAATTAGCGCAAAGATCGGCTGACCAAAACTATGTTGTTTAATGGTGTCGAGCGCACCTTGTTGAATATCTTCCAGTGAGATAATAATCGCAGCTACATCAGTGAAGTCAGTAGCAAAGATATTAACCAAGTTACGCTGGCTATCAATATAGTCACTGATATCAAAACTGGTAGCGAGTTTATATTGTTGCATTTTATTTCCTGTGAATTAAGACAATAGAATTGCAGCCAAAATGGATAAGAAAATATTTTGGCGTATTGTTTATTGCAAATTTAATTAAGCTAAATTTAATTTGGCTTAAAGCAATAAATAATTTTGTTAGATTAATTAACCTAAATGCGCTAATTGACAAGTATGAATAGTTAATGCCATAGACATGATTTATTTAAATCAATAACATGGCTATTTGGGAATGACGATCCATACAGTAAAACAGCAGCATGGATGTCGAAAAGGATCACCTGTGGGGATAGAAACGTTCAAAACTGAAACATGAGCGATGGCAGAACATCATTAAATGGGTTGTTCGTCTTATATGTGGCCAAAGTCGGTTATTATTTTCCATTTTGCACTTCTAAAAAAGCAGTTTGTTATATAGCGTCTCTTTATCAATATAAATTAATAAAAGAATTAAATAATGATGTTAATCAAAATTAGTATAAGAAGTTTTTTTAATTATTATCAAATTAACAATAATGTTAGTAATAATGATGTTAATTATATTGTTTTTGTTAAATATAAATTTATTGTTGGTGTTTGTTTTATTACAGAATAATAATCTTATATTTTTGTTTTTAATTTATTAATTTATTAATTTATTAATTTATTAATTTATTAATTTATTAATTTTAATGTTTTTTATTATGATAAATTATTCTTGATAATAGAATATGAAATTACAAGTTGTTATAATAATTATGAAATAAATATTATTTTTTATACTAATGTGAGATTAATAGATGCAAGCTTTAGAACGTAGGGTTATTTGCACTTTAGAGAAAAAATATTCTTTCGAGAAAGAAGAAAAGATCGGAAGATTGAATGTTTTATTTGAAGTATTACCAGATGGTAATGTTAGTCCAGTGAATCAATTAGAAATTTTTTGTGAAACAGGACAGGTATTTGTTACATCAGGTTTTAATGAAATAAGAGAAAGATTTAACGATGCTATTTTTGAAACCAAATGTAAACCCACAAGTTTTGAGCATAGAGATGGTGAATGTCGATACGTTAGTAATTCAAGTTCATGTGAGGATATACGAGGGATAATGGTTGCACAATTATTTAAAATGCCTCTACCTAACATACTACATCCTGTAATAATTTTATCAGAGGCACCTCAAACAAAAATAATTTTTCTTGAAGATGATAAATTTATATATGGTCCATTTAGCTATGAATTAAATGATAAAAATATTGGTAAGCAACATATATTAACCCTGGCTAGTATAACTACTCCCATTAATAAAATTCCTCCATTTCATATTGCAAAAATAAACAAAGAAAAAGTAAATAATCACATTTCAGTAAATATAAGACAGGGAACATTTTTTTTGGGTAATGTTAAATATATTATAGAAAATAACGATGATATTATTGATTTTATTTCTAATGAGCAAATAATTTCAACTTATGGAAATAAAATAGCTCAAAATTCAAATATAAGAAATTTTAGTAAGGGAACAATTACTTAAATAAGAAAACATTATTCTTCTACTATAGAATATAAAACATTTCCGCAGAGATTTAAACGTTTATTTCAATGTTTAGAAGATGCTGAGACATGGGATAATAGTAGAAAAGAATTATTTGATAATTTTCTGTCGAGTGAAAAAGGTAAAAATATACTAAAAAAATATATTGAAGATAATAAAGAACATTATTTTAAGGATGAGAAGAAATTATATATTGAGAAATTGAAAAAAGATACACTAGATAAGGAAAAATATCTCAAACAGCTACAGCTTGATAATAAAAAATTAGAACAAGAAATAAGAAAAAAAATCAGAGAAAGAGATCAATTTGAAGATGGAAGCAATTTTTTAACAAAAAAAGAAAGGAATGAATTAGAACAAAGTTTTTTTAAAAAGGAAAAAGAGTTAGAAGAGCTTAACAAAAAACTATCTTCTCTTGAATTTAAATATTATCATTTGAATACTATTTATAAGTTAAAAAAAGAAATTAATAATTTAGAACGGGATAGGGATAATTATCGCGATAGAAAAAAAGATATGAATGCGCAACTGAACGATGTAGAAAAGCGTTTAAAGGAAAATAATGAATCACTTATTGGTAAACTGTTAGAATTTAAACCTTATGTTGATACTTTATGCGGAATCAGGCCAAAATCTCCAGTCAAGTCTCTAGACTATAAAGTCAATATAAGAAAGTTAGATTCTGACGCAAATATCGAAGACTTAAGAGAAAAACTGATTGATACGGTACTAGATTCTCTAGATAGTCAGGGGCGAAAGATTGATTATTATACTGCGGCTAATTTGTTAACCACGATAGCACAATCTCAGTTTACGCTTTTTAGTGGCTTGCCTGGAACAGGTAAAACATCGTTAGCAAAAATGCTGGGAATTAGTTTAGGGTTAAAAAACAGATTTCTTAATATACCTATAGCACGAGGCTGGACTTCTTATCGCGATATTTTAGGTTTTTACAATGCTTTGTCACAAAGTTATGTTAGTGTATCATCTGGTTTATTTGAGTTATTAAAATATTTACATATGGAACAAAAAGAGCAAATTGATGGGGCTTTATCGATAATTTTACTAGATGAATTTAACTTATCTCAACCTGAACATTATTTTAGTCAATTTATGGAAATGGCAGATCCTGAGTCTAAAAGAGAACTTTCAACTGGTGATCCAGATGAGCCATATTTCATTATTCCTGAATATCTGAGGTTTTTAGGCACACTCAATCAAGATGAATCAGTACAAATTTTAACACCACGTCTGCTTGATAGAGCAGCTATCATTAATTTTGATGAGTTTGAGTCTGATTATGAATTTTTGGAGTTTGGTACTAAGAAAGAATATTCGGTAGAGCCGATTAGTGGGAAAAAATTTATTGAGCTTTTTCAACCAAGCTCTTTAGATATGCCGTCAGATATTGAAAATACATTAAAAAATATCATTGATATCTTAAAAAAAGATAGTCCTGATTTAGGGATTCCCATAAATATTTCTTATAGAAAAATAAAATCAATTCGTTCATATCATAATGTAGTAGGGCCAATGATGTCTACTCAGAGCCGCTATACTGCTTTTGATTATGCGGTATCTCAGCACCTTATTCCATTATTGAATGGCTATGGTTCTCAGTTTGGTAAAAGATTGGAAAATCTTGAGAAAGAATTGCCCGATGATATGGAAAAATCTAGAAAGTATCTTAATAAATTGATTAATTATGGTAATCAAAATATGTTTAATTATGGAATTTCTTTATGATTAGTTGGTTTTTATATATTAATAATAATAAAGAGGCTATTGAACTAAAGACAGATGAATTGATAGAAATAAAAGAGACTGATAGGCTTTTTTTTGTTGTTAAAATTAAAAGAAATATATTGGATGAAGTTGGATATCCAATATTATTGTTAGGAGATATACCGGTCGTTTTTGATGATGAAGATTATATTGATAATGATGCGATTTTTAAGTCACAAAAAAGTGAAGATATAAATCAATTAAGATATTTTTATAATTTTTTTGGTGAAAGCGAAGCTAAACTTTCATTTCAAAAAGATGATGAAAAATCTATTAAATTAAAGTTTAATATATTGGCAAGAAAGGAAAATGCTATATTGGCAAAACAAATGTTAGATTATCTGACTGATAGAATAGATGATGCTATTTTTATTTGTTTTTCCAGAAGCTCTATTCACGGCACGTCTTCTGATAGAGAAAATTTTAATTTTAATAAATTCAATTTAATTGAAAAAGTTGTTGATTTTTTGAGGGAAAATATTTGTTTATTTGTAAGAGAAAATAAGCATACTTGGCAAACAGATATTATTCTTTCTAAAGTAGGTCAACCAACAGGAGCTGATTCAGTATATTGGGTTTTGTCTAACTTAGATAAAATCACATTAAATAATGGAGATAATGTTAATGTTTTTTATAATAATAGAGGATATAGTTTATCTTTGATCCCTAAAGAGATAATAAAAAAGCAAACAGATACTTATGAAAATCGAGTTATAAAATCTTTTTTATATCATGCTGAAGATTTTTTAAATAAACTAAAAAACAATATTCTAATTTTGATTGTAGTATTTTAAATAATATTAATAATGATTATGTACGATTTGATCATACTATGTCACAATATATAAATATAGTATTAGAACATAAAATAAAGAATATACACTTATTGCAAAAAAAGTTGAAAGATATACATTACATTTTTGATAAAATTTTACCTGCTAAATTAATAAAAAATATTTACCCTAAATTTACACCATATGTAAATAGACATTATCATTACCGTGAAGTTTTCACGTTAATTACAAAATGTTTAAAATCGCCTAGTCCAAAATTATTAGAAAGAGATTTATTATTTGGTATTAAAAATTTAGCTATTATTTATGAGCTAACAATATTAATGAGTTTACATGATATATTTATAAATGATTTTAATGTTAAAATAAAAAGTAAAGAGTATCGACAATATTTAGCTGAACTGCCTTTCGGAGGGAAAAAAGTGAAGCATCTGATGGTGTCATTAATAATTTTTTTTCTTATTATAATGACGATTTTTACGTTGATATTTATTATGAACCAAAGATATTTTCATTTAAAGAATTTAATAAATCTGGAGATTTAATTAATATATCGAATAATTATGGTTCAAAAAAATATGGTGAATATTATATTTGCCCAGATTTCATTGTAAAAATTTCCTCAGAATTATGGAAGGAACCTATTATATTAATTTTGGATGCAAAATATAAAAATTCACAGATGGTGAAAAAATATGATTTTGATAAATTAACTTTAAAATATCTTATTAACATTCATCAAGTAAATGAAGTAGAAGGTTTGAGTAATTCATTTAATAAAATACTTTTTATACTTTTTTCCCACCAAAATAAAGGTATTTTTATTAAGAATGTATCAAAAGAACATTTAATTACAGGAAAATATCCCGCTTTACCTCAAACGATTGGGTTGCATTTTAATCCAATGGATAATGATACACTTGTTAAGTATATTCAGGCGTCTATTAACTATATGAATGTGAAGAAAAGAAATGTTTTTTGAAAGTATCTACTTGAACAGCAAACCCAATTGTACAATTTCGTTTTTTCAATGTTAAAATAACTTTTTTATCCAATCACTATTACAACATAGATCCTATCCTTTTATGAGCAATAAACAACATGTCCCTACAATAGGATTTTTATCATTAGGCTGCCCGAAAAATTTAGTTGATTCTGAGAGAATTTTGACTGAATTGCGGACGGATGGTTATCAAATTGTGGCCAGTTATCATGATGCAGATCTGGTTATTGTTAATACCTGCGGTTTTATTGATAGCGCAGTACAAGAATCATTGGAAGCCATTGGTGAGGCATTAAATGAAAATGGTAAAGTGATCGTAACCGGTTGTCTGGGAGCGAAAGAAGATCAGATCCGTGAAGTACATCCGAAAGTATTAGCTATCACGGGTCCACATAGCTATGAACAAATGTTAGCCCATGTTCACCATTATGTTCCTAAACCGCAACATAATCCTTTTTTTAGTTTAGTGCCGCAGCAAGGGATCAAATTAACACCTAAGCATTATGCTTATTTGAAAATTTCTGAAGGCTGCAATCACCGCTGTACATTTTGTATTATTCCATCGATGCGCGGTGATTTAGAAAGTCGGCCTATTGGTGAGGTATTAAGTGAAGCCAAACGTTTAGTCGCTGCGGGCGTAAAAGAGTTGCTTATTATTTCACAGGACACTTCAGCCTATGGTGTAGATATAAGCATCGCGTAGGTTTTTGGGATGGTCAGCCAGTTAAAACTAGTATGGTCAGCTTGTGTGAACAGCTTGCCGCTTTAGGCATTTGGATCCGATTGCATTACGTTTATCCCTATCCTCATGTTGATGACGTGATCCCACTAATGGCGCAGGGTAAAATTCTACCTTACTTAGATATACCCCTGCAACACGCGAGTCCAACGGTGTTAAAGCGGATGAAACGGCCGGGAGCAGTGGAGAAAACCTTAGAACGTATTCGCCGTTGGCGTGAAATTTGTCCAGCATTAACCTTACGTTCAACTTTTATTGTTGGTTTTCCAGGGGAGACTGAAGCGGATTTCCAGCTATTACTGGATTTTCTCCAACAGGCTCGTTTGGATCGGGTTGGTTGTTTTAAATATAGCCCCGTTGATGGTGCACAAGCCAATGCGTTACCCGATCAAGTTCCAGAAGAAATAAAAGAGACACGTTATCACCGTTTTATGCAGGTTCAGCAGCAAATTTCTCCGCAGCGATTGCAGGAGAAAGTTGGCTCTAAGATCTGGGTAATCATCGATGAGCTCGATGATCAAGGAGCGGTAGGGCGTAGTATGGCAGATGCGCCTGAAATTGATGGTGTAGTTTATCTTAATGGCGAATTTAATGTTAAACCGGGTGATATCGTTCAGGTATTCGTTGAACATGCTGACGAATATGATCTATGGGCCACGAGACATATCCATTAATGTAAATCAAATCTATAAGGTATGATAGGGCTTTTATTTTTGCCTACTAATATGACTTATTAACAAAATTACGGCATTTTTTGAATTTTGTCCTATTTTAAATTCTTGTGTTAAAATTAATCTGTTCATTGTTTAGTTAATCATCCTAAACAGTGAACATTTTTATTTTTGAGCCTGCATCTTGTATCGAAGATTATCTTATTGTATTTCTAAGGACAATAAATCATGATTATTCGTTTATCTAAAGCGTTGGCTGTATGTGCGGTGGCGTTATATACAACGTTAGTGGTTATCGGTAATATTACCGATTATGACACCAATTTTGCCTTAATTCGTCATGTTCTTTTGATGGATACTATCTTTCCTGAGGCCACCATTAAGTACCGCGCGATTGAGTCTCCAACTGCCCATCATGCTAGTTATATCATTCTCATTATTCTGCAAACATTAACAGCAATACTTTGCTGGATTGGCGGCATTAGGTTATTAGCTAATTTGAAAAATACCGCGGCTAATTTTAATAGAAAGAAAAAAATTGCCATTGCTGGCTTAACCTTAGGTTTTTTGACCTGGCAAGTTCTATTTATGTCATTAGGCCGAGAGTGGTTTGGCATGTGGATGTCTGAATGGAATAGCGGGGCAGAAGCGTTTCAAGTTTATACCACTATTTTGCTGGTGCTTATTTATCTTGTTCATCGCGATAGAGACCGTAATCGTGAGCGTGAGCATAATGAGATGAAGTAACCTTTTTTGTATGCCGTGAGTTGCAGCTCATCTTATTGGCAAAGTTCATTAGCATTTATAAACTTATAAATGCTAATGAACCGCTAAGTTATGGTTAGTTAAAAAATGCGTTATTCTATTTCTAAACTGAACAATAACGGCTTTTACCACCATCACAGACTATATTTAATTAAATATTTTTAAAATAATTTATTAAATCTTTCGATGCTATCAGACTATCAGACTATCAGACTATCAGACTATCAGATATATAATAAAATATAGTTTAATTTTAAAATGATTTTTCGACGATATTAAAGGATATTTGGTTAAGTGAACAGCTATTTATTGCCTAACAATAGGCATAATTAAAGTTTTAGTCGTACGCTCTTTTTATAAAAAATTAACATGGTTTGTAGTTAATGTTGATAAATTATATCCATTATTAAAATAATTAAATATTAAATTAAATAAGTAGGCTGAAATTAGAATTGAATTTTTGCGGTAAAATTTATTGTAACTTTTGAGATATGCAAAATATTAATAAGTTGATGCTGATTTTTGTTTGTATAATTCGCTTTCATGAAAATAACAATAGGTATATTCTTAAAGTAATGCTTTTATGATGTCTGAATTATCTTAAATAATATATTTACGTATAGATGTTAAAATATGTGTTAAATTGTGTATTTTTTTGATTGCAATTTGATTATTTTTAGGTAATATATTGCTTATTACAATGATTATTAATCAACATGATAGGGCTCTATAATTAAAATGGAATAATTATTTGGCGGCGAATTTATTAGCGATAATTTTATTACTCAAGATTGAGCTTTTTTGTTTTACCTATATTTTATACCCGTCTGTTTAGGTATTATTTTTTGCATATCATAAATTACAACTCCAGTTTTTAATTTTTATTATAAATTAATGTATCTAAGTATACTGCTGCGCCGTTTAAATATTTCATTATGAATTTGAAATATATCATTTGTTTTATTAGGAATATATACATGAAAAATAATCTTACCAGCTATTTTATTGGCTTATTGTTAATTTTATTTTGTAATACTGCTTTGGCTGCAACTGGTGGAACTGTGAAGTTTAGTGGAGCAATTATCGACACGCCTTGTAGCTTAACTTTAGCCTCTGAATCATCTAGTTCTTCTTCTTCTTTAGCTATCGATATGGGAGTTTATATGAAAGATAAGGTACCGAATGCTTCAGGTCAAAAAGTTGTTGGTAGTGAGAAGGAATTGTCAATTAAGCTACAAGATTGTCCTCATTATGATGGTTACGATATTATGCCTAAAATAGTATTTAGAGCAAATCATGATGATCATAATTCGAAATTAATTAAGTTAGATGGTACAGGTGCTGAAGGAATTGGTATAGGTCTTTATGATTCTTCAGGCAGATTATTAGATATTAAAGACGTATATGAATCAAAAGTGGCCACTTCAAAGGATAATCGTATGTTAACCTTTCTTTTTAAAGCGGCATATGTATCTAATGGCCAGAAAGTTAAATCTGGTAAAGCAAATGCTTCGATAAATTTTGAAGTTTCTTATAAATAAAAATTGATAATTGAATTTCTAGATATTTTTTCTAGTCATAGAAAGGATTCTTTATATTTATGACTAATGTTTGAGTAATAATAATGAGAAACAGAATAATAAAACTTTTAATACCTTATATACTATTATTTTTTATATTTGAAGCTTATGCAAATGTGACAATTAATGGAACCCGGGTTATTTATAATGGCAATAAAAGAGAAGCTTCAATTCTAGTAACAAATCATGATGAGAATAGGCCTTATTTAATTCAATCCTTTATCAGTGTTGATGCAAATGGCAAAAAAGCACCGTTTATTGTTACTCCACCTTTATTTCGTTTAGATGGCGGCAAAGAAAATATTTTACGAATTATGCGAACAGGCGGTGATTTGCCTTTGAATAGAGAATCTATTTTTTATCTCAACGTGAAAGCGATTCCCTCAGCCCCGGATAATAGGCAGAATATTTTATTTATTACAGTAAAAACGCGCATAAAATTATTTTATCGGCCCGAAAAAATTCAAGGTGATGCAGAAGAAAGTTATAAATTATTAACCTTTCGCTGGCTTGGTAAACAATTAGAAGTTAAAAATCCAAGTAATTATTATGTGACTATTAATCAACTTAAAATTGGCAATCAAATCGTTAATTTAAATGATACAGATATGATTGCCCCGCAAGAAATAGCTTATTTTAATATATCTGCTAACTCATCTAATTTAATTAGTTGGAATAGTATAAATAGTTATGGTGGTATTAGTGCAGAGATGAAAAAAAATCTACCTTAGATGAGATGGAAGGCCTTTAATGTGATTTTTTTTAATAACCAATTAGAAAAAAAACAACTATGCTCATTTGTATTTTTTCTAGTCACTTTAAGTTCATTGATATTTTTACCCGAAATTATTGCTCAAGATTATTTTCCATTATCTGCGTTAGAAATAAGTAACGCTGAGCAGGCGGTTATTGACTTGAGTACGTTTTCTTCACCTGGCGGCCAGTTGCTAGGAACGTACCGAGTCACTGTTTTGTTTAATGGAACAGAGAAGGAGAACAAGGATATTAACTTTGTTCAGAAGAATGGAAAATTATTTGCGGCGTTAACTGTTGATGATTTAAGGCGATTCGGGGTTAAAATCACGGCTTTTCCTGCATTGATGAAGCTTCCAGCCAACCAGATTTTGTATAATATTGAGGATTATATTCCCTACGCCACAATATTATTCGATTTTCATCAACAACGCCTGGAAATTAATATTCCACAAGCCGTGATGGATAATCAGGCCAGAGATACTGTTCCAACCGATTTATGGCAACAAGGGGAATCGGCTTTTTTAATCAGTTATGACTTTAGTGGTTCGCATAATCATAATCACAATATAACGAGTCAAAATTATTATTTAAATTTACACAATGGAATTAATATCGGCGCTTGGCGCTTTCGAAATCAATTAGTTTATAACTATGATTCGCAAGCAGGTAAGAATAATTTATCTTCTGTTAATAGTTATATTCAACGAGATATTCATAAATTAAAAAGCCAAATTATTTTGGGTGAAACATTTACTACTAATGAGGTTTTTGAAAGTATAAAATTTATTGGGGCATCAATTATCTCAGATGACTTAATGTTACCAAGTAGTCAACATGATTTTGCGCCAGTTATTAGAGGAATAGCGCAAACACACGCGCGAGTTACGGTGCGGCAAAATAATTATGTTATTTATGAAAATTATGTTCCGCCTGGTCCTTTTGAGATTTCCGATCTTTATGCAATATATGGTTCGGGTAATTTGCATGTTACCATTACTGAAGATAATGGCAAACAAACAAAATTTATCCAGCCATTTTCTTCAGTGCCCATTATGCAACGAGAAGGTAAATTAAAGTATCAATTTACTTTGGGGCGTTTTGCTGGTTCAAAAAAAAATTCTTATCAACCCTATTTTAGCGAATTAGTTTCAATATATGGGGTTTCTAATCGATTAAGTTTATTATCGGGTATTCAAGCTGCGGAAAATTATTTATCGCTTTCTCTAGGGCTAGGGCTAGGGTTAGGTTTAGATAATTTTGGTGCTATTTTTTTTAATGCCATATTTGCTGATGCGAAGCTGGCGAATAATAGACGTAAAAAAGGGCAGTCTTATAAAATTCAATATGAGAAAAGTATTGATGAAATAGGAACATCCTTTAATTTTTCCGGAAATTTTTATACTAGTCCTGAATATTATTCTTTTCTAGAAGTAAATAGACCTTTAAAAAAACAGGATACTGCAAACGGACAAAATAAACTGAGCCAATTTCAGTTTACGCTCAATCAAAATATGTATGATTTTGGTAATTTTTATTTTTCTGCTTATTGGCAGAATTATCGCCGAACAAAAGGTACGACTCAATCATTATCTGCCGGTTATAATATTAATATTGCTGATATTACTTTTGGCATAAATTTATTTTTTAATAATAATGATGAATCGACTGAAAATAAAGATAAACAAATAGCATTTAATGTTTCTGTACCCTTCAGTAAATGGTTACCTAGTGGTTGGATCACTTATAATATTAATAATAATACAATAAATGGGCAGCAATTAGCTGTTAATGGCACTTTATTAGATAATGATGAATTATTATATAATGTTCGGCTAGATAATAATTATACTAGTTTAAAAGAATTGGGTGGTGGTATTTCTGTGAATTATACCAATAGCCTGGCTCGGATGAATGTAGGGTATAATTATAATAATAACGAGTGTTCTTTTAATTATGGGCTTTCTGGTGGCGTGATCGTTCATCGAAATGGGATTGTTTTTTCTCAACCATTAGGGGAAACGATCATATTAGTTAAAGCTGATGGTGCGATGCAAACCAAAATATTGAATCATCGAGGTATTAAAACTGATGCACGCGGTTATGCAGTGATACCCTATAGCGAACCGTATAATTATAACTATATTACCATTGATACTGAATCATTAGCCAATGGAGTAGATATTGATAATCCGGTGCAAAAAGTGGTACCAACCAGAGGGGCGGTAGCAACCGTTAATTTTAATGTGCGTCGTGGTAATCGTATATTAGTCAAATTATCGCAAAATAATAAGCCAGTCCCTTTTGGTGCTATTGCCACATTAATTGATGGTGATAGCCATGGCATTGTTGGTGATGATGGAGAATTATATTTAAATGCAGTCCCTGATTTAGCCAACATAAAGGTTCAATGGGGAAAAGATGAACAGCAACAGTGTTACGTCAAATTAGATCTTTCTAAACTAGCAAAAGAATTAGATATATTAGAAATCGATGCTGATTGTTATATAGATAAACATTTTTCCGTATAAAATATAATAGGAATTATATGTCATTTAAATTTAAGATATATTTATTGATAATTTTTATTTTAATTCAAAGTTATATATCATTTGCTGTTGCCGGAAAATGTTCAGCTTATATCACAGAACAAAATATTGTATTTGATGAGTTATCAGTTCATTATGATAATACCCATTTCCCCTATAAAGTAAGAAAAATTGGTAGTGAAATTAAGATTAATTGCCAGAAGAAAGGTGATAACTATGTCTATGTTAAATCTATTGAAGGAATAAAATCAGTCAGTGGGTATTATTTTAATACTAATCTTAATGGTGTGAAATTGCGCTGGCAGCTTGAACGAAAAGGATTTGGAGCAAAAAAAATGGGATTGAATGGATATAGAAGGATTGATGAAGGTAATAAAAAAATATTTATTGGTCGTTTTACTATAATTATTTATTCTGATTTTCAAGCTGGAGAAGTGAATCCTATAAAAATAACGCTTGCTCACCGCGATGGAAACCGAGATACAGGAGAAACATTATTTACTTATCATATCCCTAAATTTAAAATTAAGGAACAGTCATGCAAAATAAAAACACCGAAATTAAATGTTCAGATGGGGACAGTATTTAAAAATAATTTTAAAGGTAAAGGAAGTACCACGGGAGAGCGAACTTTTAACATCGATGTAAACTGTAAAGGTGTTAATCAGGCCTATATTACCTGGCAAGGAGGTGACTCAAATGGTGTTATACCAGCGGATAAAGATTCGTCAGCGACCGGGGTTGGGATTCAGATTTTTGCTAATAATACACCCATTATTTTTAATAAAAAACTCGATATCGATTTTTTTAAACAATTAACTTACAGTGCAAAATATTATCAGACTGGGAATAGTGTTTCTGCCGGAACGGTTAATGCAACAGCAACATTTACTATTGATTATAAGTAAAATAAATTTCTTATCACGGATATTAATATATCAATAAGATATACTGATTATTTAATTTATTTTCCTTTTCTCTATTGGTTTATTCATTTAACTAGCATACTAACTTCACGTTAATTTGATTAAACAGTAACATTTTTATTTTTACCCATATTAATAATGTTTATTATTTTACAATAATAACATTTTTAACCTATCATTAACGCGCGACCTATTAATAGTTTAATAATTGTATTGTTAACGCTGTCACAAAAAAATATTTCTTTTTTATTTTTAACCACTCATTGGATTTATTTAAGCGCTTACTTAGAAAAAAATCAACGACTACCTCTTCCGCTTTATTATAATCATCATGGCAAAGGATGTTTTTAAACTGCCATGAATTAAAAAATAGATGCTAAAAATAGTCAATAAAAGTTATTCCCATTTGACATGTTTATTTTAACTAGGAAGAGTTTCTTAAATGAATAAGAATAATATATTAAGGCATATCCCTTGGTTAATATTAGGGATCATTGGTGCTATTTGTTTAGGTGTGGTTGCCCTTAGACGTGGAGAGCACATTAGTGCTTTATGGATCATTATTGCTTCCATTGCCGTTTATTTAATTTCGTACCGCTATTACAGTTTATATATTGCCAAAAAAGTATTGCAGCTTGACCCAACCCGTTCAACACCCGCCGTTCTTAATAATGATGGATTAAATTATGTACCCACAAATCGCAATGTTTTATTTGGTCATCATTTTGCCGCTATTGCTGGCGCAGGCCCATTAGTCGGGCCGGTATTGGCGGCACAGGTTGGTTATTTGCCAGGTACACTATGGCTGTTGGCAGGTGTTGTGCTTGCCGGTGCGGTACAGGATTTTATGGTGTTATTTATTTCATCGCGCCGCAATGCGATTTCTTTAGGCGAAATCGTAAAAAAAGAGATGGGGGTCGTGCCCGGTTCAATTGCGTTATTCGGCTGCTTTTTGATTATGATTATCATCTTAGCCGTATTAGCGTTAATTGTTGTAAAAGCATTGGCCGAAAGTCCATGGGGTGTTTTTACCGTTTGTTCAACCGTACCGATTGCGCTATTTATGGGTATTTACATGCGCTATATTCGGCCAGGATGTGTCGCTGAGGTCTCGATTATCGGAGTTATTCTATTGATTGCGGCTATTTGGTTTGGTGGTGTTATTGCTCATGATCCTTATTGGGGACCCGCGTTAACCTTTAAAGATACGACTATTACTTATGTCTTAATTGGCTATGCTTTTGTTTCCGCACTATTGCCAGTATGGTTGATTTTAGCACCACGAGATTATTTGGCGACCTTTTTGAAAATAGGTGTCATCGTTGGTTTAGCAATTGGGATTGTTATTCTAAACCCAGATTTAAAAATGCCGGCTGTAACCCAATTTGTTGATGGAAGCGGGCCGGTTTGGAAAGGGTCATTATTTCCCTTTCTGTTTATTACTATTGCTTGTGGTGCCGTGTCTGGTTTTCATGCGTTAATTGCGTCAGGAACAACGCCTAAATTATTGGCCAATGAGACTGATGCGGGCTACATCGGTTATGGCGCTATGCTAATGGAGTCATTTGTGGCTATCATGGCGCTAGTTGCTGCTTCTATTATTGAACCGGGTCTCTATTTTGCGATGAATACGCCGCCGGCAGCATTAGGCTTTAGCATGCCTAATTTGCATCAATTAGGCGGCTCCGATGCAGCTATGATTATGGCGCAATTGAAAGCAGTTACCGTACATGCTGCGGCAACAGTTAGTTCTTGGGGATTTATTATTTCGCCAGAGGAAATCTTGCAAACGGCTAAAGATATCGGTGAACCTTCTGTTTTGAATCGTGCCGGTGGTGCGCCTACGCTTGCGGTAGGTATTGCTTATGTATTTCAGCAAATTATCCCTGCTGCTGATATGGGATTTTGGTATCACTTTGGTATTCTTTTCGAAGCTTTATTTATTTTGACCGCTTTGGATGCCGGCACACGTTCTGGTCGATTTATGTTACAAGATCTTTTGGCTAATTTTATCCCGGCGCTGAAAAAAACAGATTCATTAGTCGCTGGTATTATTGCTACTGCCGGTTGTGTTGGTTTATGGGGTTACCTGCTTTATCAAGGGGTTGTTGATCCTTTAGGTGGTGTTAAAAGTTTATGGCCATTATTTGGTATCTCCAATCAGATGTTGGCAGCCGTTGCGTTAGTTTTAAGCAGTGTTATTTTGATTAAAATGAAGCGTACTAAGTTTATTTGGGTAACACTTGTTCCAGCAATATGGTTATTAATATGTACTACATGGGCGTTGGGTTTGAAGTTATTTAGCGCTGATCCTCAGTTGGAAGGCTTTATCTATTTGGCTCATTCATACCAAGCAAAAGTAGCAACAGCAACCACTGCTACAACGGCGCAAAAACTGTCTGATATGCATCATATTGTGATCAATAATTATACTAATGCAGGATTAAGTATTTTATTCTTGCTCGTGGTGTATAGCATTATTTTTTATGGGCTTAAAATAGCAATAAAAGCAGGAAAAACAGCTAGACGTTCAGATAGGGAAACACCTTATGTTTCTGTCGCTGAAAGCGATATTAAAATTTCCTCCTCACGTTAATTAGTATTATTTTTCTCCACAAAGTAGGTTATTACTTAGGTGGGCGTTTTTTGAGGTAATAAATATGTTTAATAATCTTGCACGAGCAGGCAAATATTTGGGACAGGCGGCACTTATGCTAATCGGTATTCCTGACTATGATAATTATGTTCAGCATATGCAGAATAATCATCCTGAGCAGCCTATTATGAGCTATGAAGAATTTTTTCGGCAACGTCAGGCAGCGCGTTATGCTAGTAGTGATAAAGGGGGTTTTCGCTGTTGCTAGCGATTATTCAATGGATGGGATAACTGAGGCTTAGCATGACACCAATATCAGTAACAATATTGACAGGATTTTTAGGGGCAGGCAAAACGACATTACTTCGTCATATTCTCAATGTAAAGCATGGCTATAAGATTGCCGTTATTGAAAATGAATTTGGGGCAGAATCGATTGATAGTGAGCTTATCGGTGATAATGCCACTCAGATAACAACCTTAAGTAATGGTTGTATTTGTTGTAATCGCTCGAATGAATTGGAAAATACGCTATTAGATTTACTGGATGGTAGAGATAAAAAACAATTAGTTTTTGATCGCCTGATTATTGAATGTACTGGAATGGCTGATCCAGGCCCTATTACGCAAACTTTTTTTTCACATAACGTTTTTTGTCAACGTTTTGTTTTAGATGGTATTATTGCTGTTGTGGATGCAGTACATGCTGAGAAACAACTGAATCAGTTTATTATTGCTCAAGTACAGATTGGTTATGCAGATTGTATTTTGTTGACTAAAACTGATGTTCAATCAAATAATAGCGCGTTGATAGCACGTTTACAGCGTATTAATGCCCGAGCAGCTATTTATCCAGTCATCCATGGTGATATAGCTATAGCACCCTTATTTAATTTAAATGGATTTATGCTTAGTGATAAGTTAACCATTGCAAAACCAGTTTTTCGCTTTATGTCGAGCACACAAAATGCTATTCAATCGATTGTAATCTATCTTGATCAATGGGTTGAATTGGCCGAATTATCAAAAATGATGGAGACCTTATTATGTCGTCATGCTGATAATCTTTTACGTTATAAAGGAATATTAGCGATTAAAGATCAGCCTTGTCGATTAATATTTCAAGGCGTGCAGCGTTTATATAGTGCAGATTGGGATCGTGAATGGCAAGCAGGTGAGGTGCGTCAAGGTGTAATGGTTTTTATTGGTTTACATTTACCGGAAGAGGAAATACGGCAACAATTTGCATTATTAACTGAAAGCGTTAATTGATCGGTTATTTTTGGCTACCTTAATTGCTTAAAGACAACTAAGGTAGCAGTATATTAGATATCTAGCCGCTTGGTTTGCCAACGCTTAGAACGCCAACGCCAGGCATTGGTTAGACCGCGTAGCCATTCATCACAGAGGAATCCAAGCCAGATCCCTAATAACCCCATTCCCATTTTTAAACCTAAAAAATAGCTAATTGGCAGCGCAATACCCCACATAGAAATAAGTGCGGTGCAGAAGGGAAAACGGGCATCACCAGCCGCACGTAAGGCATTCACCATGACAATATTCAGTGTTCTGCCGGGCTCTAGGAAAACAGAGAGTAAGAACAGCGGAAGTAATAATTTTATAATGTTTTGATCTTCAGTAATTGCATCCAATAGCGGTATACGAAATAACCAGAAACAAAATACAATACCAATGGTAATAAAAAATCCCCATTGCAAGCTTTTCAATCCTCTCTGGTAGGCCTCCTCAAAGCGCTTGGCGCCGACTAAATGACCAACCATAATCTCATTACCAATACTAAGGGAAATACCAAACAACATAATAAATAGTGAAAGTTGGAAATAGAGGGTTTGAGCTGCAAGGGAGGTTTCTCCCATCAAACCAATGAAAGCAGAAGCAACCATATAGTGTAAAATCCAAACTAAATTTTCGCCTGCTGATGGTAGTCCGATATGTAATATTTTATTCAACATACTTTTTGACCAGCGGAACAGTAAAGTAGGAACAAATGTGATCCTCAGTCCACTAAACAGTAAGAAGAAAAGTAATATAATCGCGATTATACGACCGATAGCCGTTGACCAGGCAACGCCGGTTAAGCCATATTGTGGTAAGCCAAAAAAACCATATAAAACAATCATATTACCTAAAATGGTGATTAGATTAGCAATAAATGTTACCCACATTGCCGGCTGTGATCTGCCATATACGCGTAAGCAAGCCGCTAATATAATAGAAATTGCTTCTGGTATTAAACATAAACCAAGAATATGTAAGTAAGCGTAACCATAATCCAGTAAATGTGCTGGTGTATTCATGATCCCAAGGATCTTATAGCCAAACAGGAGAATAATGGCAGCACTCAGAAAACCTAATAGGAAGTTAAAAGCAATCGAGATATGAATGGCTTGACTGGCCTTTTCTTTTTTACCAGCACCTAAATATTGGGCGATAACTACGCTGCATCCTACACTGATAAAGTTAAATATGGTGATAAAAAGATCAAAAACTTGGTTGCCTACTCCCATTGCGGCTAGATAAGCGGTGGAGACGTGACTAACCATATAAGTGTTGATAAGTAATGTCGCAAAATGGAGCAGAACATCAATAAAGATGGGCCAACTTAGCGAGTAGAGCGAACGCTCAGTAACATCAGATGAATGCATTATGCACCTTTTTAAGTAAGCAAGAAGCTTTTTGGCAAATCAAACAAAAAACGACTAAATATTTTACACATTTTATATATGTATGATAGATGATTAACTATTTATTATTTATTAATGTTTTTTTATTTAAATTTTATTGGTTAAATTAATAGAAAAGTTAAGCGTTTTTTCTATTTTGATAATCTCTGATTCTATGTTAATTAAATTAGATGATAAGCTTCTATTGGTAAGGTTATTCTAATGCATTGTTAATTATTATTAATTTATTGCAACATTTTTTATTGGTTAGTTATTAATTAAATAAAATAAGCCTGTGGCAAATACCACAGGCTCCTGGTGCTAGCGATTAATAGTTTGGTTGATTTAACAACCTAAAATAGATTAAAGATTATTTTCGTTTTATCGTTTTAAATATTTTTGTCGTTTCAGTTATGGCCGTTTCGGCCGGTAAACGTTCCATAGAACTTGCCCCATAAAAACCGTGGCAATCAGGACAGTTTTGTAAAATATATTTGGCATCTTCAGGTGTTGCAATCGGACCGCCATGGCAAAGTACAATAATATCTTTACGAACAGATTTTGCCGCTGCCGCCCAATCGTTAATAAGCTTTACGCAATCCTCTAATGCGTGAGTTGTTTTTGCGCCAATATCACCACCTGTTGTTAATCCCATATGCGTAACGATAATATCAGCGCCAGCTTCTGTCATGTTTTTAGCATCAATAGCACTAAAAACGTAAGGTGTTGTTAATAAATCTTTTTCATGCGCTTGCCGGATCAAATCAACTTCTAACGCATATCCCATGCCTGTTTCTTCAAGGTTAGCTCGGAAATTACCATCGATCAAACCAACCGTAGGAAAATTTTGTATACCAGCAAATCCCATTATTTTTAGGGAATCAAGGTATTGATCGAATTGGCAAAATGGGTCGGTACCATTAACACCAGCTAATACAGGAGTATTTTTAACCACAGGCAAAACTTCTTTTGCCATCTCTATAACAATATCGTTGGCATTGCCATAAGCGAGTAAACCTGCCAATGAACCTCTGCCAGCCATGCGATAGCGACCAGAGTTATAAATTACAATAAGATCAATTCCTCCTCTTTCTTCACATCTTGCTGATAAACCCGTGCCGGCACCGCCCCCGATAATGGGTTGACCTTGCGAGATCATCATTTGAAATTTTTCTAATAATGATGCGCGTGTTTGTTTCATATCAATAACTCCATATTAATGCATTAATTCTTGCTGCAATTGTATCACTTGCTGACAAAATTCTGCTGAGTTGATATGGTGAGGACTGACTATTAATTTTCTGTTAGTTGTGATGTGGTAGTTTGATTTAAACGCATCAATAAAAGCTTGGTTAGCTTGAGGTGACCAAAAAACACCACCCTCAATATCTAATGCGGAAAATCCCCCTGTTGGAATAATAAAAGTAACAGCGCCTTGACATTGATTAAGTTTCTGTGCGATCCAAACTCCGATCTGATAATTTTCCTCGGCAGTGGTACGCATTAAGGTAACTTGACTGTTATGATGATAAAAATGGCGATCTTTATACTTGTCAGGGATTGTTGTCGGACGGCCAAAGTTAACCATATCTAATGCACCGCAAGAGATGATACAGGGTGTTTGGGTACGCATGATTGCGCCAAAGCGATCCTCATCACAGGCAAGTATGCCGTCAAAAAGGTAATCACAAACTTCAGTAGTTGTGATATCAAGCACGCAATCTACTAATTGGCTATCAACCAGTTTTTCCATTGCTTTGCCACCACTTCCTGTGGCATGAAAAACTAAACAATCATAATGATCAGCTAATTTTTTGGTTAATTGTTGGACACACGGCGTGGTTACACCAAACATGGTTAGTGCCAATATTGGTTTATTATTGTCTTCAGTTTCATCAGCAGAATTAAAAAGTACCGCACCTGCGATTTGAGCAGCGGCATTTTTTAGAATTTTACGGGAGATGACATTAAGACCAGAAATATCTGTGACTGAGTACATCATGGCAATATCACTGGCACCGATATAGCCTGAAACATCACCGGATGCCATCGTTGAAAGCATTAATTTGGGCACACCGACGGCAAGAGATTGCATTGCAGGTGTAATAAGTGCTGTTCCGCCTGATCCACCTAATCCAAGAATAGCTAAAACATCTTTTTGTTGTAACAGATATTTCTCAAATGCGATTGCCATCGCTGCGATAGCTTTCCCTCTATCTTGGCCAAAGATAGCTTCTCTTCCGGTAGGATGATAGCTAGCAACAGTTTCAGCAGTAATATCAGCTTTATTATCCAAATTGTCAGCTTTCGTACTCAAATCAACAATACGTACTGCTAAGCCAGTTTTTTTTATAAGTTGACCAACATAAAAAGTTTCGATGCCTTTGGTATCGAGCGTCGCTGCAATATAGATATATCCATGCTGTTCCTTCATCATAAATCCTTGATTGTTTGCTGACTTGGATGGGAGTATTATAGGCACAATATGAGTAAGCTATCATTTGTGCTTTTATAAATTGAGATATTAGTCTCAATTTATTTTTAAATCTTTAGCGTTATATTGGTTCTTAATGCAAGTACATTCTAATTATAAAAGTTATCGTAAAGGTGACGTTTAAATCCATTTTGGTTAAAAATAAAGGATAAATTTTATGACGTCAATTGATCTTATTTCACAATACACAGGTACTAGAAAGCGGACTTTTAACCGATTAATTTCTACTGCATTAAGCTTGTTTGAAGACGGGAAATTGCCTTCTGTTTCTGAAGTTGCATCTCATGCTCATGTTTCGAGAGCGACCGCTTATCGTTATTTTCCAACGCATAGTGATCTGGTTTCCGCCATTGTGAGTGAAAGCTTAGGACCTATTTTAACCTGGTTGCCTGATAGCAAAAAAACGGAAGAACGGATTCAAGAATTATTGTTATTTGCCTATCCGCGTATGTTCCAATATGAAGGAGCGCTTAGAGCAGCATTACAAGTTTCTTTGCAGCAATGGGCGGCAGCTCGTTCATCGACAATCCAGGCAGAAAAACGGTTAGTTCGTGGACATCGGAAAGATACTTTGGCGATGATAGTTGAACCGATGAAGGATGAGTTTTCGCCAGAAATTATTGAGCGAGTGAAACGAGCATTTTCGCTTATTTATGGTTCTGAGGTCTTTTTGGTAATGAAAGATATCTGGCATATGGAAAATGCAGAAGTAATTGAAATTAACCAATGGATAGCAAAAGCCATTTATAATCAAGCCATAAAAGATAATGAAAAAAGCCAATAGGTCTGTTTGTTATCTAATATATTTAGATTTAGTCTGCAACGGCTTAAAAGTAAAAATTAATATCAATAGTAAAATGGAGTTCTGTGATTAGTGGATAAGATATCTATTCTCGATCCACTAATCGATATAAATTACAGTTCTGGCAAATTACGGCCGTAATAAATTTCTTGCATCTCTTTTTTTAACAGATAAGTAATCCGTTTTTTTTCCTCAAAGGCAAGTTGATCTGCGGTCGTATTAAATAAATAGTTATTCAAATTTAGCTCAAAGTCTTTTAGCATCATTTTAGTATGGAAAAGATTTTCCTGATAAATGTTAACATCTATCATATGATACTGAGACTGGAATTCTTCCGGCATATAATTTTGAATGGAATTGATTTCGTGATCAATATAGAGTTTGATGCCATTAACATCGCGGGTAAATCCACGAACCCGATAATCAATAGTAACAATATCTGATTCAAGTTGATGAATAAGATAGTTAAGCGTTTTTAATGGCGAAATCACACCACAAGTGGAGACTTCGATATCTGCTCTAAAAGTGCATATACCATCATCTGGATGACTTTCTGGGTAGGTGTGAACACAAATATGACTTTTATCGAGATGAGCAACAATAGAATCAGGTAAGGGGCCTGGATTTTCCGTGTTGTCTACATTTTGGGGATTTATTGAGTTTTCGCTAATCAAAATAGTAACGCTGGCACCTTGAGGGTCATAATCTTGTCGAGCAATATTCAAGATATTGGCATCAATAATAGAGCAGGTTTCAGTTAGAATTTCAGTCAAGCGTGTTGCATTATATTGCTCATCAATATAAGCCAGATAACTATGTCGATCTGCTGCTGTTTTGGCATAACAGATATCATATATACAAAAACTTAAACTTTTAGTTAAATTATTAAAGCCATGTAATTTCAATTTTTGCAATTTTTTCACCTCCTATTGAGTAAAACTAAGCTTTTTTAGCTAGTAAATCCAGTAAATACTGTGGTAAAGCGAAGCTGGCAAGATGTAATTCGGGTGTATAATAGCGACAAATAATATCTGCTTTTTTAAAACGAGTTTCCAATATTTTCAAGGGTATTTGACGTAATTTTGCTGTTTGGCTTGCCCAGGCAAAGGTCATCATTCCGCCATAGTAAGACGGTATAGCGGCTTGATAAAAGCTGCAATCTTTAAAGTAATTAGATAGTTTTTGGTGACTATTAATTACCTCATCTTGTTGCAGGAAACAAACACCATTTTGGGCAACTAAAATGCCATTTTCATTCAGACAGTTGACACATCCTTGGTAAAAATCTGAGGTAAATAGCCCTTCTCCTGGTCCGATAGGATCGGTGCAATCAGAAATAATCAGATCAAATTTTTGCTGGGTGGTTTTAACAAAATTGACACCATCATCAATGACCAATTTAAAACGGGGATCGTTATAAGCGCCTGCATTATGATTGGGTAGATATTGGTGGCAAAATTCCACTACACTGGCATCAATTTCAACCATAGTGATGTTTTCTAAATATTGATGGCGACATACTTCACGTAACATTCCGCCATCACCACCTCCAATAATTAGTACTTTTTTAGCGTGGCCATGGGCAAATAAAGGGACATGAGTCATCATTTCGTGATAAATAAATTCATCTCGTTCAGTTGTTTGTACTACGCCATCAAGGGCCATTATGCGCCCCATTTCAGCATTCTCAAAAATAATCAGATCTTGGTGAGTGGTTTTATTATGGTACAGTATATTATCGACAGTAAAATATTGACCGACATTGTGGTGGAGTGTTTCGAGCCAAATCTCTTTTTTTGACATACTTATCTTTTCCTTTCTAACAGAGTTAAAAAAGCGCAGCTAATAATTTGTTTCGTTTCAATGATAAGTTAGAAATTGCTTATCTGAGTGCATGAAAGAAAGTATTTATTTTACATAGGCAAATAATGCTAAAGCATCATCGGCAAGCACCCGGCATTTCTTTTTACGGGGGATAGGAATTTTTTTTAAGTCATCATAACGCTCTTCATTTAATTTTGCCATGGTAGGTTTGTCATAATTACTTAGATCCCAATGATTACTCTGGGCAAAATAGAGGATTGCTCTTTCAATTTCACGATCAGGAATTTGTGAGTAACCACAATCATGCTTTAGAAATATATAAACTGCAGTTAAATCAGCAAGATTTTCTGTTTCATTGCTTGATAGAGCAGATGCTTTGGTTGAAAAAATAAACCAAAAAATCAGAGCGATATGTGAAATAAAAATAATTTTACGCATTTAGTTAGTTGTATAATTTAAATGTCAATTTATTCTATTAATACCAATAGAACGATGAAGTATACCTATTTTTCAGAAGACCAGATAAATATATCGTCATATTACATAAAAAAATATTGGCTTGACCTTCCAGTAAGTGGAACCTCTATATTTTAGTGAAATTATCTATTTTCTACCATTTTACATTATACCTTACCTTATCTTATTAGGATTTAATTATAAAGGAGCAAGCTATGTTGCGTCGGGATTTTATGAAATTGGCAGCGGCAATGGGATCGGTAAGCTTATTACCAACTTGGAGTCGCGCTGCATTATCTGCAACGCAATATCCTTGTTTACCTATTCCAGCATTATTATGGCCGGATAAGCATGGCAAAATTACCATCCGGGTTACTCAAGGTAAAACGCAATTTTTACCAGCAAAATCCGCTGTAACATGGGGGTACAACGGATCCTTATTGGGTCCAGCTATCAAGCTTAAATCAGGCCAACGTGTTTCTATTGATATTTACAATCAGTTAGCCGAGGCTACCGCATTGCATTGGCACGGACTGAAGATCCCCGGTGAGGTTGATGGTGGTCCTCATGCGGTAATTAAACCTAATGCGGTAAGAAGGGTTAATTTTGCCGTTAATCAGCCCGAGGCAACTTGTTGGTTTCATCCGCACCCTCATGGCAAAACCGGTTATCAAGTTGCCATGGGGTTGGCGGGTTTAGTATTAATTGAAGATGAACATAGCCAATTACAAAAATTGCCAAACCAATGGGGTATCGATGATATTCCCGTTATTTTGCAGGATAAACGTTTAAATCGCGCAGGGCAGATAGATTATCAACTTAATGTAATGAGTGCTGCTGTTGGTTGGTTTGGTAACACAATGTTAACTAATGGCGTAGTATTACCTAAACATATAGCACCTAAGGGTTGGTTACGTTTACGATTTCTTAATGGCTGTAATGCCAGAAGTTTAAACCTGGCAACTAGTGATGGGCGAAAAATGTATGTTATTGCGAGTGATGGTGGACTATTAAAGGAACCTGTTGCAGTCGATCAATTACCGATGATAAGTGCTGAACGTTTTGAGGTACTCATTGATGCCTCAAATGGTAAAGCGTTTGATATTGTTACCTTGCCAGTCAAACAAATGGGGATGACAATAGCGCCTTTTGATCAACCCGTAGCTGTATTGCACATTGAGCCAGGATTAAACGCAAGAGCGACTTTTTTACCTGACAGTTTAGCTTCTATTGCATCATTGCCTGATTTGACTGGCATTAAACAGCGTCAATTGCATTTAATGATGGATGCACGTTTAGATATGCAAGGTATGATGGCGCTTAGAAAAGAGTATGGTGAACAGGCTTTGGCGGGGATGAATATGCATGGTCATAGCAATATGATGAAGCAAAATGGGGGCATGCGATGCATAATCATCAGCAAGCGCCGATGAGGAATCAATCATTCGATCTTCTCCATGCCAATAGTATTAATGGTCGACCTTTTTCCATGACGGAAGTGGCATTTAATGTTGCAAAAGGTCAGTATGAACGCTGGATCATATCCGGTCGTGGTGACATGATGTTACATCCTTTCCATATACATGGAACTCAATTTAGGATCTTGACAGAGAATGGACAACCAGTGGCTGCTCACCGACAAGGTTGGAAAGATACTGTGCGAGTTGATGGTGATATCAGTGAGGTATTGGTAAAGTTTGATCATATCGCAACTCAGGCGCATCCCTATATGGCGCATTGTCATTTGTTAGAGCATGAAGATACGGGCATGATGGCTAGTTTCTCGGTTAGCTAAGATATTAACTCTTATCTTTATGTTGTTAATCAATATTGGATGAGGGCATTTTATCGCGTCTTTATTGCCCTTATGTTAAAATCTACGGTTTTACTTCCATGAATACCTAAAGCCTAAAGTTATGAAACAAATTATAGAAGTCATGATCTCAGAAGCGGATGTTAAACAACGTATTGATGAGATGGCAAAAGAGATTGTTAAACATTATAAATCATTGCCAGAAGAGTTAGTGTTGGTTGGTCTGTTAAAAGGTTCTTTTATTTTTATGGCTGATTTATGTCGTAAAATTGATATCCCTCATGAAGTCGATTTTATGACGGTATCAAGTTATGGCAATGGCATGACTTCAACTCGCGATGTGAAAATTATTAAGGATCTAGATGAAGATATTCGTGGCAAGCATGTTCTGATTGTTGAAGATATCATTGATTCTGGTAATACATTGAAAAAAGTGCGTAAAATCCTAAAATTACGTGGCCCCAAGTCTGTGGCAATTTGTACGTTATTGGACAAACCTTCTCGACGTGAAGTAGAGGTGCCTGTTGAATGGATAGGTTTTGCTATAGAAGATGAATTTGTTGTGGGTTATGGTATCGACTATGCACAGCAATATCGACATTTATCCTATATTGGGCATGTTATTTTACTAGACGATTAAGCCTAGTGTTATTTATTGAATGAAAAAATCGAACGTTAGTTCGATTTTTTGTGGTGCTTATTTTTGCTCGCTTAATTTAGCAATAGCTTGCCGATAGGTGATTTCAAGCTGTTCACGGCTATTAGCCGTAACATCAAGATCATTGAGTCTGCCATTCTGTATACCATAGACCCAGCCATGAATAATGACGTTTTGGCTGCGCCGCCAGGCAGATTGTATTATTGTCGAATGACCGAGATTATATACTTGCTCAATAACATTGAGTTCACATAAGCGATTTGCCCGTTCTTGCGGTGCAAGCTCACCTAAGATGGCACTATGTTTAAACAAAATATCACGGACATGCAGTAGCCAGTTATTAATCAGCCCTCGTTCTGTGTTATCAATTGCGGCTTCAATACCACCACAACCATAGTGACCACAGATGATAATGTGTTCAACTTTTAGTACGTCAACAGCATATTGGATGACTGACAGGCAATTTAAATCAGTATGGATCACCAAATTAGCGACATTTCGGTGGACAAATAGATCGCCTGGCGCTGCTTTAGTTAATTTTTCAGCTGGTACGCGGCTGTCAGAGCAGCCTATCCACAGAAAATGTGGATTTTGAAATTTTGCTAATTCTTTAAAAAAAGAGGGATTTTCTTTGGTTACTGATTCTGACCACTGTAGATTGTTTTCAAACAGCTGTTTAATTTTTTTCATCATAATTCACGTGGATTAGTTATGGTTAACTGCAATAATAATCATATACAACATAAATTTATTTTTTAATATTTACTCGCTGTTAGTTATAGTTTAATTGAAAAAAGATGACTAATGGTGTGATTTATTATCATATGTGGAATAAAAATAGATAAGAAAGGTTTTTTATGACTTATGCTTTAGAGCTGCTCCAGCTTACAAAAACCTATCCCGGTGGTGTGAAAGCATTAACCGGAATTGATTTACAGGTTGAGGTGGGAGATTTCTATGCCTTATTAGGACCTAATGGTGCAGGTAAATCAACGACAATTGGTATTATCAGTTCATTAGTCAATAAAACGAGCGGTAAAGTGAGAGTATTTGGCTACGATCTTGATAAAGATGTGGTGAATGTAAAACGCCAGTTGGGTTTAGTACCTCAAGAATTCAATTTTAATCCATTTGAAACAGTCATACAGATAGTGCTGAATCAAGCGGGTTATTATGGCGTTCCACGTTCGTTAGCCTTATCTAGAGCAGAAATGTATCTTTCTCAACTGGCTTTGTGGAATAAACGCGACGAGCCTGCACGAGACCTCTCCGGAGGCATGAAACGGCGTTTGATGATTGCTCGTGCATTAATGCATCAACCTAAGCTGCTAATTTTGGACGAACCAACCGCAGGGGTCGATATTGAATTGCGTCGTTCAATGTGGAGTTTTTTGAAGACCTTAAACGCGCAAGGCACCACCATTATTTTAACGACTCATTATTTGGAAGAAGCGGAAATGCTGTGTCGAAATATTGGTATTATTCAATATGGAGAATTGATTGAGAATACCAGTATGAAAAAACTACTTAATCAATTGGAGTCAGAGACGTTTATTTTTGATCTGGCGCCAAAGAGTCCTATTCCTACATTAGATGGTTATAAATTCAGGCTAGTGGATACTTCAACCTTAGAAGTTGATGTACTTCGCAATCAAGGTTTGAATGGTTTATTTAGCCAATTTGCTGAGCAAGGGATACAGATAATCAGCATGCGTAATAAAGTCAATCGTTTGGAGGAGTTATTTGTTGGTTTAATGAATAAACAACATCCACTATCGATAAAACAAGGAGAAAATAGATGATTCAGCTCTACTGGGTGGCGATGAAAACCATCTGGATCAAAGAAATAACACGTTTTGCGCGTATTTGGGTACAAACTTTACTACCGCCGGTGATCACCATGTCACTCTATTTTATTATCTTTGGTAATTTAATTGGTGCAAGAATTGGCAATATGGATGGTGTGAATTACATGCAGTTTATTGTTCCAGGCTTGATTATGATGTCGGTGATCACAAACGCTTATGCGAATGTTTGCTCCTCTTTTTTTGGGGCAAAATTCCAAAAAAGCATTGAAGAATTGTTGGTTGCACCCGTTCCTACCCATATTGTCATAATTGGTTTTGTTGGCGGTGGGGTTGCTCGAGGTATATTGGTGGGTCTATTGGTTACCCTAGTTTCGCTTTTTTTTGTTCCATTACATATTTATTCATGGTGGATGGTCATTATTACCGTATTAATGACGGCAATTTTATTCTCATTAGCGGGATTAGTGAATGCGATATTTGCCAAAACCTTTGATGATATTAGTATTATTCCTACCTTTGTTTTAACACCATTAACTTATTTAGGTGGTGTTTTTTATTCTTTGTCTCTGTTGCCAGAGTTTTGGCAAATGGTATCGAAGCTTAATCCGATCGTCTATATGATCAGCGGGTTACGTTATGGATTTCTTGGTATTAGTTATGTCGCAATATCGATTACTTTATCAGTATTAGTGATTTTTATTGTTATCTTATATGCGATAACTTGGTACTTAATTGAAAAAGGACAAGGTTTAAGAACTTAACAATTGCCCCGTAAATCCTCGCCCAATGCGGGCCGGGATATAAGGGATGCTAATCAGGTGTTTTCTGCGATTCTACATACGTTTTCAGTGTTTCGATTGTTGCACCGCCAGAACTACAGGCGAAGTAAGAACGTGACCAGAGAACGCCAGTATTAGACTGCTTTATCAGGTGACTATTTTGTTGTCGTACCATTCTGCTGCTGATCGATTTCAGGTTATTTACCAGAACACTAACCGATAACTTTGGCGGATATCCCACCAGAACATGAATGCGATCCGCTTCTCCATCCACTTCAAGAATATCTATCTCAAGCCGTTTGGCGGCATGGTGCATTGCTTCCCGTATCTGGGCGATCATTGCACCGTCTAACAA
>NZ_AUCC01000023.1 GCF_000429565.1 Arsenophonus nasoniae DSM 15247
GATAAAGTATTATCTGACGGTAATATTGAAATCCAGACTTTTCACCGACAACACCCCCATTTACCAGAAGATTTTCAGAACTGGCGGATTAAAGAAATTATTGATGGAAAACCCACTTATTATGTCGATGGTGAGCCGTGTGATATTCCACCCTCAACATGGCTAGATGTGAGGGTAGAGATGCCGGTTGATTCAATCTGGAATCAGCAACAAGCGCAAAAAGAATAGCCCCATCACAGGCCCATCATATTAGCAGCGTTGGAGGAAGTGGGTCAATTCCGCTTTATGCCAGTTTGATAGCGCACCATTTAGCATTAGCTGGTTATCCTGTGTAGTCTGAGATAACAAAGTTTCTATCTCATCGATAACTTTGTCAGCATTTTCACGTTTGCGAATAATTCGTTTAATCGCCGTTTTTTCTGCATCAGCTATCACATCTTGAAGCGCTTCCGTTACATGCCAGATACGCTCACATTCAGAAGCGATAGAAGGGACTAGTCTGACTTCCATTGGGTAAGGTGAGGGAATGCCGGTGACTTCTCTCAATGCATACCAGATAGCATTATTCCATGCATCTCTGAAACGAAAGTTTTGTGTCATAAGTGCAATGATACGGGCGAGATTTTGCGTATCTTTGTTGCTGAACTTTTCGTGAGCTTCTGTTTGGGGTTGGTATTTTGGTGCAGAATGTAGCTCTGATTCCATGCGGTTGAATTCAGCAATGTAGGCTTCCTTGAATTGTGCTGCTTTCTTTCCTGTAAAACCCATTACCAAGAATAAAAAACCGTCTTTGGTCATTTCGTAAGCTTTGGAATCACGCTTATTGAAACCAGCTTGAATCTTTACTACGACGGCCGAAAAGTTGGCCGTCTTAAATTCTCTAGAACAATCAAGAGATTCTATTTTTGCAAGAACATGTTTATGCAATTTTCCAAAGTAATCAGCAACGTCTTGAGACGTGGTAATAGCTTTGCCGTTATGAACAGTAACTTTAGGGTTAATAGCGGATAATTGAAGTGTCATAAGACCTCCGATGGTTACTTGATTTTACCACCACCAAGAGGTGCTAAGCTCATATTGGTGGTGAGCTGAACAGGGTTAGCACTACCGGAGTAACCGCCGGCCAGCTTTTCAGCTGCCCCATCCAGCCCACCATAGAATTTGTGGCTAGATTTGCGACAATAAAAAACACGCTCGCGGCGTGCATGTGTCGCGGTTACTAACACGGGGTGCTAAACCCGACACCTGATTTATCAGATGCAAATAAACTATAGCGCATGATTTCTTCTTTCGTCAATGGGTATTTTATATTCTTAGTTAAACGAATGACTAAGGTTATTTGGGAGTTAAAAAAGAGGGTGAATTTAAACTTAGATTTCAGTCAAAATTTGGTAAAATTAGAACTCACTATGAGCGGTAAGTAATTGATTTATAGTGAGTGAAATCACTTGTTTTTACGTGTAAATGCGTATATTAAATGAGATATATTTTTATAAGTAATTGATATTAATAGTTTATTGTATTCAAAGTCATCTAATGCGCCTTTAGCCCGCAGCTCATTTGATCTGCAACCATTTTGTAGCCGAACAGATGGTGGTGAAATGCCTTCATTTGAAGTCTCAATTGATTGTGATGTGCCGTATCGTACAGGTTATCAAGTTATTCTAGGTGTATGGACAATTTACGATACCGGAAATGCATTTTATCAAGTGATAGATGCTAATATGAAACCTTAGTTATTTTTACTAAAACTAAATATCATCAGATTCAACAACAATGTTAATCATGTTGGAGGCAAGTAAAAATTTGCCTCCATATTATTATCAGTTAAAAATGTCAGGGAATATTTGCTTATTTATTTTATAAAAATAATTTTTTTGGCTAGATAAATAAAATTTGACAAAAAATCATTTGATTTTATATATCACTCACTCAAATTATTTTCTATATTCGTCGATTATTGCGTTAGTGTTATTTTATTTTAATAAAAATAATTATTGCTTCAGGGAATAGAAGAGAAATGAAAAAAATATTAGTTTCTGCTGTTGTTGCCAGCATTTTTACCAATATTACTGTTAGTGCTAATGCTGCAGGAAAAAATACTCTATCATTGGATTATGCACAAAGTCATTTGCAATTTAAAGATGAAGAATTTAAGGATAAACCTAAGGGTGTTAATATTAAATATCGTTACGAAATTGACAATCACTGGGGCTTTATAGGTTCATTGACTTATACCCACCAAGAAGATTATTTAAAACTAAATAATATTAAGCTCACTGACGTAGATATATATTATTCTTCATTGAATTTTGGTCCAAGCTATCGTTTTAATAAAAATATTAGCATCTATGGTTTAATTGGTGCAGCGCGTGCTAGAATTGAGGCAAAATCACCACGAGTTTCTACTTTTAAAGATACTGAAACTGAATTAGTTTATAGGGTTGGTCTACAAATCAATCCGGTAAAAAACATAGCTTTTGACGTTGCTTATGAATACAGCAAATTATCTTTTGAACATTCTAATTTAAAAGATATCAAATTTGGAACCTGGATGCTTGGGGTTGGTTACCGGTTCTAATTTGGTTAGCAAAACAAAAACTCACTATAAGTCATCACTAATTGATTTATAGTGAGAAAGTGTTGGTTAAAATTGGTTTAACACATTAATAGATTAGTTTTTTATTTTAACAAATAAACTTAATAAAAATAAAACACTCGCACAAATCACAACCGAAGGCCCAGCTGGTGTATCGTAATAGGCAGACAATGCCAATCCAGCCGTCACAGAAAACATTCCGATTATTATAGCGGCTACTGCCATTTGCTCTGGTGTTTTGGCAAATCGTCTGCCAGTAGCGGCAGGAATAATTAATAATGATGTAATAATTAAAGCACCAACGAATTTCATGGCAATGCCTATGGTAAGGGCAGTAACCAGCATTAATAGTACTTTAAGCTGCTGTATTTTTACCCCATCAACAAAAGCTAAATCCTGATTAACCGTTATTGACAGTAAATTACGCCATTGCCAGACAATAATTGAGCATACAATAGTGACACCTATCGCAATTGAAAAAACATCTTCCGTCGTTACCGATAACAGATCACCAAATAAATAAGCCATCAAATCCATGCGAACATTGGCCATTAAACTAACGACTACCAATCCAAGTGATAGGGCACTATGTGCCATTATGCCTAATAGGGTATCGATCGCCAGTTGTGGGCGCTTTTCTAGCCAGGCTAATAAAATTGCCAGAATAAGTGTGATAGCAATAACAGCATAAAACAGATTTACATTGAGTAATAAACCAAACGCGATGCCCAGTAATGAAGCATGAGCGAGAGTGTCACCAAAATATGACATACGCCGCCAGACAACGAAAGAGCCTAGTGGCCCTGCGGCAATGGCCAGCAACATACCGGCTAACCAGCCAGGTAGTAATAGTTCAATCATGATGACAGCTCCCTGTAGATTTATCATCAATGTCATTATTTAAATCACATTGATGATTATGATGATGGTGGCGATAGATACCTATTTGTTCTACTCCACGATGGCCGAACATGACAATAAATTCGGGATCTAAAGCCACATCCTCAGGTCGACCAGAACAGCATATTTGTTTATTAATACAGAATACTTTATCAGTTTTTGCCATTACCAGATGGAGATCATGTGAGATCATAAAAACAGCGCAATTTAATTCGCTGCGAATATCGTCAATTAGATTATATAAAGCGACTTGACCGTTGATATCCACGCCTTGTGTAGGTTCATCTAAAACGATTAATTGGGGTTGATTAAGTAGGGCACGGGCAAGTAGAACACGTTGGGTTTCACCACCCGATAATTTTTGCATTTGTTGTTCGATAAGATGCTCGGCACCGACGCGTATTAAAGCCGGAATAATATGAGTGGCTTTTACCCCAGGTTTTAATGTCATAAAACGTTTAACTGTCAAAGGCATTGTGATATCCAGTGACAATTTTTGCGGTACATAACCGATGCGTAATTTTTCCTGGTAAATGATTTCTCCTTGACTGGGTGTAATGAGACCGAGGATTATTTTAGCTAGCGTAGATTTACCCGCGCCATTTGGCCCTAAGAGGGTTAATATTTCTCCAGCATGTAAATCAAAGGAGATGTTTTCGACAATTTGGTGTGGACCAAAACTAACAGCAATATTTTTTAAGCTTAATAGCGTTTGCATGATAAATAATTCTTGCAGGATGATTAAAATGTTATAATATAACAATATCAAAATTAGTCTATGGAAACTATCCTATGTTACACAAAACAAAAAAAATTGTTCAAAAAATTATGGGAAAAAAACGCATTCTTGCTGGACTATTATTCAGTTTTTTATCTACTGCTCATGCTGATGTTGTTACTTCAATTCGTCCGTTAGGTTTTATTGCCGCAGCTATTACTAATGGTGTCACTGATGTAAAAATATTATTGCCTGACGGTGCCTCACCCCATGATTATTCTTTAAAACCTTCTGATCTGGAAAAGATTAAGACCGCTGATCTTTTCATTTGGGTGGGATCAGACATGGAAACTTTTTTAGAGAAACCATTAGCACAGTTACCCACTCAGAAACGGATCGCATTAACCAATGATCCGGCTATTAAAACACGCTTATTAAAAAGTAGTGATGAAGGTACACCGGTAAATAGTAAAAGCGCTCATGATCACGATCACCATCATAATGTAATTCATAACCATCATTCACATGGTGAGTATAATATGCACATCTGGTTGTCACCAGACATTGCACGTATTGCCGCGAACATTATCCACCATCGATTAGTGGTTTTATATCCTAAGTATAAAAACCAGTTGGACGTAAACCTTCGTAAATTCGATGAGAAATTGACGCAAACTGATAAAAATATTGCTAAGATGTTACAGTCGGTTGGAGATAAGCGATATTTTGTTTTTCATGATGCTTATAGTTACTTTGAAAAACGTTATCATTTAGACTCATTAGGTTATTTTACTATTAATCCTATCATTCAGCCTGGCGCCCAAAGACTCTATCAAATAAGAACAATGTTGGCTCAGAAAAAAGCAGTTTGTGTTTTTGCTGAACCACAATTTAGGCCAGCGGTGATTAAAGCTGTTATAAAAGATACCGATGTACGAATGGGGACATTAGATCCATTAGGGAGCGGCATCGGATTAAGTAAGGATAGCTATGTAGAATTTTTAACAGCGTTATCTAATCAATTTAAGAGCTGCCTGGATAAAAACTAGAAGGAATTTAATACGTGCAGCAGATGGCGAAGACTATCGTTCAGGTATATGGCAATCTGCCTAAACCGCATAAAATTATGCTAGGCACATTGACTATAGCAACATTGGCTGTCGCAATTTGGCGGCCTGTTGTTATTCAGCCCGATGATAAAGATCAAAATGTCTCACAAGAATCGCCAATAAAATCGGGTATAATTCTTGGTAACAAAGATAATAGTGAAACCGATTCCAGCCAGGTAGATAGCTCAGATACTGATGATATTATCACCGATAGCAGCGAACAGTTACCCGATGAAGGGGTAACTGATGAAAAAGGCGCTGATACACCCGATGAACATGTTGTTTCAAACGGTGATAATCTGACTAGTATTTTAACCCAGTATGGTTTAGATGCTGGCGATGTTGCGGCACTTTCTAATCAACACCGCGCTTTGCGTAATTTGCAAATAGGGCAAACTTTAAGCTGGGAATTGAATAAAGATGGAGAATTACAGACACTAACATGGATTATTTCGCAGCGTGAAACACGTGTCTATATACGCCAAGGTAACTCCAGTACTTTTAATGAAGAGAAACAAATTCGTCAAGGCGTTTGGGCTGATAAAATTATCCAAGGTAAAATAAACGGTAATTTTACCTCTAGTGCAGTTAATGCAGGCTTAACTTATAACGAAGCACGTGAAGTGTCTAAAGCACTACAATGGCAGATTGATTTGCGTAAATTAAAATCTGGCGATAAATTTTCGGTCTTGCTAAGTCGCGAAATGCTTGATGGTCACAGTGAACAAAGTCGCTTATTAGGTGTTCATTTATTAACTAATGGTAAGAATTACTATGCCTTTCGAGCAGAAAATGGCCGCTATTATGATAGTGAAGCTAATGGCTTAGAGCGAGGTTTCTTACGTTATCCTACCGCTAAAACTTTTAGAGTCTCTTCTCCTTTTAGTTTGCGTCGTGTAAATCCAGTAACAGGACGTCCTGCTCCTCATCAGGGAGTAGATTTTTCTATGCACGTTGGGACGCCAATACTAGCGGTGGGTGATGGTGAAGTTATTGTGGCGAAATATAGTGGAGCGGCCGGTAATTTTATTGCTATTCGCCATGGTCGTCAGTATACCACTCGCTATATGCATCTACGTAAATTATTGGTTAAACCAGGTCAGAAAGTAAAAAGAGGTGAACGCATTGCATTATCAGGTAATACTGGACGTACTACCGGCCCGCATCTTCATTATGAATTATGGTTTAATCAACGCGCAGTCAATCCATTAACAGCTAATTTACCTCACTCAGGTGGATTAACAGGGAAAGATCGTCAACTCTTTTTGGCGTCCGTGAAAGAAAATAAATCGAAACTGGTAACCAATTAATAAAATTTTTGTTAGCTAATTAGGTTGTGAAACAGCATTTTATTTACTGCCGTAATTATTTTTATGTAAATCATAAGGTTAATATTATAATGTGTCTCAGACTTTAGATTTTTATACGTTGTATTTGAGTGTACTAATGAATAAAGAACAGGATACAGATAGTAAACTTGGTTATATTCCTACTTTTCATCGTATTTACCTACATCCCAAATATTGGGGGATGTGGGGTGGTGCGTTGCTATTAGCAATTACAGCTTATTTACCGACTAAGTTACGCGATCCATTACTGGCAAAAATAGGTAAGCTAATTGGTAGATTAGCAACAGGTTCGCGTAGGCGGGCAAAAATTAATTTACTCTATTGTTTTCCTGAATTGACAGAGCAACAAAGAGAAAAATATGTTGATGAAATGTTTGCTGTGGCACCGCAATCTTTTGCTATATTGGCTGAATTAGTTTTACGTGGCGTAGATAAAACTTTAGCGCGAACACATTGGCATAATGAGCAGATTATTGAACGACTGAAAGAACAACAACGTAATATTATTTTTATGGTACCACATGGCTGGGCGGTTGATATTCCGGCCATGTTATTGGCGGCTCGAGGCCAAAAAATGGCGGCCATGTTTCATCATCAAAAGGATCCAGTGGCCGATTATTTATGGAATAAAGCCCGTCATCATTTTGGTGGTCGTTTACATTCTCGCGAAGCGGGTATCAAACCGTTTATTGCCAGTGTTAGGCAAGGTTATTGGGGATTTTATTTACCTGATCAAGATCATGGTAAAGAACATAGTGAATTTGTTGATTTTTTTGCAACCTATAAGGCAACCTTACCGGCAGTAGGGCGTTTGAAGAAGGTATGCCAAGCGGAGATTGTGCCATTATTTCCGGTTTATGATTATAAAACTCATCAATTACATATTTATATTCGTGAACCAATGGCTGATATTGCACAACAGAGTAATCACTATATTGCCAGGCGTATGAACGAAGAGTTGGAATATTTAGTTAAACCTTATCTAGCGCAATATACCTGGATATTAAAATTATTAAAAACACGCAAAGCCGGTGAAATAGAGCCATATTGTCGTAATGATCTTTATCGATAAAGATACCGCTTGATAGTTTATCAAGCGGTTAAATAGTTGTTGGTTTAGTATGTTAATTTCGTTATCTTTATATTTTTATCCTGATAACCGAATGGCAAATAGGTCTGTTTAAAACCGATTTCGCCTCTGGTTGCGCTAATATTTCCATTATAATGATTGACCAGATGCTTAGCGGAAATATACATACCTGATAGCCTGGATGTACCTATGTCTGTATTTGCCATAATGTTACCTTCATTAACGATATGATCAGCATTTATACTCATAATATTGTGAGTTATGATCGAGCCTTGATTATGTAAATTTAATCCTTGACCATTAAAAATAGTCAGTTTATTAGCATAAATTTGGCTGCCTTTGCCGATAGTAAATTTTGTTGCTATTTTTTCGCCCGCCATAATTCCCTTGTTGTCAAAATCAAGATAGTAATAATTATTATAATTACCAACGGCATAATATTGTTCAGCGACATGAATATTAGCATTATTCTTTAATTGTAGTTGGCCGGCATAAACAGATAGTTTGCTTAGCAAATTACTTTTTTGATTGACAAAATTGTCGTTGCTCTGGATACCTTTGCCAGTAAAAATTATTTTTCCTTTATTTGTATGATAGCTAATAGTTTTTTCAATATAAAACATTCGTCCGGCAACCAGATCGACTTCAGTTGCGTTAGTAAATTGGCAATCATTGCAGATAATACCATTAGGATTGATAATAACGACCTTGGCTGGAGTACCTTTTACATTTAACTGACCGTTTAAATAGGTTATTTCGTCATGGGTGATTTCATTAATAATAATTTTTGCTGGGCCTGTTTTCTGATTAATCATATTTTGATTTCTGGTCGCATCATTATTAAGGTGTGTTATATAGTCTTTTCCAATATTAAAGTGCTGATATTTATTATGTGAAACACCATAATTATCGGGTGCTTTAATATCAATATTGTTCTCACGCAAATTATATATTCTAGTTTTATTAGCTTTATTTTGATCTTGTAATGAATTTATTCTTTCGTTGTTTGCGAATGCTGTTGTTGATAGTAAACTAATTGTCAAAATAGAATAAATAAACATATTCTTTTTAATTATCATATTAAATCCTTTTAAATGTATAGTGTATTTAATTTGTTATCAATGGGTTTTAGTTCATTGATAAAAATGCCACTTAATATTTTACCAAGGTGTTTAATATAGTAATAACAGATTATTTATAATATATTGTCACTATTTATTTTTTTAATTTTATAACTATTATTAAGGAAAGTAGCCTTATAGATGAAATAAGGCTTACTGATAAAAAATATTAAATATTTTTTTAGTCAATTAAATTATGGCTAAGCAACTAATTAATTTTAGGAAAAACCTTTTTTATATTTATATCAAAATAACCTTTTCCCTTATAAGTTTCAAGCGTAACGATACCTTCAGATGCTTTAATGCCGGCATCTTGGTGATTAATTAAATGTTTAGTCGTAATGTTTATTGAAGATGGAATGATATTTTTATTATTCTCAATAGTGCCATAAGCTGCAATTATATGTTTATTAGCGATATGATCTGCTTTAATTGATAGATCACCTATATCCTCCTTATTAGCAGCAACCGTAATTGCACCATTATTATTTAAATATGTACCTTCACTAGTAAAAATTCTTAGTTGATTAGCGTGAATTTGGCTGTTTTTCTCAAGTGTAAATGTTGTTTTTTCGCCGGCTAAACCTAAACTTCTTCTATTACTATAATTATTAAAAGCATCAATTTTAGTTTTTACATTACCAATAACATAAAATTGCTTAGCGACATTAACTTTGGCACCATTATTAAAACGAACATTTCCTGCGTATACCGTGAGATTGGATAAAAATTTGCTCTTTTCATCTATTGATGAACGTCCATTCCCCCATATACCTAAACCTGTAAAGATTATTTTTCCTTTATCTGTCTGATAACTTATTTTTTTATTTGCATAGTTCATTTTACCGGCAACTAAATCAACGCCAGTTGTATTGCTAAATTGGCAATTGTTGCAGCTGATGCCATTAGGATTAACAATAACAATTTTTGCTGGTGATCCTTTTATTTCGAGCAAACCATGTAAATTTGTTTTTTCGGTGGAGTTAACTTGATTAATAATTAATTTCGCTGATTGTGATCCTAGAGTAAGCATATTTTTATTTTGCTTTGAATCATTATTAAGCTGCACGGTTATGCCTTTTCTCGTATTAAATCGTAGAAATTGATTATGTGATACGCCATTATTGTCTGGCACATTAATATCAATATTAACTTCACCTTGATTAGATATTATAAGTTTATTTGATTTATTTTTTTCTGATAGAGAATCAATTATTATTCCGTTATATCTTATTCCTTTATTGGTTGCTAATGTTGGTGTTGATAATAGACTAAGAACTAATAAGGAATAGGCGAAGTTATTTTTTTTGTGCATATTAAAATCCCTTTAATAAATAAATGCTAAAGAAAGTCTTTTTCTTTAGTGAGAAGAAAAGTAAAAAAATTCAGTTATTTTGTCAATTAAAATCTAAATTTTATTAGTTTAATTAATTTAATATTTAATTATTTTATATTATCTTTTTTCTAATTCATAGGTAAAAAATAATAATGACTAAATTATAAAAATATAATAAAAGAAAATGATAGTTATAGCTTTAGGTAATAAAAACCCCGTATATATAACGGGGTTAAATATATTAATAGCATGGAATTATTCGACTTTTAATATCCGGCAGGTATTGGTGCTACCAATCTGACCCATTTGGTCGCCTTGTGTGACTAGGACCAAATCAGCAGGTTGAATATAATTTTTTTGCCGCAGGCATTGGATAGCATTTTTAACGGCATTAATAGTGTTAGTCTCCTTATTACAATAAATTGGTGTTACACCACGATAAAGGGCACACTGATTTAATGTTTTTTCATGATAAGAAATAGAAAAGATGGGTAAACCTGAGCTGATCCGAGACATCATACAAGCTGTACGGCCTGATTCTGTCATGGCTATAATCGCTTTCACCCCTTTTAAATGATTGGCTGCGTACATAGCTGACATAGCAATTGCTTCTTCAATGTTGTCAAATAGGTCATCGAGGTCAGGTTTAGCAATATTGATGTCAGCCATTTTTTCTGCGCCAAGGCAAACCCTAGCCATAGCTTCAACAGTTTCAGCCGGATATTGGCCCGCCGCTGTTTCAGCAGATAACATAACCGCGTCAGTCCCATCCAATACAGCATTAGCAACGTCCATCACTTCAGCCCGAGTTGGCATCGGATTCGTAATCATTGATTCCATCATTTGCGTGGCAGTGATGGCGATACGGTTTAGCTGGCGTGCCCTCCGTATCAGTTTCTTTTGTACACCGACCAATTCCGGATCGCCGATCTCGACGCCCAGATCGCCTCGAGCAACCATGACCACATCGGAGGCTAAAATAATTTCGTCAATAACTTTATCACTGGCAACCGCTTCAGCTCGCTCTATTTTAGCCACAATTTGACAATCACAACCCGCTTCACGAGCTAAGCGGCGAGCATAATTTAGGTCTTCAGCACAGCGGGGGAAAGAAACCGCTAAATAATCGACACCAATCTGAGCTGCGGTCAAGATATCGGCTTTGTCTTTTTCTGTTAATGCTTCTGCCGATAGGCCACCACCAAGTTTGTTGATCCCTTTATTATTTGATAGTTGTCCACCAACCGTTACTTCGGTTAGAATCTGTTGATCTTTTACCGTAAGTACCTTTAATTGAACTCGTCCATCATCAAGTAACAGAATATCGCCTGGTGACACATCATTGGGTAGACCTTGATAGTCAATGCCGACTTTTTCTTGATTACCTTCACCCTTGGCTAAATTGGCATCTAAAGTAAATTTATCACCAATATGAAGAAAAATTTTTCCTTCTTTAAATGTTGAAACGCGAATTTTAGGTCCTTGTAAATCACCAAGAATAGCGACATGCTGTACTAACGATTTTGCAAGTTCACGTACTTTTGTTGCGCGTTGTAAGTGATCTTCCGCTGAGCCATGAGAAAAGTTTAGACGAACAACGTTTGCGCCGGCTTTAATCACTTTTTCCAAATTATTATCACGATCAGTCGCGGGACCGAGAGTAGTAACAATTTTCGTTCTTCTAAGTCGTCTCGACATTTATAACTCCGTTGACTTATTAAAATTGGTGTTGGTAGATAGGTTATTACACAGAAATGAAATTAATCCCTTTATTAAAGTGTGCTGTTGTATCATTTAAATGCCTTAGATAGAGAGAATATTTTTTGTAATAAAACGAACAGATTTATAGTTTACTAATATTGATCTGCTTTACTTAATGTAAATAGCACTAGAGCTTATCAAGATATGTATTATGTAATATATCTTTTACGCGCTTTAAGTTATCTCTAAAATTTTGCCTTCGACGTAAAATAAAGCCTGTTGCTAACATATCTATTAATGTCAATTGTGCTAGTAGTGATACCATCAGCATGTAAATATTGGCATATGCTGCTCGGAAACCTATACCAAAGAAAGCGATCTTTTTTATTTGGGTTAATAAGTCTATAGCACGATTAATTCTTGTGGTATTTAGGTTATCTTTTACAATACCTAATTCAGCGATAGCTGATTGAAAAACTTTTTGCCTATAGGAAATGACAGTAACATCTTGATCAAGCAGACGGCTAAAGTAAGATGCCCCATTGGGGAGGCTTTTTGTTAATCGTAATTTAAAATTAGGAAAACCTTTAGTATCCATTCTACGACAAAGACGGTTTACAGTAGTTTCGCTCACATTAGCCAATTTAACTAGGGCTGCGATACAAAGATGGATAGCATTTTGCGGGTTTACAAGTATTAAATTGGCAACTTTCTTTTCTGATTTATTGAGATTCTCAAAGCTATTATTTATTTGTTCTAATATGTTCATACTAAAAAGCGACCTGTTTTACTAATATTGCAAAAGAGTGGAGTCCTGTTACTTGAGTCAAAATATACTACGCGTTGTTTGGTCAGTAATGAAAAAAAGAAAGTTATTAACTGGATTTTATTAAAAATATGACGGGCGTCTAATTTACTTTGCATTTTAGTTTAATAAATATGAAGACGTAAAAATTATATATAACTAATCAAATTTGTTGCGAATTATTTTTTAAGCAAAATAAAATATCGTGGTTTTGTTTACCTGATCGAGTCAAAGAGGTACATTTATTTTCTCGATTGAAGCTATTACAGCACTATAAAATTGGTGTTTAAGGAGAATCCCCTATCATGGCGATTAATAAAGCTGTCCAGGCATGTAATTTAATTATTTTCGGCGCAAAAGGAGATTTGGCTCGCCGCAAATTATTGCCTTCCCTTTATCAATTGGAAAAAACGGGTTATATCCATCCTGATACACGTATTATAGGTATTGGCCGAGCTGAATGGGATGCTGCCGCCTATATGAAGGAAGTTAGAGAAGCGTTAAAAACTTTTTTAAATGAGAAAATTGAGCCTGATTTATGGCAAAAATTAAGTGAGCGTCTTGATTTTTTTAATTTAGATGTTCAGGATTTGAACAAATTTAATTCATTAGCTAAATATCTTGAAGGCGATAGCAAACCAGCTATATATTATTTTGCTATGCCACCAACGACTTTTGGTGCTGTTTGTCATGGTTTAGGCCATGCCTGCCTTAATAAAAAGCCTAATCGGGTTGTTATGGAGAAACCATTAGGCAGCGATCTTGCATCTTCCCAAGAAATAAATAATGAAGTTGCTAAGTATTTTAAAGAGAGCCAAATTTATCGTATTGATCACTATTTAGGTAAAGAAACAGTACTCAATTTATTAGCATTACGTTTTGCCAACTCTTTATTTATTAATAATTGGGATTATCGAGCGATTGATCATGTCCAGATCACGGTTGCTGAAGAAGTTGGTATCGAAGGACGTTGGGGTTATTTTGATCAGGCTGGGCAGATGCGTGACATGGTTCAAAATCATTTATTACAAATCCTGACGATGATTGCTATGTCACCGCCTGCGGAATTAACTGCAGATCGTATACGGGATGAGAAAGTTAAAGTATTGCGTTCATTACGACGCATTGATTATAGTAATGTGCGTGAAAAAACCGTACGAGGTCAATATACATCAGGTTCTGTTCAAGGTAAAAAAGTAGCCGGCTATCTTGCAGAGGAAGGTGCAAATACATCAAGTAAAACCGAAACTTTTGTGGCCATTCGGGTTGATATAGATGATTGGCGGTGGGCGAGTGTACCATTTTATTTAAGAACAGGCAAACGGTTAGCGGCAAAATGTTCTGAAGTAGTGGTTTATTTTAAAAAACCGGCGTTAAATATTTTTTCTGATTCTTATCAGGATCTACCACAAAATAAATTAACTATTCGGTTACAGCCTGATGAAGGAATAGATATAGAAATTTTAAATAAAGCGCCGGGGCTTGAGCATAAACATCATTTACAGACGACAAAATTAGATCTGAGTTTTTCTGAAACATTTAATCAAATCCACTTGGCTGATGCATATGAACGCTTATTACTAGAAGCTATGCGGGGCATCCAAGCACTGTTTGTCCGTCGAGATGAAGTAGAGGAAGCATGGAAATGGGTAGATTCTATTATGGAAGCTTGGGCAAAGGATAATGAACCGCCTAAACCCTATCAAGCTGGTACATGGGGACCGGATGCTTCTGATGTGATGATCACCAAAGATGGCCGCTCATGGAATGCGTTTGAATAGTTTTAATCTATTTGTAGGGTAATATGCTGAGGTTTATTACCCTTACAGTGGTAAGATTTTTGCATTTTAGCTGGAATTTATTATAATTATTTGAGTAAATACAATGGTTATGATATAAATAGCTTAGTATTTATTCTATCAATAGTGAGGATTCATAGTATATCATACGGATGGCCGTGTGATGCATGAATAAAATATCATGTCTAGCGCCAAAAGCGTCAAAAATCAACGTAGTAGCTATCATCTTTTCTTATCAAATATATCCATTATTTCTAGTGAACATCACTGGTGTGGTGCTTTGTAGCGTCTCCTGTCGCTAATCGGTTTTATCGATAATTGGTTTTTAATTTAAATCATCACTGAGTTATTACCACGTTAGGTATTTATCTATTGCTTTGATGATTGTCAATAACAGGAGAATATAATGATTTATTGGATATTTTTAGCATTAGCAATTGTCGCAGAAGTTATTGGTACTTTATCAATGAAACATTCCAGCGTCAGCGGTGATCTGACTGGTTTATTGGTAATGTATTTTATGATTGCGTCATCTTATATATTACTGGCGATGGCGGTAAAAAAAGTTGCTCTTGGAGTGGCTTACGCTCTCTGGGAAGGTATTGGGGTCATTTTTATAACAGCATTTAGTGTTCTGTTATTTAATGAATCATTATCGCCAATGAAAATTATTGGATTAGCGTTACTTATTGTGGGGATAGCGCTTATAAAATCGGGTACAAAAAAAGCAAGTTCATTACAGGCGATCAAGCAGGAAAAAAAAATCACGCCAAAAATGCCATTAAATAGAATGACTAAAGTCGTAAAGGAGGCATAATATGTTAGCAGAATATCAATGGTGGCATGGTGCCTTTCTGTTTCTAGCCGTTGTTTTAGAAATAGTAGCTAATATTTTTTTAAAGTTTTCAAATGGATTTAAGCGACTTTGGATTGGCGTCTTATCTTTAATTGCCGTTTTGGGTGCCTTTAGTGCATTAGCAGTAGCGGTAAAGGGTATTGAACTTTCCATTGCTTATGCACTTTGGGGAGCTTTTGGTGTGGTAGCCACGGTTGCCGCCGGTTGGATTTTATTTAATCAACGGTTAAATTATAAAGGTTGGGGTGGTATTATTTTATTAATCACTGGGATGGTTGTTATCAAACTGGCATAATCCTATTTCACCTGCCAGGACAGAACATAGTTTAGTGATTGCCAATAGAGTGTGCTAAAGAATTTTTTATCGCTGTCTATATATCGACCTTTTTAATAATAAATAACCCCATCATTGAGGGGTTATTTATATTAATTAATACTTGATAGGCAAAATTAGTATTAAAATTCATCTGAGGGAAGGTGATTGAAGAGCAATTATTTACACAGGTTTAACAAGTTATTTTCTGCTCTAACCGATTTTTATTGGAAGGTCAAGACTTCAATTATTTAGTAATTTAATAAATTTTATTTATTCTCAATTTTTTAATCAAAATATTTTTTCCATACTTTAAATGGATAAAAAATCGGATTGTTATTTATCATGCCTATTTATCAACTATTTTATTTGTTATTACATATCATTCCAAATGGTTATCTATTGATTTATATCTTAATATTTATAAAAAATAATAATGTCATTTTATTATAATATTTTTTCTTTGTTTATTTTTTTTATAAATGAGATTGCTACTCTTTTTTATTTATATTCCTTAAAAATAAGTAATAATATGTTTTGTAACTCTTTATTTATAATATAATAAATGTGTCAGTTCAATAATAAAATAAACTAATGTGAAAGGTTTGAATTATTTTGACTTATGTATGCAATTACTAATAAATGAATTTTAAATAGGACATTACCGATGGAAAAAATATATATACAAGCAAAAGAGAATAGTAATATTAGTTTTAAACACTATAATGTAGGTATGGCAGTCTATGATCATGCTTTAAATATTTGGCAAGGGTTTAACGTAAAAATACATAGGGATGGAAGTGATAAACCTGGACACGATTTTATTGCGCAACCCAAAAAAGATAACGGCCCAATCCAACTTAAGCTGTACACCATAGAGGACGGTAAATCTGCCTCTTTCTATTTTGCAATCAGTACACAAGATAATCCAAATGGTAATGACTTAATTACCGGCAGCTATACATCTGCAAAAAATAAAGACACGGGCAAAGTTGAACTTATTGATTTCAAATATAACACCAATAGTGGACTTAAATTGCTTTTAGAACCACTGTTTGAAGGTAGTGATCAAAATCCTAGCTGGGATTTTTTAATGACAATAACTGCATGCTAAAGCATATAATTCAATATCAATAAATAAAAATAACTGCACTATTATAACAAAATAAAATACCAATCAGTATCATAATTAATCCTGACTATAAAGTTATTATAATGGTCAGGATTTTTCATATTATAAATAATAAATTAAATTGCTTTTTTATTTTAGATGGTTTGTGATTTTTTATTAATTATACAGCGGATGAACTACATTAATTTAATACAATAAATCAGTATGTTTTTAACTTTGTGTGATTGACATGAGTTGTATCAAAAATATTTTTTTATTATGCTAATAGCAATCGTCCAGTAGTAAATTAATCACCAAAAAATATTCTATTAGGAAAATAGTATTAATTATTCGTGTTAAAATAATTGAGCTATACTATTATTAAATGAAAAATTATTCTATAAAATAAATAAAATTTCAGGGTGGAATTTTATCATAGATTAATGATTTTTATTGGTGTGTGTTTTATAGGGATTTCTTTAAAAACTTTAAAGAAAATATGTTAATGATAATATTTTTGGCAAAAAATTTTATTAATTAATATATAAAACTAATTTAATGTTTAAATAGGAAAAACCTATGAAATTAAAAAAAATTTTTATAATGAGCATTATATTAACGGCATCTTCAACTCTATGGGCTCATGGCTATATAAAATCGCCAGCAAGCCGAGCATATAAATGTGCACAGGGAATAAATAAAGATTGTGGTGATATAAAATATGAACCGCAAAGTGTAGAACAACGCTCCGGATTTCCTGACAAGAATTTCCCAATAGATGGTAAATTAGCCAGTGGGGGTATTCAAAGATTTGCTAAGTTAGATGAAGCGGGTGAAAATAGATGGCATAAAACTCAGATGCACGTGGGAGACAATAATTTTTCCTGGTATCTTACAGCTCGACACAGTACAGCTAATTGGCGTTATTATATTACCAAAAATGGTTGGAATCCTAATGTACCATTAACCCGTGCAGCATTCGATTTAAAACCTTTCTGTACCCAATATGATGGCGGGGCAATACCCAAAGCAGACGTTAGCATAATTTGTGAAGTGCCTGTTGATCGTATTGGTTATCATATCATTTATGGTGTTTGGCAGATTGCTGATACGAGTAATAGTTTCTATCAAGTGGTAGATGTAATTTTTCCTGATAATGATAAGAAGCAACCTACCGAACCTGATATCAAAGAACCAACCGAAACAGTAACCAATCAACCGGGTGAACCGGTGGTGACGGATACAACGGTAACCGGTACCAAGCCGGCAACCGGATCCGTGGTTACGCAGCCAACCGAAACGGCAACCAATCAACCGGGTGAACCGGTGGTGACGGATACAACGGTAACCAGTACCAAGCCGGCAACCGGATCCGTGGTTACGCAGCCAACCGAAACGGTAACCAATCAACCGGGTGAACCGGTGGTGACGGATACGACGGTAACCGGTACCAAGCCGGCAACCGGATCCGTGGTTACGCAGCCAACCGAAACGGCAACCAATCAACCGGGTGAACCGGTGGTGACGGATACAACGGTAACCGGCACCAAGCCGGCAACTGGCTCCGTGGTTACGCAACCAACCAACCGGGTGAACCGGTTATTACGGACAAGAAAGTAACCAGTCAACCCACTGAAACAGTTACCACACTGAATACAGGTTCGAATACCACACTGAGTACAGGTTCTAATACTACAAGTACCACGCTGAGTACAGGTTCTAGTACCACACTGAGTAAAGGTTCCAATACGTTGTTGAATAGTGTGGCGAATACAATACCAACTGTTGCATCAGCTACGGCTACTGATTCAGCTCTTACATTTGATGATAATGAAACAGATATCTTGCCTCGTTACTTCATGTGAGGAGGCGAGATTATTGCTTGGAACATGTTAATAATGTCTAATGACGTATCAAAATAGCTACCTTTCATGTGGTGATCATTGATGATATAGGTAGCTGATTTGTTTAGTGTCGCCATGATAAGTATTTGATGTTGATTGGTTCCTTTGTACCTTAAATCTTAACGGCCAAAGCTATTTATTGTCCCGAATTAATTCGGCCGCTCTTAATGTAAAAAATCGAGAAATTACAACTAAAATTGGAAAAATAAAAAAACAAGCATAAATTTAATTAATTATTTATTTTTTCAATATTTATTAAAGAGCCAGAATAATTATGACGGTAATAACTGGGTCACATACCTATTTTAAACAGAATGGAACGGTATTAATATCATCATCATCGTCTCAAACCCTACCACCTTTTCAAGTCTCAGATATATCGCAATGGGTAAATAATGCTTTGCGTGAAAATAAACGTGGCAAAGATAAAGAGACCATGTGGAAGGATTCTTATGATATTGATCAAGCCGGGCAACAAATTATACGTCAACAGGCCACCTGGAATAGTGAACAGCAAATTGGGCAACCTGCGGCCGTTACTTATTCCTTTAGTCGATGGCAAGAATATTATACTGGTTACCACCAACTAACCGAAAAACAGCAGCAACAGGCAAGAATTGCACTGGATAGCTGGGCTGATGTGGCTAATATCACTTTTACTGAAGATGCCACGCAAACAACAAATATTAATTTTGGTAATTTTCACAGCATGCAAGGTCAGGCATTTGCATATTTACCCCAGAGCGGAGCACAGGCCGGACAATGTTGGTTTAATGCCGAGGATCACCCTGAAAATTTAGATCCTCAACCGGGAAATTACGGTCGATTGGTTCTGGTACATGAAATAGGTCATGCAATAGGGCTTTCCCACCCAGGCGACTACAATTGGGCATCAATTGATCAGCAAACCCAGACACTTAAATGGACTAGAAATACAGATAGTGCACTGAGTTATTCGGCCAATGCACCTTATGAAGAAGATAGCCGTCAGTTTAGTGTCATGAGTTATTGGTCAGAATATCATACTGGCGGTAATTTTCACGGTCATTATGCATCCGCGCCACTTATCGATGATATTGCTGCTGTTCAAGCGTTGTATGGCGCGAATATGCGCACACGAACCGGTGATGATGTCTATGGTTTTAATTCTACTACCAATAAAGATTGGTACACAATTAGCGACCCACGTATCGGTTGTATTTTCTCAGTATGGGATGCAGGCGGTAATGATACATTAGACTTTTCTGGTTACTCTAAACTTCAACTAATTAATTTAAATGCGGGTACCTTTTCAAATGTGGGTGGATGGATAAAGAATGTCTCAATTGCTAAAAATACGGTTATTGAAAACGCGTTCGGTGGTTATGGCCAAGACACTATAATTGGTAATAGTGTTGATAATATAATTAAAGGTGGTGCTGGCGAAGATATTATTTATGGCGGTTTAGGGCAAGACATACTTTGGGGTAGAGATGAAACAGTAAGGCAGATGATAGCAACAAATAATCGTTCTTCCAATTTGCCTCCGTTTTACAGTTATTATACTAATAGCGTAGAAAATAGTGACCAGCAAGCGCATTCCTTACCATCGATAACTGGCCCAGTAGAAAGAAATACTTTTGTTTATCTGTCATTTGAAGATTCAACCGTGGGTGCATCTGATAGGATCATGGATTTTCAAACAGGAGAAGATAAAATTGACCTGTCTTGTCTAAATAAAAATTTGTATGATAACTCTAATGGCCAAAGTTCCCTGACTTTTGTTAATCAATTTAACGGCCAGCCGGGCCAAATAAAAATCACTTACGAGCCAGTAAGTCAATGGAGTAGAGTCCTGATAACTGTAAATAATGATGATATAGCTGATTTCGCTATTGATGTTTATGGTTATATTAATCCTTTCACCGACTTTATCTTACATCAATAGAGCGCCTATTTGTGATAGCGAAAAAGGCGGTTATCAGCAACTTGCTCACTCTTTTTTTTATCAACATAACTAAGATAAAGTTATTTCTCTATTTAACATTATGTTAATTTATATTTATTAAGCAATAGAGCCGGCTGGCAGGCTCTATTAAAGGCCTTTAAGATTATTTATCCGCGATTGCAGCAACAATTTTGATCTCTATTTTATATTTAGGATTCATTAAAATAGCTTCCACTGTACAGCGAACAGGCGCTTTACCCGGTACAACCCAGCTATCCCAGGCTTGGTTCATACCCGCCAAATCAGCTTTATCAGCGAGAAAGATAGTTGCATCAAGGATCTTACTTTTATTTGAACCAACTCGGGTTAAAATATTATCGATAGCCTGCAACGCGCTAGTTGTTTGTTGAATAATATCACCCTCAAGATTTTCAGGAACACTGGTGTAATAGAGGGTATTGTTAAATAAGGTCGCTTCTGACCAGCGATTTTCTGGATCAATATATTGAATAGACATCATTATTCCTGATTTTTAAACATAAAGTCATTGCTATATTGTCTACTAAAATCTATTTTTTGTCATGGTAATACGTTTATTTAATAATAAATCGTACAAAGTGAGCTTTTATTACCACTAACCAGGCATGAGTAAAATATTTTCGCTAATTTAAATAATGAGACTAAAGTGTTAGACGATTTTTCTATTAAAGGCCCACTGTTTGATGCCATCCCTGGATTTCGACCACGTGATGCGCAAATTGAAATGGCTCGCGCCATTACGACGGCAATTCAATCTCAACAGACGCTTGTGGTTGAAGCCGGTACAGGAACGGGTAAAACTTATGCCTATTTAGTACCGGCCTTACGTTCTAATAAAAAAGTCGTGATCTTAACAGGCTCAAAAACTTTGCAGGATCAACTTTATTATCGTGATTTACCGATTATTAAAGCCGCTTTAGCCTATTCAGGCCATGTGGCTTTGTTAAAAGGGCGTGCTAATTATTTGTGTTTGGAGCGGCTTGAACAGCAATCATTAGCGGGAGAACAACTTATTGCTGAAATGATTGCAGAGATTGTTCGCCTACGTAGTTGGGCAATAGAAACGGAGGATGGTGATATCAGTCATTGTCATCAGGTAGCAGAGGACAGCGCTGTTTGGCCATTAGTGACCAGCACTAATGATAATTGCATCGGTAGCCATTGCCCCTATTATCAGCGTTGTTTTGTGCTTAAGGCACGCAAAAAAGCGTTAGAAGCTGATGTGGTGGTGGTTAATCACCATCTATTTATGGCGGATAAGGTCGTAAAAAATACTGGATTTGGCGAGTTAATTCCGTCGGCGGAGGTAATTATTTTTGATGAGGCGCATCAGATCCCTGATATTGCCAGTCAATACTTTGGCCAACAGCTCAGTAGCCGTCAGTTATTTGACCTTGCTTGTGATATTATCCTCGTTTACCGAACTGAAATTCGTGATCAGATACAATTACAAAAGTGTGCCGATAGTATTAGCTAGGCTACTTTAGATTTTCGATTAATGTTAGGTGAAAATGGATTTAGAGGGGATTTGCAACAATTACTTAATCAACAGTCAGTTAGTAGTGCGTTGTAGCGTCTTGAAGATGCGTTGGAATTTAGCTACGAAGTGATAAAACTATCGCTGGGTCGTTCTGCCGCTTTGGATGCTATTTTTGATCGAACAACGACTTATTGTAATCGTTTAAATCGGTTGAAAGAAACAACTATCCCTGGTTTTAGTTATTGGTTTGAAAGTTTTGGTCGCCATTTTTTATTAGCATTAACACCCTTAACGGTGGCGGATAAATTTCATGATATGATAACGACGGAAAAAGGCAGCTGGATCTTTACTTCTGCTACGCTAGCAGTCAGTGATAAACTAAGTTATTTTAGCCAACGTTTAGGATTAGAAAAAGCCAATAGTTTAATCTTACCGAGTCCATTTGACTATCAACGCCAAACATTACTTTGTGTACCGCGTTATTTGCCAGACATAAATCAAGCTGACTTTGCTGAGCAATTAGTTGTTATGCTAAAACCAGTTATTGAGCATAATCAAGGACGTTGTTTCTTTTTATGTACGTCACTTCATATGATGCGTGAATTAACAGCCATGTTTCGTGAATGTTTGAACTTACCTGTTTTGATGCAGGGAGAAACCAGTAAAGCACGATTGTTGTCACAATTTACCGCAGCAGGTAATGCATTGTTGATAGCAACCAACAGTTTTTGGGAAGGGGTTGATGTTAAGGGTGATGCTCTCTCTTGTGTCATTATTGATAGATTGCCTTTCACTTCGCCAGATGAACCATTATTGCGAGCGCGTATGCAAGATTGCCAACTACATGGTGGCAATGCGTTTTATGATGTTCAATTGCCTGATGCGGTGCTTAATTTAAAGCAAGGGATTGGCAGGTTAGTTCGTGATGTTAATGATTCTGGAGTGATTATTATTTGTGATAAACGCTTAGTCTCGCGACCTTATGGTGAAGTTTTTTTGAATAGTTTACCACCTTCGCCTAGAACGCGTAGTTTACAAGTGGTAATTAACTTTTTAGCAAAAACGCCATCAACTAATTAAATAAATAGTGGCGATAACATACCGCTTTTTTCTTGCTGATACCATTTTATTCAACAAAATATGTTAGTATTAGCAATTATTTGGTCATCAAAATAGCCAGGATCTAAAATATGGCAACCCATATATTAGCGATTGATACGGCCACTGAAGCGTGTTCTGTCGCATTGTTGCGCGATGGTGAAATTTTTACTCAATATGCCGTTTCACCACGTGAGCACACCAGAAAAATATTGCCGATGGTAGAACAGTGTCTTATTAATGCACAATTGAATTTACAACATATCGATGTTTTAGCTTTTGGGCGTGGTCCAGGTAGTTTTACCGGCGTTCGTATTGCTGTCGGTATTGCTCAGGGATTAGCATTTGGGGCTGATTTGCCAATGATCGGCATCTCTTCTCTGTTAACGATGGCGCAAGGTGCTTATCGTCAATCCGGCGTAGAAAAAGTATTAGTCGCGATAGATGCAAGAATGGGAGAAATTTATTCTGCTTGTTATCAACTTAAACCAGATGGGTTTTGGCAGGGTGAAGAGACTGAAGCAGTACTTAAGCCAGAACAGTTTTTAACTAAAATAAATGGTTTAAGTGGGCAGTGGGCTATTGCCGGGACAGGTTGGTCAGCCTATCCTATATTAAGAACGACAAATTTAAATTTATTGGAAAGTAGTATTTATCTACCGGATGCGCAAGATATGTTGCTTTTAGCCTTACAAGCGTGGCAAAAAGGTAAAACAGTTAAGGTTGAAGAGGCCCAGCCGGTTTATTTACGTAATGAGGTTAGTTGGAAAAAATTACCCGGTCGTTGATACTTGTTTTAAATTATTATGCCGTTTAAAGAGGTGGTTTATGAAAATAAAGTTAAACTACCAGGTTGCCACAAAGGTTGCTCTGTTGGCTGGTGTTGTTTTCTTAACTGGGTGTGTCTCTATTCCTGCTTCAATTAAAGGAACCACGCCAACACCGGTTGAAAATTTATCAGCAGTGCGCGAGGCTCCTGAGCTTTATATTGGTCAAGAAGGGCGCTTTGGTGGTAAGGTGATCTCTGTTTTAAACAGTAATAACCAAACTCGGCTTGAAATTGCAGTGATGCCATTAAGTAAATATGATGCTGCACCAAGATTAAATACACCATCAGTAGGACGTATATATGCCTATATCGGCCGTTTTTTAGAGCCATCCGATTTTAATGGGCGCTATATTACGGTTGTTGGGACAATTACTGGCATTGAATTAGGAAAAATTGATTTAGTTTCCTATCAGTATGTCAAAATTTCGGTGTCAGGTTATCAACGTTGGAATCAAATGCAATCAGTTGTATTACCACCTTCCGGTTGGGGATATGGATCGCCATGGTATCCAAATTATCCTAATTCGCCTTATTATTGGAATTGGGGGCCTTGGGGTTATCCTGTTGGTGAGGCTGAAATACGCACTTATCTAACCGAATAACTGTTATTTTTATTAATTAGTCAGGGTAAATATTTTGTTATATTTACCCTGACTAGTTTTTATGTTGAGTAAAATTTTGCCGTGCTACTCAGAGCTGTTGGGCACTAAAAAAGGTAAAAGGTATTTAGGTTTTCGATAAAAGCCAAGCAGTTTATAATTAATATTATATATAATTATTTTGCTAGCCTTTATAATTAACTGAAAATTAATCAAAACATAGCAACTGATAAGTTAGCTTAGCTTAAACTTATTCGAGATTTGAAATTAAATAGTGATACATATCTCAGCATTAATATAGAACGGTTCTCAAACTAGTATGCTGAGTTAGTATTTTGTTAACAAATTAATTTTTGTCGGTTACTTCACTTAGTTTCAAATCAGGAGTATTACAGTGGAAAAAATCTGGCTAAAAAATTATCCATCAGATGTTCCGGCAGAAATAGCACCGGTATCTGAAACATCATTAGCAGACTTATTAGAAAATATGGTTACTCAATATGCAGATCGCCCTGCTTTTATTAATATGGGTGAAATAATGACCTATCGTAAGTTGGAAGAACGCAGTCGAGCGTTTGCGGCTTATTTACAAAATGGTTTAGGTCTGCAAAAAGGTGATCGTATTGCGCTTATGCTACCCAATTTATTACAGTATCCAGTCGCACTTTTTGGTATTTTACGTGCAGGTATGGTTGTCGTTAATGTTAATCCGCTTTATACCCCAAGAGAATTAGAACATCAACTCAATGATAGTGAGGCTATTGCAATTGTCATCGTATCAAATTTTGCCCATACATTAGAAAAAGTGGTTTTTAATACAAAAGTTAAACATGTCATTCTGACACGTTTAGGCGATCAACTTTCTCGGCCAAAAGCAACTATTGTTGATTTTGTTGTTAAATATATAAAACGTTTGATACCTAAATATTATTTGCCACAAGCGATCTCTTTTCGCCGTGTTATGCAATTGGGATATCGTATGCAATATGTCAAACCTGAAATTTCTGGCGAAGATTTGGCTTTTCTCCAGTATACCGGTGGAACTACTGGTGCAGCGAAAGGGGCGATGCTTACCCATTATAATATGTTGGCAAATGTTGAGCAGGGCAGAGCAACTTACCTGCCAGCTATGCAGTTAGGTAAAGAAATTATTGTGACGGCGCTGCCGCTGTATCATATTTTTGCCTTAACCGTAAATTGTTTATTATTTGTTAAGATTGGTGGGACAAATTTACTAATTACTAATCCGCGGGATATTGCAGCAACGGTCAAAGAACTTGCCCGTTATCCTTTTACTGGCATTACAGGCGTTAATACATTATTTAATGCCTGGTTACGTAATGAAGAATTTAGAAAGCTTGACTTTTCACATTTGCATGTTTCTATCGGTGGTGGAATGCCGGTACAAAAGGCGGTGGCAGAAGAGTGGCAACAAATAACGGGCAAGTGTTTACTGGAGGGCTATGGCTTAACTGAGTGCTCGCCATTAGTAACAGTTAATCCATACAATTTAGATCGATATAATGGTAGTATTGGTCTTCCTATGCCTTCTACTGATGTTAAGTTTGTTGATAACAATGGTAATGAAGTTCCAATTGGTCAGCCTGGTGAGATGTTGGTGCGTGGTCCTCAAGTCATGAAGGGTTACTGGCGCTCTCCTATTATGACTGACGAAGTGCTGCAGGATGGTTGGTTAGCAACCGGTGATATTGCAACAATCGATGAAAAAGGATTTATCAAAATTGTTGATCGCAAAAAGGATATGATCTTGGTTTCTGGTTTTAATTTTTATCCAAGTGAAATTGAAGAAGTTATCTCTAATCACCCCAAAGTCATTGAAAATGCAGCAATTGGCGTGATAGATGAAAATACCGGTGAAGCAGTAAAAGTCTTTGTGGTAGCAAGTGATCCGAATCTGACTGCCGATGATATTAAAAATATTTTGTCGTCAATATTTAACCGCTTATAAGGTACCTAAATTTTTTGAATTTCGTAGTACTGAATTACCCAAATCAAATGTAGGTAAAATATTACGGCGACAATTAAGAGAAGAAGAGCAGAAAAAATATCAAAATTCCGCAGAAAATCATTAAATAACACAGACAGTTGAAAGTTAATTTAGCTAATTAGAAAAACAGCATCGGTTGCGTGGTGAGCTAAACCGATGTTGTTAAAAATAAATCATAAAGAGAAAGACGTTTTGAATTATCACTTGATTACGACAGATGCTCAACTTAAAGAAGTTTGTCAAGCAGCATCTAAAGCTAGCAAAATAGCACTAGATACAGAATTTGTGCGGGTAAAAACTTATTATCCACAGCTTAGTCTCATTCAGTTATATGATGGTGAGCAACTTTCATTAATTGATCCTATTGCCATTACTAACATGGAGCCGTTTAAAAATTTATTAACCGATGGCAAAGTTACTAAAATCTTACATGCCGGTAGTGAGGATATAGAAGTATTTTTTCATCATTTAGCTTGTGTGCCACAACCGATGTTAGATACACAGATCATGGCAGCATTTGTTGGCCATCCAATTTCAAGCGGATTTGCTAGCTTAGTAAATAAGTATTTAACCATTGCATTAGATAAGAGTGAATCACGTACAGACTGGCTTGTTCGGCCGTTGAGTGATAAACAGTGTCAATATGCGGCCGCTGATGTGTTTTTTTTATTGCCTTTAGCTGAAAAACTACAACAGCTTGTTGATAAATTAGGCTATCTACCGGCTGTAACAGATGAATGCCAGCGTATTTTATTACGTCGGCAAGAGATATTAACCCCGGCAGAAGCATATAAAAGTATCAAAAATAGTTGGCAACTGCGGGCTCAACAGCTGGCTTGTCTTAAGCAATTAGCTGCCTGGCGTCTTAACCAGGCTCGTCGGCGTGATCTGGCGATCAATTTTGTTGTTAGAGAAGAGCATCTGTGGAAAATAGCGCGTTACTTACCTAACTCTTTAACGGAACTACAGACAATAGGGCTAACAGGACAAGAGATCCGATGCCATGGACAGGATTTATTGCAAATCGTTACCCAGTGTCATGCCCTTGAAGAAAAAGCGTGTCCACAGCCACTTTATCATCTTATCGATCACCCTAAATATCGAGAAGCTTTTATGGCAGTTAAAACATTAACCAAACAAATTAGTGAGCAACAAAAATTGAATACTGAGTTATTAGCCTCACGACGTCAAATTAATCAGTTATTGGCAATTCATTGGGGATTAAAAAAGAGCCATAATACACCCGATCTGCTTGCTGGATGGCGTGGTCAACTATTAACTAACCCTTTGAAACAATTATTAGCATTATATTGTTAACGTGTAGATATACATTGAAGAACAAATCGGTTAATTAGTCCGTAATAAATATTGAATTAAATTTGTATAAGATATCGTGTAATTAATTTAAACCGATATCTTGAAATATTAGAGATAAAATATCTTTCCTTTCTGTATTTCTCTTTCTATTAATTAAAATAAATTTTTATAAAAATATAAATAATATTATTTTATCATCACTATCTTAATGAAGAGGATGCAATGAAAAAAACATTAATATTTATAATAATGGTCATTATGGCTTTTGATATTTATGCAGATCAATTTTATCTTGTAAAATCAAAACTAGTAATTGAAGATAAAAAATCAAAAAATAATAATAAATACAGAAATGAGGGAACATATATAATTATTGATAAAAATAATATAAAAAATTCTACCGCCAATATTACAAAATATAAAGATTATAGTAAATTAAATAATTTATTACCTGATTGTGCTAATAAGCTAAAACCCGTTATTAATATTAATCCTGTTGATAATATAGGGGTATCACATATTTTTTTAACAAAATGGATATAGGTAAAAAGGGCATTTACTTCAATAATAATATTGAACATAGCGCTAAGCTAATTATTGCTGAAATTGCTAGTAAAGAAAAAACTCGGCTTTTTGGCGAATTAGCTATTTTAGGCTCAAAAGCTGCTATTATTATTGCAAACCCAGTAGGAATTAATTGTATAAGTTGTTCATTTTCCGGTACTGACCGTGTTACTCTTGCTGTAGGAAAAATTAATAGTGAGCAATATCAAAAAATAGGTGATATTAAATTAATTCAATCAATGAATAAATCAATGCGTTTTTCGGGAAATATTAATTTTAAAAATATTAAGGATGTTGAAGTATTAGCCTATAATAATATTATTAATGCTAATACGCAAATTAAAGCAAACAGCATAACTTATCGAACTGGTAGCATGCCATTTTTTATAAAATATGATCATATCAATAATAAAAATACACACAATAATTTAGCGTATTTCAAACCTTGGTTAGTTGATGATTTTGGTTATTCAAAATTTCAAGTAAAAAAAGGTAGCCAAATAAGTGCCAATGAAATAAATATTTATGTAACGGTTGGCTCATTTAGAAATGAAGGTGAGATAGATATTAATTCCTTATTTTAATGTTTATAAAATAAGACATATTGGCGAAGTCATTCATCGTATAACAAAAGATTATCAGTTTAATAATAAGGTAGTAAGTCAATCTGAGATTTTAAGGCAAGCCAAAAAAAAATTATGGCATCGTTAATAGAGGAAAAATAATGGCAGATGATTTTATTAACGGAAATTTTTTTACTAACGAAATGATAAACGCAGGTAGTGGAACGATAATAATCAAGTGAAAAGATATTTATTTTTAAATTATTATATTACATGCCCATCACTATTGATGGGCACTTTGGTGTTAAAAACTGGCAAATTTATTTTTTTTCGTCCATTTCCGGTAAAGTTACATTTAACTCTAAAACCGAGATATCATCATCTTTTTGTTCAAATTGTACCGTAAGCATTTCCGGATCAATTTGGACATATTTGCAGATTACCTTTAAAATATCACGTTTCATTGCGGGTAGGTAAGCCGGCCCACAGTCATTACGTCGGCGTTCGGCAACAATAATTTGTAGCCTTTCCTTGGCAATATTGGCCGTTGATTTTTTTTTCGACAGGAAAAAATCTAATAAGGCCATGTTTTATCCTCCAAACAAGCGCTTTAAGAAGCCTTTTTTTTCTTCTTCAATAAAACGAATAGGGCGATTTTTACCTAAAATTCGGTCAACGCAGTCACTGTATGCTTTACCTGCATCGGATTTAGGATCAAGAATAACAGGTTCTCCTTGGTTAGAAGAACGTAATACGGATTGATCTTCAGGGATCACACCAATAAGTGGGATACAGAGAATTTCAAGTACGTCTTCCATACTCAGCATATCACCATGGGTGACACGACCTGGATTATAACGGGTAAGCAAAAGTTGCTCCTTGATGGGTTCTTCGCCACTTTCTGCACGGCGTGATTTAGAAGCGATGATACCAAGAATGCGATCTGAATCACGAACAGAAGAGACTTCAGGGTTGGTGGTAATAATTGCTTCATCGGCGAAATAAAGTGCCATCAATGCACCACTTTCAATGCCTGCGGGCGAATCGCAGATAATGAATTCAAAATCTAATTTTTTCAGTCCATTTAGCACTTTTTCAACCCCTTCGCGTGTTAATGCATCTTTATCACGCGTTTGTGAAGCGGGAAGTATATGAAGATTTTCAGTCCGTTTATCTTTAATAAGTGCTTGATTGAGCGTAGCATCACCTTGGATCACGTTTACAAAATCATATACTACGCGGCGTTCGCATCCCATAATTAAATCGAGGTTACGCAGACCAATATCAAAATCGATCACAACGGTTTTTTTCCCTCTCTGGGCCAGGCCGGTAGCAATGGCTGCGCTGGATGTGGTTTTACCTACGCCACCTTTACCCGAGGTTATAACAATAATGCGTGCCATGGAGTCATTCCTGTAATAAGGTCTAAATGATATTATCAATCGTCAATTCATTATTTACCAAACAAAGTCTAGCTGCTTTCCCTATAAAATCAGCAGGAATTTGTTCACTTAACCAAAATTGGTCAGCAATAGAAACTAATTCAGCTTGTAAGTGGGTACAGTAAATTTGACAATTATTATCGCCAGATGCGCCGGCAAGAACTCTACCTCGCATCATTCCATAAATATGTATATTGCCATCAGCAATCAATTCAGCACCAGCACTAACATTAGCGTTAACAATCAAATCACAATTAGCGGCATATATGCGTTGCCCTGAACGAACGTGGGTGGTAATAATACGGGTCTTGCCATGTTCAGTGGGAGCTATATTGGCAGTTTTTTTATTTTGTGTTTTTTGATTTTGGCCTTCACTAAGTAAAGGTAGACCAATATCAGTAATCGCTTGGCGCAATTTGGTATTGGTACATCCACTGACACCAACTATCTTTAAACCTGCCTCACTAATAATTTTATAGCAAGATAAAATAGTATTTGCATTTAATAGACCAGTAACATTGAAAACAACAGGGGCATTTCTCAAAAACTCAGGCGCTTGGTCAATTTTTTCCTGAATTGCTTTTTTAATAGCCTCAGGATCTTCATCATGAATATGAAGAACGGTGAGAGTGAAGCTACTGCCTTTTAGTTCGATTGATGATTGTGCCATCTGAATTCGACTCAGCATATTGAACTGATCCATAGTGGAATTTTGGATGATGATATTAGGAAATACAATATTATGTTATAGTTACTTAGTTAGTCCGGCAAGTCAAACATGTTAATAAAAAAGAGCTAAATTGAATGTTTTGTGTAGTTTATTGTAGTGCAAAAAAAGAACAAACTTATCTTTTTGTAGAAAAAAAAGACAATTTTTCACGAGTTCCTAAACCATTATTAGAGCAATTTGGTACTCCCCGATTTGTCATGACCCTCTGTTTGACAGAACGCCAAAAATTAGCCAATGCTGATATTGACAGGGTTAAAAGGGAACTCATCGAGGTTGGTTATTATCTCCAGTTTCCGCCTCCAGTTGAAAATATGATGGAAGATTATGGCTACCTAATTGATAAATTGGAAACTCAACTACTGGCAGAGCAAAAATAAGATAATACTGAATTAAAAATTTTTGAGGATTATCTGTATGAGACTCAAACTTATTTATGTAGTTATTGGTAGTTTCTTATTGATAGGTGATTTGCTCATAGCAATGCTGCCTAAAGTGGTTTTATTAATATCAGTACCGCAAGTAATAGCTGCGCCATCCAGTGAAAAAAAACGTAGCCTGGCTCAATTTCCAGCTTATGTTGCCTATTTAAAGCAAATGGCAAGGTAGCGAGGCATAAGTGAAGCAACGATTGCAAGGGCTTTTGCCAATATTTATTTTGTTCAGCGAATAGTGGCCGCAGATCGTAGACAACCGGAAAGGCGTGCTAGCGTCAATTTAGAAAATTATTTACAAAAAGTTTTACCATCATCACGTATCAGCATGGCAGTACAGCAATACCATAATAATAAGCATCAATTGGATATAACGAGTAAGCGGTTTGGTATTCCAGTGCAATATATTGTTGCGCTTTGGGGATTAGAGAGTAAATTTGGTCAAATTCAAGGACAAGAAGATGTCATTTTCGCATTAGTAACGCTATCTTTTGATGGCCGTCGAGAACGTTTTTTTAGTAAACAACTGATGGCTGCACTGAAAATTATGGACAATGGGTATGTGCCGAAAAACCGTCGTTTAAAAGGTTCTTGGGCCGGTGCAATGGGACAAACGCAATTTATGCCTGCTTCTTTTCTACTATATGCTATAGATGGTAGTGGTAATGGTCAGATTGATATCTGGCACAACAAAGCAGATGTTTTTGCTTCAATTGCCAATTATCTTAAATATGAAGGCTGGCAAACCTATTTACCTTGGGGTACCCAGGTTAAGTTACCAGCAGGTTTCGATATTGGTTTGGCAGGGGTAAAGAAAAACGGTAAATCCATTGAGCAATGGAAAAAACTTGGCGTGGAAGTTCCTGTGATGGCTAATTTAGCGTCAACTACACCGACTTGGTTAATTATTCCAAAAGATCCACAAGGCAGGATCTATCTGGTGACAGATAATTTTCGTACTATCATGCATTGGAATCGCTCTTACTATTTTTCATTATCTGTTTGTTTAATGGCTGACGGTATTGCTCAACAAATATAATAAATTGAGTATAGCGAACAATAAATAGGAGTAAGTTTATGTATTAGCATCATGATTGGCAGGGAGCTTTACTTGATGTATCGGCTAATAAAGTGGTTTGTGTAGGTAGTAATTATGCTGAACATGTGCAAGAAATGAGCGGGAAGCAGCATAAAGAGCCGGTCATTTTTATTAAGCCGGAAACTGCGCTTTGTGATATCGCACAACCCATTTTGCTGCCAAAAGGGCTAGGGACGGTACATCATGAAATCGAGTTAGCCGTTTTGATTGGTACAACATTAAAGCAGGAAAATGATCTAGAGAGAATTAAAACAGCAATTAAAGGGTTTGCGGTAGCACTTGATTTGACCTTACGTGATTTACAGCAAACATTAAAAGCATCTGGCCAGCCATGGGAAAAATCTAAAGCCTTCGATGGCGCGTGTCCAATATCTGGATTTATTGCTGCTCATGAGTTTGATGACCCTCAAAAAGCGCGTTTAAGTTTATTGGTTAATAACCAAATACGGCAGGAAGGAAATACCGCTGATATGCTGACAGCCATATTACCTTTGATCAGTTATATATCGCGTTTTTTTACTTTACGCCCAGGTGATGTTATTTTAACTGGCACACCTAAAGGTGTTGGCCCATTAAAAGTTAATGACGAACTTACCCTTCATTTAAACGATCGTGTATTAAAAACACGTGTTATCTAATAAGAGGATTTTTATTTTATATGTCTCAACCTTTTTGGCAGCGCAAAACCTTAGAACAGATGAGCGATGAAGAGTGGGAATCATTATGTGACGGTTGTGGGCAATGCTGTATGCATAAATTACTGGATGCAGATACTGATGAAATTTATTTCACCAACGTGGCATGTGAACAATTAAATCTTAAAACCTGTCAGTGCAAACACTATGCAGAAAGATTTCGTTATGAACCCGATTGTATCAAACTAACACGGGATAATTTGGCTACCTTTCGTTGGTTACCGCTCACTTGTGCCTATCGTTTAATTGCTGAAGGAAAATCGTTGCCAGCCTGGCATCCATTAAAAACCGGTTCAAAATTAGCCATGCATCAGGCCAAAATATCCGTTCGGCATATTGCGGTTAGAGAAATTGAAGTGATGGATTGGGAAGAGCATATTATCAATACCCTTTGATGTTAGAGAAAAAATGACAAACCATAATTTAGAGCAATTTGTAAGATTAGCTAATGTTAATGATATTGCGTCACTTTTTGCTATTCGAACCAGTGTAAAAGAAAATCATCTTTCAAGAAAACAACTTACTGATAAAGGAATTACGCCTGACACATTACGCGATATTTTGCTGGCGGCTCCTTGTGCTTGGATTGCTGAAATGGCTGGCAATCCTATCGGCTTTTCTATGGCCGATAGGCAGCAAGGCAGTATTTTTGCTTTATTTGTTCGTCCTGAGTTTGCAGGGCAAGGTTTTGGTAAAACTTTATTGATCAAAGCGGAAACATTTCTTTTTCAACAACACAAAAAATTTGGTTAACGACTGATGCGGCAAGCCGTGCCTGTGGTTTTTATCAAAAACTGGGTTGGATGCCGGTTGAAAATTTACAAAATGGAGAAATACGGCTTGAAAAATTAATTCATTAATATTTTTTATTACATTATCTTATCAGCAACCTCACATTTCCACTCATTTTTGCCGTAAAAATAAGCCATTAATTATCAATGTCTAACTATTAGGGCAATCTAGGAATTAAAATATTACATTGCAAAAATCATTATCATTTTTAATGAGTTAGATCATCTTATGTTTATAGTAACGCGGTAAGATAATTTCATTATTAATTATGATAATAAGGAATGAAATGAAAAATCGTTGGGGTATTGCGCTTTCTGCTGTTGGTATTCATGCTTCTTTAGGTATTATTTATGCTTGGAGTGTATTTAAAGCCCCTTTCATGGATGAATTTGGTTGGAGTGAGTTTCAGGCTGGCATTCCTTTTGGTTTGTCGATTTTTTGTTTGGGCATTTCTGCCGCTATGATAGGACATGTTGTTGAGAAAAGAGGACCGCGTTTTTCCGGTTTAGTAGCATGTGTTTTATGGGCAATAGGTCAGGGTGGAATTAGTTTGGTAACCTCAGATTTTATTGCTGACAATACATTACGCATGTGGCTTGTTTATCTATTTTGCATTATTGGTGGAATAGGTTTAGGAACTGGTTATGTGACACCAGTAGCAACATTGATGAAATGGTTTCCAGATCGGCGAGGATTGGCAACGGGTTTAGCAATAATGGGATTCGGATTGGGTGCGTTCTTGGGGGCGCCAATTATGGCCATTATGATAAGTGGCGGGCAAATTATTTCAATTCTTAATTTTGACCTTATACTACCATTTACCATACCAACATTAGGTGTTTCAGCAACGTTCGCAGTGCTAGCCATTATTTGCGCGGTGGTTATGTTATTTTCTGCATTGTATCTAGAAGTACCTGCCAATGATGGCAAATTTTTGCAAACAGAATTAAAAATGGGTAAGCAACCTAAAAACAAATTACGTAATGGACTTTTTCCAATGATGGCCAATGAAGCGGTTAAAACATGGCCATTTTTACGGATTATGGTTAATGATGTTTATTAATATTCTGTGTGGTATCGCCTTAATTTCGGTGATATCCCCTATGACGCAGGAAATTACGGGAGTATCGGCAGTGGTTGCAGGTGGTATTGTTGGCATATTTGGATTGTTTAATGGTTTAGGACGAATTGGTTGGGCATATTTTTCGGATCTTATTGGTCGGCCTAGTACTTATATCCTATTTTTTATTGGTCAAATTATTGCTTTTTATTTTTTACCTGCAATAAACAGTATCGTAATATTTCAATGTATATTATATTTTATTGCCAGCTGTTACGGTGGTGGTTATGCTACGTTACCCGCCTATATTGGTGATTTATTTGGTACGCGACAAGTTAGTGCAATCCATGGTTATATCTTAACCTCTTGGGCGATTGCAGGTATAACCGGTTCTTCGTTGGCATCTTTGTTACATAGTAAAACGGGAAGTTATATAACAATGATGATGATTTTTGCGGTGATCATGTTTATCGGATTATTAGTTTCATGTTGTTTAAAAATATTTATAGTAAAAGCGCTAGCTAATAAAAAAAGTGCTAAACAAGTATCGCAAAATTTATGTTAAGAACTTATGCTGTTATTATCGGCAAATGAGTGCGATTAAGCCGTCATTTGCCAATAATCTACGGTAAAAAATTAAGCTTCAATTTTGTTAGCACACGGCTTTCCTTTCGCGATTTGTTTGATATTTTGTAGGGTTGTTTCGCTAATATTATTGAGTGCTTCTTCGGTTAAAAAAGCTTGGTGGCCAGTAAATAGAACATTGTTGCAGGCAGATAAACGACGAAAAACGTCATCCTGGATCACATCATTCGATTTATCTTCGAAAAATAGCTCACGTTCATTTTCGTATACATCCATACCTAAGGCGCCAACTTTTTGTTTTTTTAGCGCTTCTATAGCAGCATTAGAATCAATTAAACCGCCGCGGCTGGTATTAATCACCATAACCCCGTCTTTCATTTTATTGAAGGATTGTTCGTTAAGTAAATGATGATTTTCCTTTGTTAATGGACAATGAAGGCTAATAATATCTGAATGCTTTAATAAAGCATCTAAATCAACATATTTAGCACCAAGTTTTAATGCTGCCTCACTTGGATAGGGGTCATAGGCTAGTAATTTCATACCAAAACCCTTAAGAATACGTAATGTCGCTAAACCGATTTTACCTGTACCGATAATGCCAGCGGTACGATTATGCATGTTAAAACCGGTTAATCCTTCCAGTGAAAAATTGGCATCTCGAGTACGTTGGTAAGCACGGTGAATACGTCTATTTAGACAAAGCATCAAACCCACCGTATGTTCAGCAACAGCCTCGGGAGAATAGGCGGGTACGCGCACGACTTGAATAGCCAGTTTTTTTGCTGCCGCTAAATCGACGTTATTAAATCCGGCGCAACGTAAAGCTAAAATTTTGACTTCCAGCTTCGCCAGCTCTTTTAGGACTGCGCGACTGGCATCATCATTAACAAATATACAAACAGCATCAGCGCCAGCGGCATTTTTAGCGGTTTGTGGTGTGAGTGGAAAATCAAAGTACTCAATATCAAAATTAAAATTACCCTGTTTATTGATTTGATCGAAATGGATGCGGTCGTATTGTTTTGTACTATAAGAAACGACTTTCATTGCAGGCTCCAATATAAAATGAGTATCACTTTTGCACCTGTAGCGATAAATATGCTGGCTGTTAATAGAATGGCACAAATAGAGAATAATATGAATTGATGGATAAAAATTTGTTGATATTATGCTTAACGCAGGTGATCAAGTATCAATATGATGGATGAATATTAAAAATCCATTATTATGGTTTTAGTAAGCTTGAGCTAAACAAAGGAATAGTAGAATGCCTAAATTAATAAAATATATTATTTTGCTATTCATTACCTTACTTTTTATTACTCTTATCAGCTGGCTTTCAATACCTCATTGGCTACCTAGAGTCAGTCAACTATGGCTACCTAAAGGTGCAATACTGTCATTGTCTGTACCAAAAATCACAGGTAAAGGAATTGTGGTGGCCGATATTAAAGTCACATTAGGCAACTGTGAATGGATCAAGGTAAATCAATTAACCGCTTCTACTAGGGCTAAATGGCCAACAAAATGGATAATTCATACTCAATCTTTAGTGAGTGATAATAATTGCTTATCCCAGTTAAAAGATAATCAAACCGCTCCAGCTGAAATAGATATAAAACAGATCCTAACAGCAATTCCGGCATTAGAATTAACTATTGAGCAATTCGTTTTACAGCCTTGGCCATTTTTAGCTGGAAAACTTCAGTTACAAGTAAGCCCAAGTCATCGGTTAGATATCAATTATCAAGGTGAAAATATACAACTTGTCGCACGAACAACAGCGGCAGATTATTTCAATATAACGCATTTTTTTCTTCGATTGAATGGAGATACGGTTAATTTAACCGGTAATGTCGCGCTACCATTGAATGCAACATTAATACCAGAACATGGAAAAATTGACGCAACTTTAATCACTAATCACTACGCTAAACCGCTAGTTGGGCAGTTAAGTTGGTCAAATGGCTCAGGCACTTTGCAATTAACAGAACAACAGTCGCAAAGGCCATTGCTCGATCTGCCTTGGCAATTAGATGATCAGAATTTGACTATTAAGGAAGGAAAGTGGCGTTGGCAAAATGGTGATCAATTATTATCAGGAAAAATTGATTTTCAGCTAGCTAATTGGCGTGACAGTTTAACCAATATGCGTATTAGTGGTCGCGCTAATATGCTGACAACCGGGGGAAAAGGCAAAGCTAATTTAGTGCTTGTTGTTGAGCAGGGTAAATTAGATTGGCTAAATAGTCATATTCCATTTCATTTAATGGGACAGATTAAGATTAATGATCTGATTATTGATATGCGAGTACCAAGCTTAGTTTCTGGACCATTGCTCTCGCCGCGTATTACTTTTTTACCATCATCGTTAATCCGAATGTATGGCGAGATAAATAAAACATTAACTCTTAACGAACTACGTTTGCCACTAGCGGGTACTTATTTGACGGCGGAAGGCGTAACAGGTCGTTTGCAAGCAATTGCAACGACAACAGATAGTTATTGGGGTAAAGTAAAATTACATTTTGATGGTCAAGCCAATAATTTTAAACCAGACCAAGGTCAATGGCGATGGCATTATTGGGGAAATGCCCAATTGCATCCCCTTAAAGCTAATTGGGATCTTAGTGGTGATGGTTACTGGATTAACTCTTTACTGGTTGTAAACAGATTGAATACCGGATTTGATAAAATTCAGTATGGCACGCTCAATATGATTCAACCCCGTTTAACACTTTTAAAACCATTGAAATGGCAACGCGATGCTAAACAAGCTAACTTTGCCGGTGAACTTATTTTACATACTGATAGAATACAGTTTGGTAATGAGAGCTTTTTGCCTGCCTCAACAATCTCAGCTAAATTAATTGGCCACAATCCAGCTGATTTTCAATTAACCGGTGCACTCTCAGCACAACAAATCGGTCCGATTCCATTTTTTATTCGTTGGGATGGCGTGAGATTACGCGGAAATGCCCGTTGGCAAAAGCAGAGTGTCTTAGCTTTTCAATCTTTGATCCCGCCAGATTTGGCTATCACTTTGCGAGAAGGTAATTTTTATGCTCAAGCGGCGTTTTCGGTAGCACGAGGTCAAGGAGTGATTGCTGGTGGACATTGGTCGGTTGCTAATGCTGGATTATGGTTAAAAGAGGGGAGTATTAATGGGATTGATTTTATTTTACCGTGGCGTTTACAAAATAGTCGCTGGCAGTTGGGCACGAAATTGCCAGTAAAAATTAGGATCAAACAGATTAAGAGTCTGTTTGATATGCAAAATATAGCGGCCGATCTGTATGGTTATTATCCGGCAACGGCACAATTTCCCCTAGAGCTACGGCAAGTTAACATTGATCTGTTAGGCGGTGCTGTTCGATTGGCTAAGTTGCGTTGGCCACAAATAGCACCAGCCATACTGACTATTGATCGGATAGATTTAAGTCAACTATTAACTCGCCTTAGAACCTCTTCTCAGGTTGCGATGTCAGGAAAAATAAGTGGCCAATTACCTTTCTTTCTGGATAATCCCGATTGGATCGTGAAAGAAGGGTGGTTAGCAAATTCAGGCAATATTACTTTAAGATTAGGAAAAGAGTTAGTGGATTCTATCGGTGAAAATAATTTATCTGCTAGAGTTGCTATGGCATGGTTACGTTATTTGGAAATAAATCGAAGTCAAGCCAAAATTAGCCTGAGTAATCTGGGGGACATTAACATCAATGCTCAAATTTATGGCTTTAATCCTTTAGAGAGCAAAAATCGGCAAGTTCATTTAAATTATTGCCATCAAGAAAATATCTTTCAATTGTGGCGCAGTTTACAGTTTGGTAATAATTTGGGTGATTGGTTAGAAAAAAATATTTCGATCAAAAAAGGTGAAAACCAGTAATGAAAACGCAAATTTGGTATATGCTGATGTTGTCAGGAGCATTTTTATTAACAAGTTGTGTCCGGTTAGAGGTAGCAACACCGGATAAACCAATAAATATTAATATGAATGTCAAAATTGAACATGAAATTAAAATTAAAGTTGATCGTCAGGTTGAGGGATTACTAAAAAATAATAGCGATCTTTTTGGATAACAGATGATATGATGAAAAAATATATTTTACCTTTTTTATTGATATTAATGAGTGTGATTGTCAGTTTTTCCGCGCTAAGCTTGATGGTTAGGAATCTCAATCAATACAGTAAGGCATTAATGGAGGTGTTTTGAACTCAATATTTCTATTAAATTCAGACAGTTTTCTCGTTGATTAACCATGAGAACAGTAATTCGGTTAAATTATCATCTAAAAACCTAATAATAGGCACACTGCTCCTAGGCTGCGGTTTGTAACCATCGTTTTTTGACCATTTTATCCCGCCTTTCTGACAGTAAAGTGACGGCGTGTATTCCTTTTTCCGCACTCATAAACCGCAATCGGTTTCCACATAAAATACATTGGTACGGGTCAGTATT